>NZ_JBXQQB010000039.1:0-19835 GCF_057220535.1 Kitasatospora sp. NEAU-CNBT7 | reverse complement strand
GAGGGTCGGGGGGGTAGGCCTATGGGGAGGACCCAAACCAAGGGGGGGGGGGGCTTTCTTCCCCTCCCCCCCGCCTCCTGCCGTGCTCCGGGTGCCGGGTCAGTCCGCCTTGCGGGTCCGCCAGGACAGGTAGCCCAGCAGGGCGGCGGCCAGCGCCAGGCAGAGCGCGGACTCCACGCCCTGCAGCGGCCAGTAGTCCGCCGCGACGTGGACGTCGCTGAACTCGCGGGCGTTGCCCGCCTTGGCCAGGCAGTCGGCGTAGTCCGCGGAGTTGGAGCACAGGTCGTACGGCAGCCGCTTGCCGCCCGAGGTCATGAACCCCTGGCCGAAGCCCCAGACGTCGTTGGGCAGTTCGGAGCGGGAGACCATCCGGACCTGACTCGGCACCAGGTACGGCCGCACCTCGGAGAGCAGGTACTGCAGCACCAGCACCACGCCGAAGGTGGCCCCCATCGCCGGGACCACCCGGCGGACCAGCGCGCCGGCCGTGGCACCGACCGCGAGGGCGAGCAGGGTGGTCGCCATCAGCACCGGCCCGCCGGAGCCGAAGAAGATCCCGGACCAGCCCACCCCGGAGACGAAGTTCGCCGAGGGCAGCCACATCCACCGGTAGAGGCCCATCAGCGCGGCGGTGCCGAGCAGCGCCGGCACCGCGACCGAGGCGACCTTGGCCCGCAGCCACTGGGAGCGGGTCACGCTCTGGCCGAGCACCAGCCGCCAGGTGCCGCTCTCGTACTCCCGGGCCAGCAGCGGGGCGCCGACGAACAGGCCGAGCCCGGCCGGCAGGGCCGTCAGCAGCAGCCCCATGGCCTGCAGGAACGGGGTGTACTTGGTCCGGAAGCCGTCGACGGCCTGCTGGATCCCCTCACCCTGGCAGGCCGGGTCCGAGGTGATCATCGCGCAGCCCGCGATGTGGTGGCTGTCGATGTAGTCCACCATGGCCGCGCGCAGGAACGGGACGACCGCGGCCGCGGCCACCACCGCGACCAGCCAGAGCAGGACCGCCAGACGCTGCTGGCGCCACATCAGCCACCAGATGCCGCGCGGCGCGAGGCGCGAGGGGCGGGCGGCGGCGCGGGTCGGTGCGAGAGTGGTGCTCATGCCGCCACCGTCCGATCGGCGGGACGGGCCTCGGCGGTGAGCAGCGCGGGCACCGCGCTGGAACGCAGGTGGGCGAGCAGGACTTCCTCCAGGGTGGGGTGGTTGACCTCCCAGCCGGCCGGCGTCCGGCCGTCCGTCCGGACCAGGGCGGTGATCTGGCGGCCGGTGCGGCTGAGCTCGACCACCCGCTCGGGGGCGGGGGCCTCGGCGCCGTCGTCGCCGACCAGCAGCAGGTGGGCGTCGCGGATCTCCTCGATGTCACCGGCCAGCAGGACGCCGCCCTCGGAGAGCAGCACCAGGTAGTCGCAGGAGTCCTCCAGCTCGGCGATCACGTGCGAGGACATCAGCACGGTGATGCCGCGATCGGCGGCCTCCGCCATCAGCAGGCCCATCAGCTGGTGCCTGGCGAGCGGGTCCAGGTCGGACATCGGCTCGTCGAGGATCAGCAGCTCGGGCAGGGCGCCGAGGGCGAGCGCCATCGAGACCCGGGTGCGCTGGCCGCCGGAGAGGGTGCCGATCCGGGCGGTCAGCGGCACCTTGCCCTGGGCCACCACCCATTCCGCCTTGGCCTGGTCCCAGCTGCGGTTCAGCTCCCGGCCCAGGCGCAGCGTCTCGGCCACGGTGAAGCCGGGGTACAGCGGCTTGTCCTGGGCGACGAAGCCGATCCGGCCGCGGACGGCGGGGTCGCCGAGCGGGTGGCCGAACACCTCGGCGCGGCCCTCGGTGGGGGCGAGCAGCTGGGCGATCAGCGACATCAGCGTGGTCTTGCCGGCACCGTTCGGTCCGACCAGGGCGCAGATCCGCCCGGCCGGGATCCGGAAGGAGCAGTTCTTCAGCGCCCAGCCGCGGTGGTAGCGGCGGCCGAGGCCGCTGACCTCCACCGCCGTCGGTCCGCCGTCGGCGGACCCGTCGGGGTACAGAGCGTTCATGGGTTCCCCTCCTGTGCTTGGGCCCCACCCTGCGGGCGGGCCTGGTACTCCTCGTCGACCACGGACGCGACCAGCGCCTCGACGTCGTCCCGTGCCAGCCCGGCGGCCCGGGCCCGGGAGGCCCAGCCGGCCAGCTCGGCGCGCAGCGGCGAGTCGGCGGCGGCCTCCTGGTGGGCCAGCGACCGCAGGACGAAGGTGCCGAGGCCGGGCCTGGGTGCGACCAGGCCGCGCCGTTCCAGCTCCCGGTACGCCTTGAGCACCGTGTTGGGGTTGACCGCGGTGGCGGCCACCACCTCCTTGGCGGTCGGCAGGCGGTCGCCGGGCCGGAGCAGGCCGAGCCGCAGGGCGTGCTCGGTCTGCTGGACGATCTGGAGGTAGGTGGCCACGCCGCTGCGACGGTCGATCCGGTAGTCGAGCACTTCCACCACCATTCCACTAAGTAGTTAGTGGAATGGTGGTGGAAGAGGGGCCCCGCCGTCAAACCGACACGGCGGGGCCCGGGAGACACCGATCAGGGCGCGGGAACGCGAAGAGGGGCCGGACCCACCGGGTCCGGCCCCTCTTCGCGAAGGTGACGTGTGTTCAGATCTCGCCACGGAGCTTGGCCAGCGCCTCGGCGAGGATCGCCTCGCCGTCGGCGTCGGTGCGACGCTCACGGACGTAGGCGAGGTGGGTCTTGTACGGCTCGTTGCGGGCCGGGGCCGGCGGGTTGTCCTCGTCCTGGCCGGCCGGGAAGCCGCAGCGCGGGCAGTCCCAGGTGTCCGGGATGGCCGCCTCCGCGGCGAAGCTGGGCCGCGTCTCGTGCCGGTTGGCGCACCAGAAGGAGATCCGGTTGC
The DNA here is from genome assembly GCF_057220535.1 of Kitasatospora sp. NEAU-CNBT7. Taxonomy (NCBI): domain Bacteria; kingdom Bacillati; phylum Actinomycetota; class Actinomycetes; order Kitasatosporales; family Streptomycetaceae; genus Kitasatospora; species Kitasatospora sp. NEAU-CNBT7. Next base: position 16,969 of record NZ_JBXQQB010000039.1, on the reverse strand, counting down.
GCGGGGCGGACTCGCCGCGCTCCGCCTCGCCCATCGGGCCGGCGCCGACTCTGCTGCCTCGGATGGCGTTGCCACTTGCCACGGTCTGACTCCCTGCGTGCTGATGCGATGCGACCTCGACCGATGCCCTGGATCCGGCCCGGACTGCGGCCGGGACCCACTGCCGCCCGGCCGCGGCCTGCGGACGGTGGCGAAGTCGTCCTAGTGTAAGCGGGAGTTAAGGATCTGCCACCACCGCCTCCACCGCCGGGCCCTACCAGGATAGGCGGCGCGGCGACACCTCGTCAGATCCGCGGGGAAGCCGGTTCAGTTCTTGTACTTGAGCACCAGGCCGAGCACCACGATGCACACGAACCAGGCCGCGCCCACCAGGATGGTGATCCGGTCCAGGTTGCGCTCGGCCACGGCGGATCCGCCGCCGGTCGACATCGCGCCACCGCCGAACATGTCGGACAGGCCGCCGCCCTTCCCCTTGTGCAGCAGCACCAGGAGGATCATCAGCAGACTCAGGATGATCAGGGCAATCGAGAACCCGAGAACCACGACGGGACCAACTCTCTCGTATCTTCGGCGAAGGGGCCGGGCCGCGTGGAAGCGGTCCGGCCCCAAAGCCTACGTTGCTGCGGCGGCGTTAGCCTACTGCCTGGTCACGGTACCGCACGATCTTGACGAACTCGTCGGCGTCCAGCGAGGCACCGCCGATCAGGGCGCCGTCCACGTCGGGCTTGGCCATCAGGCCGGCCGCGCTGGAGGACTTCACCGAACCGCCGTACAGCACCCGGACCTTGTCCGCCAGCTCGGCGGAGTACAGCTCGGCGAGCCGGGCCCGGATCGCCGCGCAGACCTCCTGCGCGTCCTCCGGGGTCGCCACCTCGCCGGTGCCGATCGCCCACACCGGCTCGTACGCGACCACGACGGACCCGGCGTCCGAGGCCGGGACCCCGTCCAGTGCGCCGTCCAGCTGGGCCAGGGTGTACTCGACGTGGGTGCCCGCCTTGCGGATCTCCAGCGGCTCGCCCACGCACAGGATCGGCGTGATGCCGTTGCGGTAGGCGGCCTTCACCTTGGCGTTGACGATCTCCTCGTTCTCGCCGTGGTACTGGCGGCGCTCCGAGTGGCCGATCGCCGCGAAGGTGCACTTCAGCTTCGCCAGCATCGGGCCGGAGATCTCACCGGTGTAGGCACCGGAGTCGTGCGCGGAGATGTCCTGCGCACCGTACTTGACCTTCAGCTTGTCGCCGTCGACCAGGGTCTGCACCGAACGCAGGTCGGTGAACGGGACCAGGACCGCGACCTCGACGGCCTCGTAGTCCTTGTCGGCCAGCGCGAACGCCAGCTTCTGGGTGTGCTGGATGGCCTCGAGGTGGTTGAGGTTCATCTTCCAGTTGCCCGCCATCAGCGGGAGACGCGTGCTCATGCGATCAGCCTTCCAGGGCGGCGAGACCGGGGAGGGTCTTGCCCTCCAGGTACTCGAGGCTTGCGCCACCGCCGGTCGAGATGTGCCCGAACTTCGTCTCGTCGAAGCCCAGGATGCGGACGGCGGCGGCGGAGTCGCCACCGCCGACGACGGTGAACGCCTCGCTGTCCAGCAGCGCCTGCGCGACCGCCTTGGTGCCCTCGGCAAAGGCCGGGTGCTCGAAGACGCCGACCGGGCCGTTCCAGAACACGGTCCTGGCGTCGGCCAGCTTGGCGGCGAACAGCTCCCGGGTCCGCGGGCCGATGTCCAGGCCCTCCTTGTCCGCGGGGATCCGGTCCGCGTCGACCACCTCGAAGTCCTCGACCGGGGCGAAGGTCTTCAGGTCGGGGAAGCTCGCGGAGACCGAGACGTCGACCGGCAGCACGAACTCGACGCCGTTGGCCTTCGCCCGCTCCAGGTACTCCAGGACGGTCGGGATCTGGTCCTTCTGCAGCAGCGAGATGCCGACCTCGTGGCCGAGGGCCGCGAGGAAGGTGTACGCCATGCCGCCGCCGATCAGGATCCGGTCGGCCTTGCCCAGCAGGTTGTCGATCACACCGACCTTGTCGGAGACCTTGGATCCGCCGAGCACCACCACGTACGGGCGCTCCACCTCCTCGGTGAGGCGCTTGAGCACGCCCACCTCGGTCGCGATCAGGTCGCCCACGGCGTGCGGCAGGCGGGCCGGCAGGTCGTACACCGAGGCGTGCTTGCGGTGCACCGCACCGAAGCCGTCGCCCACGTACGCGTCGGCCAGCGCCGCCAGCTGGTCGGCGAAGGCGCCGCGCTCGGCGTCGTCCTTGCTGGTCTCGCCCGCGTTGAAGCGCAGGTTCTCGAGCAGCGTGACCTCGCCGTCGGCCAGGGCGGCGACGGTGGCCTTCGCGCTCTCGCCCACGGTGTCGGTCGCGAAGGACACGGGGGTACCGAGGATCTCGCCGAGGCGGACGGCCACCGGCGCGAGGGAGAACTGCGGCTCGGGCTCGCCCTTGGGACGGCCCAGGTGGGAGGCGACCACGACCTTCGCGCCGGCCTGCAGCAGCTTGGCGATGGTCGGGGCGACGGCGCGGATCCGGCCGTCGTCGGTGATCGTGCCGTTGGACAGCGGCACGTTCAGGTCGGCGCGGACGAACACCCGCCGGCCGGCGACCTCAAGGTCTTCGATGGTCTTCACGGTCTTCGGTCTCCCGGGGAGAAGGTGGTGCATGAGGCAGCGGCACGGCGACGGGCCGCCGGAGCAGCGGTGAGGGAGCTCGGCGATACGGGCCGCCCGGGCGCGAACAGTACCCGGGCGGCGGTGCAGAGGCAGGGCCCGGGGGCGAGTTCGCCGACCGGGCCCTGCCTCTCACATCACGCGGCTGCCGCGGGTCAGAGCTGGCCGCCGACGAGGGTGGTCAGGTTGACGAGGCGGTTGGAGTAGCCCCACTCGTTGTCGTACCAGCCGAAGACCTTGACCTGGTTGCCCTGGACCATGGTCATCAGGGAGTCGAAGATCGTGGAGAACGGCGAGTTCACGATGTCGGAGGAGACGATCGGGTCCTCGGTGTACTGCAGGATGCCCTTGAGGGAGCCCTCGGACGCCTTCTGGAAGGCCGCGTTGACCTCCTCGACGGTGACCTCGCGCTCCAGCGTGACGACCAGGTCGGTGATCGAGCCGGTCGGGACCGGGACGCGCAGCGAGGTGCCGTCCAGCTTGCCCTTCAGCTCCGGCAGGACCAGCGCGGTGGCCTTGGCGGCACCGGTGGAGGTCGGGATGATGTTCAGCGACGCGGCACGGGCGCGACGCAGGTCCTTGTGCGGGAAGTCCAGCGTGACCTGGTCGTTGGTGAAGGCGTGCACGGTGGTCATCAGACCCTTGACGATGCCGAAGTTCTCGTTCAGCACCTTCGCCAGCGGCGCCACGCAGTTGGTGGTGCAGGAGGCGTTGGAGATGACGGTGTGCTTCGCGGCGTCGTACTTCTCGTCGTTGACGCCCATCACGATGGTGACGTCCTCGTCGGTGGCGGGCGCCGAGATGATGACCTTCTTCGCACCGGCGGTGACGTGCTTCTTGGCCTGGTCGGCCTTGGTGAAGATGCCGGTGGACTCGATGACGATGTCGACCCCCAGCTCGCCCCAGGGGAGGTTGGCCGGGTCGCGCTCGGCGATGACCTTGAAGGTCTTGCCGTCCACGGTGATGCTGTCCGCGGTGTGCGAGACCTCGGACTGCAGGGTGCCCAGGATGGAGTCGTACTTCAGCAGGTGCGCCAGGGTCTTGGTGTCGGTCAGGTCGTTGACACCGACGATCTCGATGTCCGCGCCCTGAGCCTTGACCGCACGGAAGAAGTTGCGGCCGATGCGGCCGAATCCGTTGATGCCTACCCGGATCGTCACGAACCGATCTCCTCTAAGGTACGCCGGACACTGCCGGCGAAGTGGAAATGGGAAGTCCCCGACCAGGAACGACCCTACCCTCCCGGCGCTGCCCTGGGCACATCGCCTCTCCGGCGTGAGACGGCACCAAGGGGCGCCCGGGCAGCACGGAGGGCACCGGGGTCCTCCGGTGCCCTCGCGGCGCGTGTGCTATGAAGAGCGGTTCAGCTGAGGGCCATCTCCTCGGTCAGGTTGGCCTCGGTGTTGGGCAGCCCCAGCTCGGCCGCGCGCTTGTCGGCCATCGCCAGCAGCCGGCGGATCCGGCCGGCCACCGCGTCCTTGGTGAGCGGCGGCTCGGCGAGCGCGCCCAGCTCCTCCAGCGAGGCCTGCTTGTGCTGCATCCGCAGCTGCCCCGCCGCGGCCAGGTGCTCGGGCACCTCCTCGCCGAGGATCTCCAGCGCCCGCTGCACCCGGGCGCCGGCCGCGACCGCCGCGCGGGCCGAGCGGCGCAGGTTGGCGTCGTCGAAGTTGGCCAGCCGGTTGGCGGTGGCCCGGACCTCGCGCCGCATCCGGCGCTCCTCCCAGGCCAGCACCGACTCGTGCGCGCCGAGCCTGGTGAGCAGGGCGCCGATCGCGTCGCCGTCCCGGATCACCACCCGGTCCACCCCGCGGACCTCGCGGGCCTTGGCCGGGATGCCGAGCCGGCGGGCCGCGCCGACCAGGGCCAGCGCCGCCTCCGAACCGGGGCAGGTGATCTCCAGGGAGGAGGACCTGCCGGGCTCGGTGAGCGAGCCGTGCGCCAGGAACGCCCCGCGCCAGGCGGCCTCCGCGTCGCAGGTCGCGCCCGAGACCACCGCCGGGGGCAGCCCGCGGATGGGCCTCCCCCTGCCGTCCACCAGCCCGGTCTGCCGGGCCAGCAGTTCGCCGTCCTTGACCACCCGCACCACGTACCGGCTGCCGCGGCGCAGCCCGCCGGGGGCCATCACCACCAGATCCGAGGAGTGCCCGAAGATCTCCAGCAGGTCCTTGCGCAGCCGCCGCGCCGCAATGCCGGTGTCCAGCTCCGCCTCGATCACGATGCGGCCGCTCACAATGTGCAAGCCGCCCGCGAACCGCAGGATCGCCGAGACCTCCGCCTTGCGGCAGCAGGCCCGGGTGACGGGGAGCCGGCTGATTTCATCCTTGACCGCTGCCGTCATCGCCATGGGCCGATCCTTCCATGTGTCCGGAAAATCCGGTCGTACGCAGCCGCCAAGAGCTCCGGGTCGTGTCGCGGTGACCCGTCCGCCCGGGCCACCCGGTCGAGCACCAGTGCGGCGCCCATCCGTTCGGCGGCCTTCTCCAGCCCGGCCAGGTCGGCCAGGCCGAACGCCCCTCCGGTGACCGCGCGCTCGTCCACCAGGATGGCGTCCACCGCGAGGTCGGGGGCGTGGTCGGCTATCACGTCGAGGTGGCGCTGCGGCGTGAAGCCCTCGGTCTCGCCCGGCTGGGGGGCGAGGTTGAGGGTGAGCAGCCGACGGGCCCGGGTGCCGATCAGCGCCTTGGCGAGCTCGGGCACCAGCAGGTGCGGCAGCACGCTGGTGAACCAGGAGCCGGGGCCGAGCACCACCCAGTCCGCCTCCAGCACCGCCGAGACGGCCTCCGGCACGGCCGGCGGCTCGTCCGGGAGCAGGCGCACCGAGAGCACCGTCCCCGGGGTGACCGCGACACTGGCCTGGCCGCGGACGGCCGAGACCTCGGCCGGGCGGGCCGGGTCGTGGCCGCGCACCTGGGCCTCGATGTCCAGCGGGACCGCCGACATCGGCAGCACCCGGCCCTGGACGTTCAGCAGCCGGCCGACCCAGTTCAGCGCCTCGACCGGGTCGCCGAGCTTCTCCCACAGCGCGACGATCAGCAGGTTGCCGACCGCGTGGCCGCCGAGGCCGCCGTTGCCGGTGAACCGCTGCTGGATCACCTCGGACCAGGTCCGGCCCCAGTCGTCGTCGCCGCACAGCGCGGCCAGCGCCTTGCGCAGGTCGCCCGGGGGCAGCACGCCCAGCTCGCTGCGGAGCCGGCCGCTGGAGCCGCCGTCGTCGGCGACGGTGACCACGGCGGTCAGCTCGTTGGTCAGCCGGCGCAGCGCGGACAGCGAGGCCGACAGGCCCTGGCCGCCGCCGAGGGCGGTGATCCTGGGCGCGCCCGGGCGGGGCTTCTGCCCGGCCTGGGCGGGCCCGGTCGCCTGGGCCCGCTCGGAAGGCCTGTGCTGGAGCTGCCGCGCTGGCGAGTATCCCGTCACACCGACCCCATGTTCCTGTCTCATGCTCCTGTGAGCGACGGACGGGGCGCTGCTGTCACTCCCGGCCGGTCACTCCCTGCCCATGTCGCGGTGGACGAGCACCGTCTCCACACCGTCCGCGATCAGACGCTTGGTCAGCCGCTCCGACATGGCGACACTGCGGTGCTTGCCACCGGTGCAGCCTACGGCAAGAGTCATGTAGCGCTTCCCCTCGCGGCGATAGCCCTCCGTGATGACCCGCAGCAGATCGGTGTAGCCGTCCAGGAACTCCTGCGCGCCGGGCTGCTTGAACACGTACTCGGCGACGTCCGGGTCGGTGCCGGTGCGGGCCCGCAGCTCGGGGACCCAGTGCGGGTTCGGCAGGAACCGGCAGTCCACCACCAGGTCGGCGTCGACCGGCAGGCCGTACTTGAAGCCGAAGGACATCACGGTGGCCCGCAGCTCGGGCTCGTCGTGGTCGGCGAACTGGGCGTCCAGCTTGGCGCGCAGCTGGTGCACGTTGAGGTTGGAGGTGTCGATCACCAGGTCGGCCTCGCCGCGCAGCTCGCGCAGCAGGTCGCGCTCGCGCTCGATGCCGTCGACGATCCGGCCGTCGCCCTGCAGCGGGTGCGGACGGCGGACCGACTCGAAGCGGCGGACCAGCGCCTCGTCGGAGGACTCCAGGAACACCACCCGCAGCCGCACCCCGCGCTTCTCCAGCTCCTCCAGGGAGGTCAGCAGGTCGTCGAAGAAGGTCCGGCCCCGGACGTCGACCACCGCGCCGATCCTGGGCACCGCGCCCTGGGAGCGCGCGCCGAGGTCGACCATGGTCGGGATCAGGGCCGGCGGCAGGTTGTCCACCACGAACCAGCCCAGGTCCTCCAGGCACTTCGCGGCGGTGCTACGGCCGGCTCCGGACATGCCGGAGATGATCACCAGCTCCGGTCCGGTCTCGCCCGTACTCGACACAGTCACTTCGGATCCCCGCTCTCGATGGTTCTGCTGTGGAGAACGCGCCCGAGGCCGTCCGGCTTCCCGGGCTCACCCCGTCGGGGCAGGTCCCGGACACGGTGTTGACGGGCGACGTCGGCCGTCATGGCGTCTCCTGGGGTGCGCCGGCCGGTCCCCGGCCGGCGCGGTCAGGCTCAACACTGTCGTCAATGATCTCGCCCGTGGCGGTGTTCACCGCGAATGTGGCGGGTGTACGGGAGGCCAACGCTGCCGCAACAGTCTCCGCCGTGCGACGGCCGATGCCCGGGACCTCGCACAGTTCGTCCACGGTGGCCGCGCGCAGCCGCTTCAGCGAACCGAAGTGCTTGAGCAGGGCCTGGCGGCGAGTCTCGCCGAGCCCCGGGACGGAGTCCAGCTCCCCCGCCGTGAGCCGCTTGGAGCGCTTGGTGCGCTGGTAGCGGATGGCGAAGCGGTGCGCCTCGTCACGGACCCGCTGCAGCAGGTAGAGGCCCTCGCTGCTGCGCGGCAGCACCACCGGGTCCTCCTCGCCGGGCAGCCAGACCTCCTCCAGCCGCTTGGCCAGGCCGCACAGCGCGACGTCGTCGATGCCCAGCTCGTCCAGCGCCCGCTGCGCGGCGGCGACCTGCGGCCGGCCGCCGTCGACCACCAGCAGCTGCGGCGGGTAGGCGAACCGGCGCGGGCGGCCGTTCTCCCCGAGCGGGCCGGCGGTGTCGGTGTCGATCGGGGAGTCGGTGTCGGCGAGGGTGCCCGTGTCGATCGGGGTGCCCGTTTCGGCGAGGGTGCCCGTGTCGGCGGGGATGTCGGTGACGGTCCCGAGCGGGCTCTCGTCCTCGTCCTGCTCGGGGACCGCCCACTCGCCGGTCTGCTCGCGCTCCTGGAGGTAGCGGCGGAACCGGCGGGTGATCACCTCGTGCATCGAGCGGACGTCGTCCTGGCCGGCGAAGCCCTTGATCTGGAAGCGCCGGTACTCGCTCTTGCGGGCCAGGCCGTCCTCGAAGACCACCATCGAGGCCACCACGTCCTCGCCCTGCAGGTGCGAGATGTCGAAGCACTCGATCCGCAGCGGCACGGAGTCCAGCTCCAGCGCGTCGGCGATCTCCTGCAGCGCCCGGCTGCGGGTGGTGAGGTCGCCCGCGCGCTTGGTCTTGTGCAGCGCGAGCGCCTGCTGGGCGTTGCGGCCGACGGTGGCCATCAGGTCCTTCTTGTCACCGCGCTGCGGGACCCGCAGGTCCACCTGCCCGCCGCGCAGACCGCACAGCCACTCGCGGACCGGACCGGCCGGCTCCGGCAGCTCCGGCACCAGCACCTCGCGCGGCACCGGCTCGGTACCGGCGCCGTACAGCTGCTGGAGGGCGTGCTCGACCAGGGCCGCGGTGTCCACGTCCTCGACCTTGTCGGTGACCCAGCCGCGCTGGCCGCGGACCCGGCCGCCGCGGACGTGGAAGATCTGGACGGCAGCCTCCAGCTCGTCCTCGGCCAGCGCCAGCAGGTCGGCGTCGGTGCCGTCGGCGAGGACCACCGCGTTCTTCTCCATCGCGCGCCGCAGCGCCCCGATGTCGTCGCGCAGCCGGGCCGCCCGCTCGTACTCCATCTCCTCGGCCGCCTGCTGCATCTGCTGCTCCAGGCGGCGCAGGAAACCACCGGTGCGCCCGGCCATGAACTCGCAGAACTCCTCGGCCAGCGCCAGGTGTTCGTCGGCCGAGACCTTGCCGACGCAGGGCGCCGCGCACTTGCCGATGTAGCCCAGCAGGCAGGGGCGGCCGACCTGCTGGGCGCGCTTGAAGACGCCGTTGGAGCAGGTGCGGACGGGGAAGACCCGCAGCAGCAGGTCGACCGTCTCGCGGATCGCCCAGGCATGGCCGTACGGGCCGAAGTAGCGCACGCCCTTCTTGTGCGCCCCGCGCATCACCTGGACCCGGGGGAACTCCTCGTTCAGCGTCACCGCGAGCTCCGGATAGCTCTTGTCGTCGCGGTACTTGACGTTGAAGCGCGGGTCGAACTCCTTGATCCAGGAGTACTCCAGCTGGAGCGCCTCCACCTCGGTGCCGACCACCGTCCACTCCACCGAGGCCGCGGTGGTGACCATGGTCGCGGTGCGCGGATGGAGGTTCGCGATGTCCTGGAAGTAGGAGGACAGCCGCGGCCGCAGGCTCTTCGCCTTGCCCACGTAGATGACCCGCCCGTGCGCGTCGCGGAACTTGTACACCCCCGGTGAGACCGGGATCGCGCCGGGTGCCGGACGGTAGGTGGACGGGTCAGCCATGGCAATCACCCTACCGATTGGCGAGGACACTCCGTGGCCTGATCCACTTCTCGCCGCCGGGGCCCGCCGGTCGACCGGTTCCCCCCTCCCGGATCAGTGCGCCGCACCGCCGCGGTGCAGCAGTTCCGCGCCCAGCGGGGTCAGGGTGTGCAGCACCGCGCCGCCGCGGCGGCGGGTGGTGATCAGGTTGGCGTTGCGCAGCACCGCGGTGTGCTGCGAGGCGGAGGCGGGCGAGACCGCGAGACGGCGGGCCAGCTCGGTGGTGGAGCAGCCCTGGGCGACGGCCCCGAGCGCCGCCGCCCTGGTCCGGCCCAGCAGCGCGGCCAACGGCGGCTCCCCGCCCCGGCCCGGCTCCTCCCACAGCCCGGCCCCGACCAACGGGTCACGGACGGTCGGCACCAGCAGGGTGGCCGGGACGGTCTCGTCGGCCGGGTCGAACAGCAGCTCCGGGCCGCCCGGCAGGAACACCATCGGGGTGATCACCAGCCCGCGGCCCGCCGGACGGTGGTCGAGCTCCCGCGGGAAGCGGACCTCCAGCACCGGGGCCCGCCACCGCACCACACCCGGGCACAGGGTCTCCAGCAGCCGCTCGATCCCGTGGTCGACCAGGGTGCGGGCCCAGTCGGCCCGGACCCCGTCCAGGTGGGCGCGCATCCGGTCCCAGTACGGACCGATCCGGTCCAGGTAGGCGGCGTGCAGGGAGTCGGCGAGCAGCCGGCGCGCGTCGAGGTCGCCGCCGGTCAGACCGGCCAGCCAGGTGCGGTCGGCGCGCGGCATCGCCACGTGCTCCAGTTCGCTGCGCACCAGCGCGTCCGGGGCGCCGAGCAGCGTCTGCAGTCCGACCTCGACGGAGGGATCGGTGCCGGTCAGCGCGGCGACGTCGAGCCAGGGGCCCGGGCCGGTCAGCGTCCACAGCGGCCGGCTCGCCTCGTCCGCCCGGCCGGCCAGCCGCCGGCGCCAGGGGCGGAACGGCAGGTCGTGGCCGCCTCCGTGCGCACGGTCCGCGCGGTCCGCGCGGTCGGGCTGGTAGAGGCTGTTGAAGGTCTCGGCCAGCGGACCGGCGGTGGCCGTGAACCGGGTGCGGATCAGATCGCCGGTGGTGAAGTGGATCCGTAACACTGCCGCCCTCCCCCGCCGCCCGCGGGCACCCCGCCCCGGCGCTGCGGCCATTGTGACCGGGTACCCGAACGGCCGTCCAGCGAGGGCCTTTCGGCCACCGCTGAAAGGCCTGGGCAACCTCCGCCGCAGCACCCAGACTTGGGCCTGTCGACGCCGGACGACACCGACGGTCCCGGTGCCCGCCACGGGGGTGCGGGCACCGGGACACCGCCCCGGGTGCCGGGCCGGGTCCGGCCGTCCGCGTCGGATCAGCGCGCGGCGGGGGGGAGCGTCGCGCGCCCGGCGGGAAGGGTCGGACCCGGGCTAGCCGCGGGTGACCTGGAGCTTGCCGTCCTGGACGGTGACCGGGTACGCGGGCAGCGGGGTGGGCGCCGGACCGTCCGCGACCGCGCCGTCGGCGATGGCGAACTTGGAGCCGTGGCAGGGGCAGAGGATCTGACCGCCCTTCACCTGGTCGACCACGCAGCCCGCGTGGGTGCACTTGGCGCTGAACGCCTTGAACTGGCCGGCCTCCGGCTGGGTCACCACGATCCGCTGGTCGCGGTAGACCTTGCCGCCGCCCACCGGGACGTCGGCGGCGGCGCCCAGGTCGACCGGGGCGCCGGCGGAGCCCGTCGAGCCCTGGGAGTCGCCGTCCGAGGAGGCGCAGCCGGAGACCGCGACGGTCGAACCGGCCGCCAGCACGGCGGCGGCGCAGCACAGCAGGGTGCGACGGGAGGGGGCGGCGTGGCTGTCGTTGGCCTCGGACATCGGGCGCTCCGGTCTCTGCGGGGTCGGGGTCGGCGGGCAGTCCATACCCGGACGAGGAGGGGCCCCCCCCGGTTGGGACCAGCCGGGGCGGGCCACCGGGACACCGCGTACCGCTTCGTGCCCGCCCTGCCCGGGCAGGGCCGCACCGGGCGGGGCCGGGCCGGGCTGCCGGGGCGGGACCGCCCGGGCGGCTACTTCTTGGCGGCCGCCGCCCGCTTGCGGGCCGGCTTGGCCGCAGCCGCCTTGCCGGCCGCGGACTTGGCGCCCGCCGCCTTGGCGCCGGCGGCCCGGCCGGCCGCCTTCGCCGGGGCCGCCTGGACCGGCAGGTCGCCCAGGATGTCGCGGAGGAACTTGCCGGTGTGGCTCTCCGGCACCGCGGCGACCTCCTCGGGGGTGCCCTCGCAGACCACGCTGCCGCCGCCGCTGCCGCCCTCGGGACCCATGTCGACGACCCAGTCCGCGGTCTTGATGACGTCGAGGTTGTGCTCGATGACGATGACGGTGTTGCCCTTCTCCACCAGCCCGTCGAGCACCCTGATCAGCTTGCTGATGTCCTCGAAGTGCAGACCGGTGGTCGGCTCGTCCAGCACGTAGACCGTCCGGCCGGTGGAACGCTTCTGCAGCTCGGAGGCGAGCTTGACGCGCTGCGCCTCACCGCCGGAGAGGGTCGGCGCGGACTGTCCGAGGCGGACGTAGCCGAGGCCGACGTCGTGCAGGGTGCGCAGGTGGCGGGCGATGGCCGGGACGGCCTCGAAGAAGGAGACCGCCTCCTCGATCGGCATGTCCAGCACCTCGGCGATGGACTTGCCCTTGTAGTGCACCTCCAGCGTCTCCCGGTTGTACCGGGCGCCGTGGCAGACCTCGCACGGCACGTAGACGTCCGGCAGGAAGTTCATCTCGATCTTGATGGTGCCGTCGCCCGAGCAGTTCTCGCAGCGGCCGCCCTTGACGTTGAAGGAGAACCGGCCCGGCAGGTACCCGCGGACCTTGGCCTCCTGGGTCTCCGCGAACAGCCGCCGGACGTGGTCGAAGACGCCGGTGTAGGTGGCCGGGTTGGAGCGCGGGGTGCGGCCGATCGGCGACTGGTCCACGTGCACCACCTTGTCCACCAGGTCGGTGCCGGTGATCCGGGTGTGCCGGCCGGGGACGCTGCGCGCGCCGTTCAGCTCGCGGGCGAGGTGGGTGTAGAGGATGTCGTTGACCAGGGTCGACTTGCCGGAGCCGGAGACGCCGGTGACGGCCGTGAAGGTGCCGAGCGGGAAGCCGACGGTGACGTCCTTGAGGTTGTGCTCGCGGGCGCCGTGCACGGTGAGCCGGCGCTGCTTGTCCTGCGGCCGCCGGGCGGCCGGGATCGGGATCGACCGCTTGCCCGCGAGGTACTGGCCGGTCAGCGACTCGGGGTTCTTCAGCAGCTCCTTCAGCGAACCGGAGTGCACCACCTTGCCGCCGTGCTCGCCCGCGCCGGGGCCGATGTCGACCACCCAGTCCGCGGTCTTGATGGTGTCCTCGTCGTGCTCGACCACGATCAGCGTGTTGCCGATGTCCCGCAGCCGGACCAGGGTCTCGATCAGGCGGTGGTTGTCCCGCTGGTGCAGGCCGATGGACGGCTCGTCCAGCACGTACAGCACCCCGACCAGGCCGGAGCCGATCTGGGTGGCCAGCCGGATCCGCTGGGCCTCGCCGCCGGACAGGGTGCCGGCCGCGCGGTTGAGCGAGAGGTAGTCCAGGCCGACGTCGACCAGGAACCGCAGCCGCTCGTTGACCTCCTTGAGCACCCGCTCGGCGATCTGCTTGTCGCGGGCGGTGAGCCGCATCGCGCCGAGGAACTCCGCGCAGTCGCTGATCGACATGGCGGCGACGTCGGCGATCGACTTGTCCTGCACCGTCACCGCCAGCACCACCGGCTTGAGCCGGGTGCCGGAGCAGGCCGGGCAGGGCACCTCCCGCATGTACCCCTCGAAGCGCTCACGGCTGGAGTCGCTCTCCGACTCGGAGTGGCGGCGGGTGACGAACGGGACCGCGCCCTCGAAGGACGTGGTGTACGAGCGGTCGCGCCCGTAGCGGTTGCGGTAGCGGACCTCGACCTGGGTCTTGTGCCCGTACAGCAGCGCCTTGCGGGCCCGGGCGGGCAGGCCCGCCCACGGGATGTCGGTGCGGAAGCCGAGCTCGCCGGCCAGCGCGTCCACCAGGCGCTGGAAGTACTCCTTGGTGTGGCCCTGCGACCACGGGTGGATGGCGCCCTCGTCGAGGGTCTTCTCCTCGTCGGGGATGACCAGCTCCGGGTCCACCTCCATCCGGTTGCCGAGGCCGGAGCAGTCGGGGCAGGCGCCGAACGGCGAGTTGAAGGAGAAGGAGCGGGGCTCCAGCTCCTCGAAGGAGACGTCGTCGTACGGGCAGTACAGGTGCTCGGAGAACATCCGCTCGCGCTCCGGGTCGTCCTCGGGGAGGTCGACGAAGTCGAGCACCACCATGCCGCCGGAGAGCTTGAGGGCGGTCTCGACCGAGTCGGTCAGCCGCCGCTTGGCGCTCTCCTTGACGGTGAGGCGGTCGATGACCACCTCGATGGTGTGCTTCTCCTGCTTCTTCAGCGTCGGCGGCTCGGTCAGCTGGACCGTGGTGCCGTCCACCCGGGCGCGGGCGTAGCCCTTCGACTGGAGGTCGGCGAAGAGGTCGACGAACTCGCCCTTGCGCTCCCGGACCACCGGGCTGAGCACCTGGAAGCGGGTGCCCTCGGCGAGCTCCAGCACCCGGTCGACGATGGCCTGCGGGGACTGCCGGGCGATCGGGCGCCCGCAGTGCGGACAGTGCGGCTTGCCGATCCGGGCGAACAGCAGCCGGAGGTAGTCGTAGACCTCGGTGATGGTGCCGACCGTGGAGCGCGGGTTGCGGCTGGTGGACTTCTGGTCGATCGAGACGGCCGGCGAGAGGCCCTCGATGAAGTCCACGTCGGGCTTGTCCATCTGGCCGAGGAACTGCCGGGCGTACGAGGACAGCGACTCGACGTAGCGGCGCTGCCCCTCGGCGAAGATCGTGTCGAAGGCCAGCGAGGACTTGCCGGACCCGGAGAGGCCCGTGAAGACGATGAGGGAGTCACGCGGCAGGTCGAGCGAGACGTTCTTGAGGTTGTGCTCGCGAGCACCGCGGACGATGAGGCGGTCGGCCACTGCTTCTGGCGCCTTTCTCCGGGGGAGAGGTCTCTGGTGTCCCCTCCGGGGAGACCAACGTGAGAGACGGGCTGTTTCTTCCAGGGGGCTGTCGGTTCCAGCTGGCGGTACTTCCGTCAGGCTGTACGTCCAACAGGCGGTACTTCCAACTGGCTCTGCTCACAGCTGCGACGTCCGGCTGATCTGTCCAGCTGATACATCCAGCTTGCCCCAGGAAGCCTACTAGCTCAGGCGTTCGATTATCGACCCTGTCCAGCCCGGTCCACCCGAACGAGTGAAGGCGCCGACCGGCCCCGCGGCTCCGACCTGCCCGAAGGCCCTGCTCAGCGCCGGAATCACGGGTAGCGTCACGGTTGTCAACGACGGACCGCCCCTACGGGCAACGCCCCGAACGCGCCAATCGGAGGACAGCCACCCATGACCGAGACGACCGCCGCCCGGACCGCGGCCGACCTGCTGCGCGCCGTCGAGGAGAGCACCGAGCAGCTGCTGCACGGCGTCGCCGAGCTGAAGCCCGAGGCCGTGCACGAGCCCTCCGCGCTGCCCGGCTGGACCCGCGGACACGTCCTGGCACACCTGTCCCGCAACGCGGACTCCCTGGTCAACCTGCTGGAGACGGCCCGCACCGGGGTGGACATCCCGCAGTACGCCTCCGCCGAGGCCCGCGAGCAGGGGATCCGGGACGGCGCCGCCCGGCCGCTCGACGAGCACCTCGCCGACCTGCGCGCCAGCCACCGCCGGTTCATGGAGACCGCCGCCACGCTGCCCGACGCGGCCTGGCAGGTCCAGCTGCGGCACCGGGCCGGCTACCTGTTCCCCGCCCACGAGCTGCCCTGGAAGCGGCTGGCGGAGGTCGAGTACCACCACGTCGACCTGGCCGCCGGGCACACCCCCGCGCACTGGCCGGAATTCTTCGCCACCGCCGAGTTCCTGAAGCTGTCCGACGCCTTCCGCACGGCCGAGGGCGTCCCCGCCATGCTGCTGATCGCCGACGACGCCGGGCTGCGCGAGCGGCTCGGCCCCGGCCCGGGCGAGCCCGCGCTCACCGTCGAGGGCCCGGTCCGCGCGCTCACCGGATGGCTCTCCGGCCGGGCGGACGGCGACGGCCTCCAGGTCCACCTCGGCGGCGAACAGGCCGCCGACCCGCGCGCGGTGCTGCCGCGGCTGCCCGCGATGGCCTGAACGCGGCATCATGCCAGGGGACAACGGATCCATGAACAACCATCAGGACCAAGGAGCGGCGCGATGACGTACCACGGAGCGGTCAAGGTCGGCGGCCCGCCGGACGTGCGGGAACTGGCCCACCTGATCATCACCAAGATCGCCGTCGGGCCGTTCGACAACAACGCCTACCTGCTGCGCTGCCGGGCCACCGACACCCAGCTGCTGATCGACGCGGCGGCGGACGCCCCGGCCCTGCTCGAGACGGTCGGCGACCGGCTCGACACCGTGGTCACCACCCACCGCCACCAGGACCACTGGGGCGCGCTGGCCGAGGTGGCCGCCGCCACCGGCGCCCGGACGGCCGCGGGCCGGATCGACGCCGAGGGCATCGACGTCCCCACCGAGCTGCTGCTCGAGGACGGCGAGCAGCTGCGCTTCGGACAGATCGAGCTGACCGTACGCCACCTGGTCGGGCACACGCCGGGCGCGATCGTGCTGGTCTACGACGACCCGCAGGGGCACCCGCACGTCTTCACCGGCGACTGCCTGTTCCCAGGCGGGGTCGGCAACACCTGGAAGGACCCGCAGGCCTTCGCCAGCCTGTTCCGCGACGTCAACGAGAAGATCTTCGACGTCCTCCCCGACGAGGCCTGGGTCTACCCCGGCCACGGCAACGACACCACCCTCGGCGCCGAACGCCCGCACCTCGCCGAGTGGCGCGAGCGCGGCTGGTGACCCACCCGCCCGGGATGCACTCGTCGCCGCTGCGACGGGACCAAGGGCTGAGCGAGTACGTGGCGGACGAGGGGCGGCATCCGCCGCGGATCCACGTGTCCCGGATCCTGCCGACAGCCTGAGCGGATCGCGCAGGCCCGCCGCGGGAGAGCTTCCCCTCTCCCGCGGCGGGCCCGGACAGCGACCCGGGCAGGGGCCTCCCGCTGCGGGGAGGTCCGTTCGGCCAACTCCTGCCGTCGGTCGCTTCGGTCGCTTCGGTCGCTGTTCCCGTGCCGGCCCCGTCCCGACCTCGGACGGTACCGCCGGTCCCGGGTCAGTCCGGGTCGGTCTCGGCGCGGAGGGCGAGTTCGCGCAGGACGTCCTGGGAGGAGATGTCGGTGCGGCCGCTGTCGTGGACCTCGGCGAGCTCCCAGAACGCCATCGCGAAGGCCGAGGAGAGCTGGAGGATCCGGCCGCCGAGCGCCTCGCTGAGCAGCGGCCCGATCTCGTCGGCGGTCGCCTCGGCCGGGATGGTGATGGTGGGCATGACGTCGTTCAGCAGCTGGGTCACCACCCCCGGCCCGCCGTCGAGCTCGGGGTCGGTGGGCTCCTCGGGTTCGTGAATCCACGCTCCGGCCTGCGTCAGGATGCCGATGACCCGCTTCAGTACCTCGGTCTGGTCCATGTGCCGAGCATAGGAGTGCGGGCGCCGTGCCCAGAACGGGCGGGGGTCCCGGCCGGGCCCGGCCGGACAGCGGCAGGGG
>NZ_JBXQQB010000038.1:0-75455 GCF_057220535.1 Kitasatospora sp. NEAU-CNBT7 | reverse complement strand
GCTGAAGAACTCCCGCGCCGTCGCGACCCGCTACGACAAGCGCGGCTACGTCTTCCTCGGCACCGTCACCGCGGCCGCCCTGGTCATCTGGCTGCGGGCTTGAAGCCCTCTCACAGGGCGAAGGGCCGGTACTCCAGCGCCTGATCGACGACCTCGACAGCTGTCAGCTCCCGTCCCGTGGGCCAGAAGATCAAGTCGCTTACGTAGCCGGTCGGACAGCCAAGGGCTTCACCCAATGCCTCCAGTACGCCGTACGTTTCGGCATCGTCGGCATAGTGCGCATCCATGATCTTCTGCACCAACGCAACGGCCGTTGCACGAGCCATCACCGTCACAGCCACCCCTTCCAGAAGAGGGTCAGCCTAGACAGTCACATGATCGACCGGACAGCTCCTAGACACTGGACCACGACCAGCCGGGTGCCGGAGCGGGCGGCCGCGCCGCCGGTGCCCGCCGCGCGGCCGGTGGTGGGCGAAGCGCCCGGTGCCCTGGGCACAGGGGTGGTGTTCGCGGTTCGGACGGGTGCCGTACGGCGCGCCGAGGTGGAAATCTACGCGCGTAGGAGCTACCCTCTCGCAATGGAGACCCACATCCCTGCCGCCGCGGGCACCACTGGCCCCCGCATTCCCACGCCCGACCAGATCGCCCGCGCCCCCAAGGTGCTCCTGCACGACCACCTGGACGGCGGGCTCCGCCCCGAGACCATCGTCGAGCTGGCCGCCGCCTGCGGCTACCAGGGCCTGCCGACCACCGACCCGGTCAAGCTCGGCGTGTGGTTCCGCGAGGCCGCCGACTCCGGCTCGCTGGTCCGCTACCTGGAGACCTTCGCCCACACCTGCGCCGTGATGCAGACGCGCGAGGCCCTGATCAAGGTCGCCGCCGACTGCGCCGAGGACCTGGCCGCCGACGGCGTCGTGTACGCCGAGGTCCGCTACGCCCCCGAGCAGCACCTGGAGGCCGGCCTCACCCTGGACGAGGTCGTCGAGGCCGTCAACGAGGGCTTCCGCCTCGGCGAGGCCAACGCCCGCGCGGCCGGCCACCGGATCCGGGTCGGCACCCTGATCACCGCGATGCGGCACGCCGCCCGTTCGCAGGAGATCGCCGAGCTGGCCAACCGCCACCGCGACCAGGGCGTGGTCGGCTTCGACATCGCCGGCGCCGAGGCGGGCCACCCGCCCACCCGCCACCAGGCCGCCTTCGACTACCTCAAGGGCGAGAACAACCACTTCACCATCCACGCGGGCGAGGCCTTCGGCCTGCCGTCGATCTGGGAGGCGCTGCAGTGCTGCGGTGCCGACCGCCTCGGCCACGGCGTGCGGATCGTCGACGACATCACCGTGCACGAGGACGGCCGGGTCGAGCTCGGCCGGCTGGCCGCGTACGTGCGGGACAAGCGGGTCCCGCTGGAGATGTGCCCCACCTCCAACCTGCAGACGGCGGCGGCGTCCTCGTACGCCGAGCACCCGATCGGGCTGCTCAGCCGGCTGAAGTTCCGGGTCACCGTCAACACCGACAACCGCCTGATGAGCGGCACCAGCATGAGCCAGGAGTTCGGCCACCTGGTCGAGGCCTTCGGCTACACGCTGGGCGACATGGAGTGGTTCACGGTCAATGCGATGAAGTCGGCGTTCCTGCCCTTCGACGAGCGCCTCGCCATGATCAACGACGTGATCAAGCCGGGCTACGCCGAGCTCAAGGCCGAGTGGCTGTTCCAGGCCCGCGGCTGACGGACGCCGTCGCGGGCGCCGCGGCGCAGGCCCGACCGGGCCCGCCGCGGCACCCGTTCGAGCCGTAACCCGGACGAGTGACGCCTCTTTGGTCCCCGAAGGGTCCGGTCACTACGGTGTGTCAGTCACTTCTGACACGGCGTAGCGGCCGGACCCTTCGGGGTTTCTGCCCTGTGCGCCGGCCCGACGAGGACGAGGACCAACACATGAAGCAGGCCACTCTCAAGGCCGCCGGTACGGCTGCGCTCGGCGTCGCGATCGCCGCCGTCGCCGCGGGTACCGCCTCTGCTGCCGCTGCCGGCGGCCTCGGACTCCCGACCACGCTGGCCAACCCCGAGGTGGCTGGTGCCGCCACCGGCGCGGCGACCGGCGCGGTCACCAAGGTGCCCGGTGGCGGCGAGGTGACCGAGGCGGTGGGCACCCTGGGTGTCGCCAACCCGCTGAACCCGGCCCCGGCGGCCAAGCCGGCCCCCGCCGCCGAGGCCCCGGCCGCGCAGGCCCCCGCGGCCCAGCCCGTTGCCACCGAACTGCCCGCCGCCGAGCCGGCCGTGGACGCCCCGATGGCCGATGGCATGCGTTCCGCCGGCGCCGACCGGGTGGGCGGGCTGGAGTCCGTCCCCGGTGGGCAGGGCCTGTCCAAGACCCCGGTCGGCGGCGTGGTCAACACGGTCAGCGGCCTCGGCGGCGGCGCGGGCGCCGTTCCCGGCCTGCCCGGCCTGCCGGGCTGATTTCGGTCCGCCCTCGGCCGTGCGGTCGGGCGCGGGGTGCGGTCACGGCTCCTGGGGGAGCACCACCCACAGCGCCAGGTAGAGCAGGAACTGCGGGCCGGGCAGCAGGCACGACAGCAGGGCGATGATCCGTACCGTCCACGGGGCGAGACCGAACCGCTCGGCGAGCCCGGCGCAGACGCCGGCGATGACGCGGTTGTGGCGGGGGCGGGCGAGGCGGCGGCTCATGACGGTCTCCGAGGTGTACGGCCCGGTGCCGGTCTCTCCGGTGGGCATGTCCTCATCCTCCGCGCCCCGGCGGCGCCGGACGTCAGCCCCGATGCGGATCCCGGCCCCTCGACTCTGCCCGGGTCGGAACGCCCCGGGATCAGGGACTTCTCAGGGGCGGACCCCTACCCCCGGCCGGAACCGCGGCCGCGGTCGGAGCCGATCCGAGGTCCGGGCGAAGGGTTCTGACGGACCGTCCGCACCGGGTCGCGGGTGTCCGGCCGGGGCGGCGGGCGGCCCGGGGCGGTTCGTGACGGTCCACCCTTCCCGCCCGCCCGGGAGCAGGCCGCGAGGGGCGGGCGACGGTCGGCGGGACGGGCCCCGGCCGGGCGGGGTGGCGGCCTGCTCTATGCTCGCGGCTCCATGGGACCGGCGGAGCGCCGGACCGCGAACGGCAGGGAGTCATGATGGAGCGGCGGCGGATCTGGTGGCTGGTCGGAGCCGGCGGCGCGGTGCTGGTCGCGGCGGTGCTGACGCTGGCCCTGCTGCCGCAGGACGGCCCGGAGAAGCTGCCGGTCCGCGCCCGGGAGTACCTGGACGCACGGGTCTGCCTGCTGGTCGACGGGCAGGGGCTGACCGGTCCGGCCGCGGCTCCGGTCTGGGCGGGCATGCAGGACGGATCGGCGCGGTCGCGGGTCCAGGTGTCCTCACTCAAGGTGACCGGCGAGGCGAGTGAGGGCCGGGCCGAGATCTTCGCCAACACCCTCGTCCAGCAGAAGTGCTCGACGGTGGTCGCGGTGGGCGACCCGCAGGTGCAGGCCGTGCGTGCGGTGGCGCCGGCCAACCCGAAGGTGCGGTTCGCGGTGGTCGACGAGGGCCCCTCGGAGGGGAACCTGACCGTCGTCGACCGGGCGGCGGACGTCCGCGGGGCGATGTCCGAGCTGGTGGCACGGGCTGCGGGCTGATCGACTGCGGCGGCCGGACCGTCCTTACACGGTCCTTATTTTCGCAGGTCAGGGGCGTTGGTAAAGAATTCCTCCCGCGAGGTAAAGAGTTCGTCTGTCATCTTGTCGACAAAGGATCACTCCGGTGGGATTCGCGAGCCATCTCGTTGATCTTCCCTGGGGTCCACCATGCCCGTCCGCCGTCCCCGTCCCTCCCGCCGCAGACGGGAGCTTCGTCGACGCCTGCTGAGAGCACTGGCGCTGACCGTGCTCACCGCGATGGCCCTGATGCCGACGACGGAGGCGGCGATGGCGCAGGGTGCGACCCTGCCGCCGTTCACCCTGGCCCCGGTCCGCGACCTCTTCGCCTGGGTCTCCGGTGACTCTCCGTCATGGGGATCCGTTCCGCAGCAGAAGTCGGGCTCAGCAGCCGGCCGCGACCACGCGGTACCGGCCGCACAGACCCGCGCGGGCGGCGGCGCCGGACACGCCGCGGGCAAGGGCAAGGGCGAGCTGGACGAGGCGGCGCCCCCGAGGCGCAACGTCAGGACCGGCCCGAGCGGCGGCAAGCACGAGGGCTTCAACGCGGCCACCAGCAAGCGCGACCCCCGCCGGTCCACGGCCAACTCGGACTTCTACGAGAACGCGGACGGCACCTACAGCCGCAGCGTCTCCCAGGGCGTCACCAACTACCGCGACCCCTCGGGCGCCTGGCAGCCCGTGGACACCAAGGTCGCCAAGCGCGGCGACGGCCGCTGGCACGAGAGCGCCAACTCCCTCAGCGTCGACTTCGCCGCCCACGCCGCCGACGGCGCCCTCGCCACCTTCGGGGTCGACGACCAGCACAGCCTCAGCTACGGCCTCAAGGACGCCGCCCCGGTCGAGGGCAGCGCCGCCGGCGACACCGTGACCTACCCGGGCGCCCTGCCGGACACCGATCTCCAGCTCTCCCCGATGCCCTCCGGCGTCAAGGAGTCGGTGGTCCTGCACTCGGCGGCCGCCGGCAACTCCTGGGTGTTCCCGCTCGACCTCAAGGGCCTGACCCCCAGGCTCAACCAGGCGGGCGGCGTCGACCTGCTGGACACCTCCGGCAGGACCGTCGAGACCATCCCGGCCGCGTACGCCTACGACTCCAAGGTCGACCCGGTCTCCGGCGACCGCGGCACCACCCACGCGGTGGCGTACGAGCTGATCACCGACGGCGGCAGGCCCGCGCTGCGGATGACCCTGGACGCGGGCTGGCTGCACGACAAGGCCCGGGTCTTCCCGGTCACGGTCGACCCGTCGATCTGGGACCGCCCGAACACCACCTACGTGGAGACCGGTTCGGACATCCCGCAGGTCGACCACTCGATGGAACAGACCATCAAGATCGGTTCCTACGACAGCGGCACCCACTCCGCCCGGGCCTTCGAGCAGGACTGGTACCACGCCTTCGACGGCTCCGGCGTCTCGGTGATCTCCGCCCACCTGTGGCTCTACGACATCTGGGCCTCGACCTGCACCCCGCAGTCCCTGTCGGTCGCCCAGATCACCCAGGCCTGGAACCCCAGCACCACCACGAGCTACCCCGGCCCCAGCACCGGCGGCCAGATCGGGACCATCACCCCGACCGTCTCGCACGCCTGCGCCAACACCACGGGCAGCCCGACCGGCGGTGACTGGGTGATCGTGTCGCTGGACAACGCGGCGGTGCAGAACTGGGTCAACGGGACCACGCCGGACTACGGTGTGGCGATCTACGCGCCGACCAACGACAACCTGCACTGGAAGCAGTTCGGTTCGATGGCCAACCCCGGCATCGAGCCCAAGATCGTCTACGACTACACCGGCAACGTCGCCCCGCAGGTCGACACGACCTTCCCGGAGAGCGGCGGCACCACCGAGACGCTCACCCCCGAACTCCAGGCGTTCGCCGACGACGACGCGACCACCAACCCGCAGTACCGCTTCTACGTCTACGACACCGCCGCCAACCTGGTCGTGGACTCCGGCCTGACCGGCAGTGGCAGCTGGACCGTGCCGGCCGGCAAGCTCCAGTGGGGCAAGACGTACTACTGGTCCGTCCAGGCCTACGACGGCTCGCTCTACTCCGCCGCGGCCCCGTGGTCCGCCGTCAGCGTCCAGGTGCCGCAGCCGGCCCTGACCTCCTCGCTGTCGCAGAACGGCGACGCCCGCGGCTTCAACCCGGCGATCGGCAACTTCACCAAGTCGGTCACCGACGCGGACCTCACCGGCGCAGGTCCGGCGGTCGAGATCGTCCGTGACTACAACTCCCGCGACTACCGCACCACCGGGGCCTTCGGCGCCGGCTGGTCCAGCATCTTCGACGCCCGGGCCACCGAGCTCACCAACGCCTCCGGCACCCAGACCGGTGTGGTGGTCAGCTACCCGGACGGCTCCCAGGTCGGCTTCGGCAAGAACGCCGACGGCAGCTACTCCGCGCCGGGCGGCCGGTTCGCCAGCCTGCGTGCGGTCACCGGCGGTTACACCCTGACCGACAAGAACGCCACGGTCTACAAGTTCACCCAGGGCCTCGGCTCGGGCGGCTACGGCATCACCTCCGTCGTCGACGCCAACGCCCGAGCGGTCAACCTGACCTGGACCTCCGGCCAGATCACCGCGATCGCCTCCGCGGTCTCCGGCCGCGCCCTGCACCTGACCTGGAACACCCCGGCCGGCGCCGGCAGCCCGCACGTGGCCACCGTCTTCACCGACCCGGTCACCGGCACCGACTGGAACACCGCACAGACCTGGCAGTACAGCTACACCGGTGACCAGCTCACCAAGGTCTGCCAGCCCACCGACTACACCAACTGCAGCCAGTACACCTACACCGCCGGCTCGCAGTTCCAGACCCAGGTGCTCGACTCCGCACCCACCGCCCTGTGGCCGTTCTCCGAGGCCGCCGGTGCCACCACCGCGACCAGCGCCGTCAACACCAGCGACGCCGCGGACAAGCCGACCTACAGCAACGTGACCCTCGGCCAGAGCGGCCCGCTGGCCGCCAGCGGTGCCACCGCGGCGTCCTTCAACGGGACCAACTCCTACGTCGAGATCCCCAAGAGCCTGGCCAGCAGCTCCAGCCAGTACACGGTCTCGATGTGGTTCAGGACCACGAGCAGCTCCCCCGGCGTGCTGTTCTCGTACTCGGCGCTGCCGATCGACAAGAACACCAGCCTGGCCCAGTACACCCCGTCGATCTACCTCGACAACCAGGGCAAGCTGCGCGCCGAGTTCTGGAACACCTCCGGTGTCGCGCCGATGACCAGCAACAGCGCGGTCAACGACGGCAACTGGCACCAGGTGGTGCTCGCGGGCTCCGGCAGCACCCAGCGCCTCTACCTGGACGGCCAGCAGACCGGCTCCACCCTCAACGGCATGATCTCCCGCAGCGGCGGCTACACCAGCGCACTGCAGGGGCACACCTACATCGGCGCCGGCTTCCTCGGCGGTACGTGGCCGAACGAGAACCACTACTCCACCACCGACAACACCGGGTACGCGACCTACTTCAACGGCTCGATAGCCCAGGTCGCCACCTTCCCCAAGGGCCTGACCGCCGCCCAGGTCGCCGCCCAGTACGCGGCCGGCAAGCAGGCCGGCAGCCTGCTCACCGGGATCACCCGCCCGTCCGGCAAGCAGTTCCTCACCGTGGGGTACGACACCGACGCGGCACGGGTCACCCAGGTCACCGACGAGAACGGCGGTCTCTGGAAGATCGGCAAGCCGTCCGTGGCCGGATCCAGCCAGGTCTACCGCTCGTCCGTGCTCGGCTCCGGGCCGGCCGGCTACTGGCGGCTCGGTGACACCGCGGGCGCCAGCACCGCGGTCGACGAGGTCAACTTCGGCAAGGCCGCGTACAACAACGTGACGCTCGGCGCCACCGGCCCGTTCGCGGACGCCACCGCCGCCAAGTTCGACGGCAGCACGTCCTTCGTGCAGCTGCCCGCCACCGACCACCTCACCACCGGGCCGAACTCGGTCGAGATGTGGTTCAGCATGCCCGCCGGGAACACGGCGGGCGGCACCCTCTTCGACTACGCCGGCGCGCCGGTGAACGGCGGGTCCCCGACCTCCAACAGCTGGGTTCCCTCGCTGTACGTCGGCACCGACGGAAAGCTGCGCGGCGCCTTCTGGGGCCTGCCGCAGATCACCGCCAACACCGCGGTCAACGACGGCAAGTGGCACCACGTGGTGCTCGCCGGCAGCAACACGACGCTGACGATGTACGTCGACGGCGTCTCCGTCGGCAACTCCACCGGAACGTTCCAGCCGAGCCCGTCGGACTACGTCTACATCGGCGCCGGCGAGGCCTCGCAGTGGTGGAACGCCCCCAGCAACCCGCTCGGCTACTTCCCCGGCTCCATCGCCGACGTCTCGTTCTACCGCTCGCAGCTGTCGGCCGCCGAGGCGGCCTCGCACTTCCAGTCGGCCAGGAACTCGACCGGCCTGCTGCCGGTCGAGCAGGTCACGGTCACCGAGCCCGGCGGGAAGAACCTGACCCACAAGTACGACGCGAGCTTCGGCTACCGCGAGGTGTCGGAGACGGACGGCGAGGGCCGGACGACCTCCTACGGGTACGACACCGGCGGCTACATGCGCACGGTCACCGACCCCAACGGCAACGTCACCACCACCGGTCATGACGTGCGCGGCAACACCGTCTCCGTCACCGCCTGCCAGAACCAGGCCGCCGGGACCTGTTCCACCCGCTACTTCAGCTACTTCCCGGACTCCACCACGGCGCCGCTCACCACGGCGGACCCGCGCAACGACGTCCTGCTGACCTCGCGCGACGGCCGCTCCGCCTCGGCGAGCGACACCACCTACCTGACCAGCTACGGCTACGACGCCAACGGCAACCGCACCACCGTCACCACCCCGCCGGTGGCCGGCTTCCCCGGTGGCCGCACCAGCACGACCACCTTCAGCGACGGGACGGCCACCTTCCCGGCCGCCGACAGCGGAAACGTTCCTGCCGGTCTGCCGGTGAAGGTCGCCTCGCCCGGCGGGGCCGTCTCCACCATCGCCTACCTGCACAACGGAGACATCGCCTCGACCACCATGGCGTCGGGGCTGAAGAGCACCTACACCTACGACGGCCTCGGCCGGCCGACCGCCAAGACGGACTTCTCCGACAGCTACCCGACCGGTCTGACCACGGCGTACGTGTACGACGGCCTCGGCCACGTGGTGAAGGAGACCAGCCCGACCATCACCGACCAGGTGACCGGCGCGGTGCACACCGCCGTCTCCGACACCGTCTACGACGTGGACGGCAACGTCACCTCGCAGACCGTCTCGGACGCCACCGGCGGTGACGCCCCGCGCACGCTGACCGCCACCTACAACCAGTACGACCAGCTGTCCGGCCGCTCCGACGGCAACGCCAACGCGGGCTACGCCAACGGCGGTACGACCCACATGGCCTACGACTCCAGCGGCAACCTGGTCCAGGACACCGACGCCTCGGGCAACGTCCACTCCTACAGCTACGACTCGGGCGGCAAGCTGCTGACCCAGAGCCTGCTCAACTACACCGGCGACCCCAACAACCCGTCCCCGGCGACCACCCTGGTCGAGTCCTCCCGCGCCTACGACCCGGCGGGCAGGCTCGCCTCGGTCACCGACGCGATGGGCAACACCACCTCGTACACCTACACCGACGACGGCCTGACCGCCTCGATCAGCAAGACCGACTCGACCGGCACCAAGAGCTTCGTCCTGCAGTCCAACGTCTACGACGCGGCCGGCAACCTGACCCAGCAGACCACCGGGAACGGCGCCACCGTCACCCAGTACCAGGTGGACGCCGCCTCGCGGACCACCTCCACCACGGTCGACCCGACCGGTGCAGCCCGCACCACCAGCGTCTCCTTCACCCCGGACGACCTGGTCGCCACCACCAACCAGCACGACTCCTCGGGCTGGGACCGCACCACCTCCACCACCTACGACACCGCCGGCCGCGCCCTGAGCCGCACCCTGTACGGGGACGACTCGGGCCACCCCAAGGCCTGGTGGAAGCTCGACCAGACCACGGGCACCACCGTCACCGACACCTCCGGCACCGGCTACACGGCCTCCGCCACCGGCGCGGTCACCTGGTCCGGCGGCGCGGCCTCCTTCGACGGCACGGGCGGGGCCCTGTCCACCAACGGACCGGTGCTCAACTCCACCTCGTCCTACACCGTCTCGGCCTGGGTCAACCTCGCCGACAACACCACCTGGCACTCCTTCGTCACGCAGGGCGGCACCAACGTCCCGTCCTTCTACCTCTCGTTCGACAAGAACCTCGGCTGGTCGTTCATCGCCAACAGCTCGGACTCGAAGAGCCCGAGTGCCTACTACTCGGCGAGCTCCTCGTCGGTGGCGCTCAACACCTGGACCCACCTGGTCGGCGTCTTCGACTCCTCGAACGGTTCGATGAAGCTGTACGTCAACGGCGCGCTCGCGGGATCGGGTACCAACCCGAGCCCGTGGACGGGCAACGGCGCACTGACCATCGGCCAGTCCAAGCCGCTCACCGGCGCGCCGTTCGACTTCGACAAGGGCCAGATCGGCAACGTCCAGGTCTACCAGCGCGCGGTCACCGCGGCCGAGGCGCAGACGCTGTTCACCAACGGCCGCACCGGCGGCACCGTCGGCTCCTCCGGCCAGCGGACCACCCGGTACGCCTACGACCAGCGCGGCCTGATGAAGACGCTGTTCGACCCGAACGGCGAGCAGACCGACTTCGACTACGACGAGGCCGGCAACCAGGTCATGGCCTCGGCCCCGACCACCTCGGTCGAGAAGGTCGGCGGCACCGCCGTCCAGGCCTCGCCGACCTCGTTCACCGGCTACAACACCTACGGCGAGGTCACCGAGGAGCTCGACCCCAACGGCAACGTGGTGAAGCACACCTACGACGCCAACGGCGAGCAGACCTCCACCACCGACCCGAAGTACACCCCGCCGGGCGCCGGTTCGCCGCTGACGGCGACCTCCACCCAGACGTACAACGCCGCCGGCGAGGTGGTCCGCAACACCCGCGCCGACGGCAAGTACTTCAGCTACCTGTTCGACCAGCGCGGCCAGCTCGCCCAGGCCACCGGCCCGGACGGGAAGTCCAGCCGCTACACCTACGACGCCAACGGCGAGAAGCTCTCCGTCACCGACGAGTCCGGCGCGGTCCGCCAGGCGACGTACGACTGGCTCGGCCGGCAGGTCACCTCCACCACGCTGGAGCGCTACCCGGTCGCCCAGACCATCACCGCCACCAGCACGTACGCCGTCACCACCGGCAACCCGTACGGCGCCTTCCTCTCCTCGCAGACCTCGGCCGACGGTCGGACCGTCACGTACGGCTACGACCGGCTGGGCGAGCCGACCTCGACCACCGACCCGGTGGGCAACGTCACCCGGCAGACCTACGACTTCATGGGCCTGCCGCAGAAGACCACCGCCCCCGACGGCACCTGGTCGGAGGTGGACTACAACGCGCTCGGCCTGCCGGCGTACGCCAAGCAGTACGACGCCTCGAGCACCCTGCTCGCACTCACCTCGCGCAGCTACGACAGCGCCGGCAACGTCACCTCGGTGACCGACGCGGCCGGCCACGCCTCCACCTTCACCTACGACACCAACGGCCGGATGGTCAACGAGGTCCAGCCGGTCTCCGGATCCTCGTCCATCACCACCTCGTTCGGCTACGACGCCAACGGCAACCGCACCCGGTTCACCGACGGCCGCAACAACTCCTGGAAGTACACCTACAACTCCTGGGGCATGCGCGAGAGCAGCATCGCCCCGGCCACCACGGCCTACCCGAACGCGGCCGACGGCACCACCACCTACACCTACGACCAGCTCGGGCAGCTCACCAAGGTGAACCAGCCCGGTGGCGTGGTGAACACGGTGGCCTACGACGACGCCGGCAACGTGACCTCCCAGTCCGGCTCCGGGGCCGAGGTCGAGACCGCGACCAAGTCGTTCACCTACGACTCGCTCGGCCAGGTGCTCACGGCGCAGACCGCCGTGGCCGGTACCGCCGGCCAGGCCGGCTACCAGGCGGCCACCAGCGAGTCCTTCGGCTACGACGACCGCGGCCACCTGCTGTCGGCCACCGGATCGGCGGGCAGCAGCAGCTTCACCTACACCAAGGACGGCCTGCTCGGCTCGCGCACCGACGCGGCCGGCACCACCGGATACACCTACGACAACGCGGGCCGGCTCCAGACCCTGTCCGACCCGCTGACCGGCAACACCCTGACCTACGGGTACAACGCGCTCTCCCAGCCCACCTCGATCAACTACGGGGCCGCCGGGCAGGACCGGACCTTCGGCTACGACAGCCGGCACCGGCTCACCAGCGACACCCTCAAGAAGGGCACCTCGACCCTCGCGTCCGTCGCCTACGGCTACGACGTGAGCGGCAACCTCACCTCCAAGAACACCACCGGTGTCGCGGGGGCCTCCAACAACACCTACGGCTACGACTGGGCCAACCGCCTCACCTCCTGGAACAACGGCACCACCAACACCGCCTACGGCTACGACGCCTCGGGCAACCGGATCCAGGTCGGCTCCAACGTCTTCACCTACGACCAGCGCGATGAGCTGACCTCCGACGGGCAGCACACCTACCGGTACTCCGCGCGCGGCACGATGGTCCAGGACACGGTCGGCGGCCAGCCGGTGACCTACGCCTCGGACGCCTTCGGCCAGCAGATCGTCGCGGGCACCCAGACGTACAACCTCGACGCCTCCGGCCGCGTGATCAAGTCGGCCGGCACCGTCTCCGGCATCCGTACCTTCCAGTACACCGGCGGCTCCAACTCGCTGGCCTCGGACGGCACCAACACCTACAGCTGGGACCCGGGCAACGGCCTGGTCGGCGTCAACACGCCGGGCGGGGCCACCTCGGCCGGGCGGCTGGTGATGACCGACCAGCACGACGACGTGATCGGCCAGTTCGGCACCGGCTCGACCACGCTGACCGGTTCGCAGTCCTACGACCCGATGGGCAACGTCACCGGTACCTCCGGTCTGCTCGGCCAGCTCGGCTTCCAGTCCGGCTGGACGGACAACGCCACCAGCAAGGTCAACATGGGCTCGCGCTGGTACAACCCCGGCAACGGCCAGTTCCTCAACAAGGACACCGTCGAACTGAACCCGGCGCCGACCTCGGTCTCCGCCAACCCGTTCGCCTACGTCAACGACAACCCGCTCGCGGGCACCGACCCGGACGGCCACTGCTCCTGGTACGACGTCGTCTGCGGCGCCAAGAAGGTCGGCTCGGCCGTCGTCAACACCGTCTCGTCGGCCTACAACACCGCCTCCTCCTACGTGAGCTCGGCCGCCAGCTGGGCCGAGGAGAAGGCGGAGCAGGCCTACCACTACGTCGCCCAGGTCACCCAGCAGGTCGTCCAGACCGTCGTCCACGCCGTCACCACCGTGGTCCACACCGTGGCCGACGTCGGCAGGAAGGTCTACGCGACAGCGAGACGCGTCTACACCAACACCGTCAAAACGGTCACCAAGGTCGTCAAGAAGACGGTCGCCGTCGTGAAGACCGCCTACCACGCGGCCGCCACCGTCACCAAGGCCGTCGTCAAGACCGCCGTGGCAGCCACCAAGACCGTGGCCAAGGCCGCCGTCACCGCGGTCAAGAAGGTCAACGAGATCCAGGCGAAGACGGCCGCGGCCGTCACCAAGTACGCCAAGGACCACGCGGCCGCGATCACCTCGTTCGTCGTCTCGGCCGGCGTCTTCCTCGGCTGCGAGGCCGGCGCGGCCGCCCTCACCGGCGGTGTCGGCGCGGTCGCGGGTGCGGCGGCCTGCGGGGCGCTCGCCGGTGCGGCGGGTGCAGCGGCCAGCCAGGCGGTCGACTGCTACCAGGGCAAGCCCGGGGCCTGCTCCGGCGCGGCCTTCGGCAACTCCATCGCCATCGGCGCCATCGGTGGCGCCATCGGCGGAGCACTCGGCGGAGCCTTCGGCGGCAAGCTCGCCTCCTCGGCGCTCGGCAAGATCCTCCCCGGCTTCGTCACCGGCGCGGTCGAAGGAGCCGCCATCGGCGGTGCGACGGGCGGCCTGACCGGCGCCGTCGGCTACGGCCTCACCTGTGGCAACGACTGCTCCTGGAGCGGCGCCGCCAGCGCCGGCGTCAGCGGAGCGGTCGACGGAGTGGAGATGGGCGGCGCCTTCGGCGGTCTCGGCGGCCTCAAGGGCAAGGGCAAGGGGAGCACGGAGGAGGCGGAGCCGACCTCATGCCCGATCCACAGCTTCACCGGCAACACCCCGGTGCTGATGGCGGACAGCTCCACCAAGCGCATCGACGAGATCAAGATCGGCGACCAGATCGCGAACTCGGTCCCCGGTAAGGAGGGCACCGAGACCCACACGGTGACCAACGTCATCGTCACGACGACCGACCACGACTACGTCGACCTGAAGATCGCACCGGGCGCGGACGGCCCGAGCGACGGCGCGGCCGGCAACCCGGCAGACAGGACCACCGACAAGCGCACCGGCGCAGGCCGTTGGTCCAAGGCGGTTCTCGGCCTCGCAGCAAGCGCCGCAGCCATCGGACTCTGGGCCTCGACTCCGGCTCAACCCGCCGCAGCAGCGGAGCAGCCGGCTGCCACGGCGCAGGCCGCAGAACTCACGACCACCTTCCACCACCCCTTCTACGACGAGACCCAGCAGTCCTTCGTCGACGCCAAGGACCTCAAGCCCGGCGACGTCCTCCAGACCCCCACCGGCCAGGCCCACGTCACCGAGGTCCGGCTCTACCACGCCAACACCATCACGTACGACCTCACCATCGGTGACCTTCACACGTACTATGTGCTGGCTGGCGATACGCCGGTGCTGGTCCACAACTGTGACACTGCTCCGCCTGGACATGCGTATCGCGGTGGTCAGTACAAAGATCTGAAGGATCCGGTGACCGGCAGAAACGTCTCCGGGACTGAGATCAACCACATGCCGTCGAGCCAGGCAAATTCCGAGGTCTTCGGCATTCCCGAGGGGCAGGGTCTGGCCATTCAGATGGACAAGGCCGACCACCTGCTGACGGAGAGCTGGGGGTCGAGTCACGCAGGTAAGCTTCATCGAGCACACCAGATGGGTCTCATGCGGCAGGGGAGACTCACCGAAGCTCTCGGGATGGATATATCCAACGTCCGCAACCTGTTTGGTTCGAAATATGATGCGGCGATCGAAGAGATGACCGCAAAGATGCCGGAGTATATCAATGCAGTCCAGAAGGCTGGAGTATACCCGGGAGGGTTGAGGTAATTTCATGAGCGCAAGCCGAGAATTTCCAGTGACGCCATTCGCAAGCTGCGGTGATTTCCGCTTCGGCGATCAGAAGAACGCCATCCGATCCCGGCTGGGCGCCCCGAATGCATCCTTCAGGCGTGCCACATGGGATCCCGAACTGTCGGACCAGTACCTTGACCTGGGTGTCATTCTTAACTACGCTGACGGCGGATCCCTGGAATCCGTTGAGATGTACCCCCCGGCTCGACCGGTGGCGTGCGGGGTGGATCTCCTCGGAATTCCCTCCGGGGATGTCCTGTCTGCGCTGGCCGCCAGCTCCATTCCGGTGGACCGGGAAGACGGTGACTGGAACATTCGGGAGTGGGGAATCTCACTCTTTGCGAACGGGAGCCTGGAACCTGCCGGGAACTTTGACAGTGTGACTGCTTTCCGCCACATGGTTCCCGCTCCGCCGGAGTTCTTCGATGGAA
Source organism: Kitasatospora sp. NEAU-CNBT7 (assembly GCF_057220535.1). Taxonomy (NCBI): domain Bacteria; kingdom Bacillati; phylum Actinomycetota; class Actinomycetes; order Kitasatosporales; family Streptomycetaceae; genus Kitasatospora; species Kitasatospora sp. NEAU-CNBT7. The sequence continues at coordinate 60,108 of NZ_JBXQQB010000038.1, read as the reverse complement.
CTCCGGCGAACAGCGAATCTATGGAGATTTCCTCGGGTCGCATCGGTGACATCTGCATCGGTCTGCCTCAGTCAAATGTGCGGAGAATGCTGGGCGGCGGTATGGCGAGCCATGCCGATCGCGGAGATTTCGACATCTTCTGGGGTGTTGGAATGACGGTCTTCTATGACGAATCATCCAACGTGGAGAGGATGTCGGCGAGCCTGCCAGCTTCGGTGACGCTGGATGGGCGCGAAATTCTCGGACTGAGACTCTCGGAGTTCGTCGAGAACCTGGATGCAATGGGGCGCGGGTATGTGGCAGGAGAGGCTGAGATTTACGTTGATGATCTCGGACTTCGTGTCCAGGTGTCTCGTGCGCATGATGATTCACTCCCCATTTCAGCCGTTTCGGTCGGACATCGTCCTGATTCTCTGATGTCCGAGGTGTGATCAAAGTATTCTCCATCTGCAGGGCCCGTCGAATCTCTTCGCCGGGCCCTGCAGATGTGCTGATGGTGGAATTTCCATGGCAGCGCTTATGTATCGCTGCCGCTTGACCTGGTTCACGCCCATTGGGCTGTGCAGGGGAGAATCGGGGGGTGGAGATTCTTCTCGAGCGCGCCCGGTGGCGGGTACAGAGCTTCTCGGGAGCAGTGGAAGCATTCCGACGTGCATCGCGTGGCAAGAGGCGGAGTTCTAGGCCCATGAGAGCCATAGCATTTATCCGGCGATTTCCCCAGTCGGCCTCGATGCGAACTGGCGGGGCTTCGTGGCCATGGCAGAGCCCTGGCTTTTCGATTGGAATCCGGGGTGTCGCCGGAGGATCGCCTGGGCGGATTTCAGCGACTGCCAGGAGTGAAGGGATCCCGAGGAATTAGCCGCACTTGGCTTCCCTTTACCGCATGGATGGAGGCGTCGGCGTTACTGGTTGATATCGCTTGGGTCAAGGTTTGTGCTGGGGTTGGTGCCGGGGAGGGGCGGGGCGGGATGGTGCCCCCGCGGTGGCGGGAAAACGGCTGGTGGAATACTTGCGGCACCTGGGCGGTGCCGTTTTGGGGTGGGGGCCGACCAGGTCGAAGATGACACTGATCTCTCTAAGGAACACACCGCACATGCGCGCTCCTCGGCTCATAGCCACCGCCCTGCTCTGCTCCCTCGGTCTCGCCGGCGTGGCCGCCTGCGGGCCGGCGGACAAGAAGGGCACCGACGCGAAGGCTGCCCCCGCCTCGCCGTCCGCCGCCGGGCTGGAGAGCCTGTCCGCGTCCGACATCATCAAGAAGACCCAGGCGGCCAGCTCCAAGGCCTCCTCGGTGAAGCTGACCTTCGACATCACCTCCGACGGGCAGAAGATCGCCGGTTCGGTCGCGGAGGACAGCACCGGCAACTGCACCGGCCAGGTGAGCCTCGGCGACAAGGGCACCTTCGACGTGCTGCGGACCGCGAGCACGGTGTGGCTGAAGCCGGATGCGGTGTTCTGGGAGAAGTCGGTCGCGCCCGGCACCTCGAAGACGCTGGCGGGCAAGTACCTGAAGGGCGGCGCCGAGGCGGCCGGGGTCAAGGAGCTGGCGACCTTCTGCGACATGGGGATCCAGGCGCTGAAGTCGCTCGGCCAGACCGAGGACGGCGCCGACGACACCGCGACCGCCACCAAGGGCGGCACCAAGAAGATCGGTTCGGACCTGGCCGTGGTGGTCAAGGACGGCGACGCGACCACCCAGGCCGAGCTGGCCGTGGCGGCCACCGGCGAGCCGTACCTGCTGCAGCTGGCCACCACCGGTGAGGACACCGGCACCATGACGTTCAGCGACTACGGCAAGCCGGTCACCGTGACCGAGCCGCCGGCCGCGCAGGTCATCGACGCGGCGAAGTACCTGAAGGGCTGAGTCCGCCGAACCCCGGTACCGGGACCGTCCGCTCGTACGCCTGCGCGTACCGCGGGCGGTCCCGTTCCGTCTCCGGCAGCGGGGCGGACGCGGCGGCCGGTACGGCGGCCCCGGCGGTGGCGCGGGGCCTGCGCGGGCGGGACAGGGACCGTGCCGCGGGCAGCACGGCCAGGTGGCAGACGGCCGCGCCGAAGGTGCCGAGCAGGATGTCGTCGACGTTGAGGACGTGGCCGGGGGCCCAGCCCTCGATGATCTCCAGGGCGGTGGCCAGCAGCGCCGCACCGCCGACGGTGCGCAGGAACGACGGCAGCCAGGGCCCGCGCAGCCGTCCGCCGGCCAGCGGCAGCAGCACCCCGAACGGTGCGAGCGGCAGCAGCCCGCCGGCCAGCTGCCTGGTCCCGGCCCAGCCGCCGAGCGCGAGAGCCTGCTGGACGGTGGCGAGCGGGGTCAGGTTGGCCGGATAGGTCCAGCTGACCGGGAGCGGTCGCAGCGCCAGCCAGCCGAGCAGGGCCAGGTGGAGTGCGAGGACGACCCGCACCACCGTCCGCAGCGGACGGGACACCCCCGGCCGGGCGGCCGGTCCGGTGGGCTCGTCCTCGGGCGTTGCGCCGCAGTCCTCGGCGCGGGTGGTGGTGCCATGTCGGTGCACGGTCCCAAGGACGCGGGGTCCATCGCGTACGGTTCCCGGCGATCTGCGACGGGCGATCGGCGATCCGCGACGGGCGATGGGGGATCCGCGACGGGCGATCGGGGGTCCGCCACCGGCGGACCGGGAAGGCTCAGGGGCAGGGCGTCTGGCTCGCGGCCGCGCTCGGGGCCGGCGACGGCGGGGCGCTGAACAGGCCCGCGGACGGCGAGGCGGAGGCGGTCACCGCGGGCCGGGCGGTCCTGGTGCCGGTCGTCGGCACGGGGGTGGCCGACGGGGTCGGCGAGGCCGGTGCGCTCGGCACCTGCGGGACGGACGGGCAGGCGGTCCGGCTGGCGGGCGCGCCCGCGTACACCGGTACGGCGGTGGGCCGGATGCCGCAGCCGGCCAGCGTGAGCAGCAGCAACAGGGTGGCGGGAACGGTCTTTCGGGCCGTCACAGGTCGTCCTCCTGGTCGTCCTGGGCCGGCGGGTTCAACGGCAGGCTCAGCGTGAAGACCGCCCCCGACTCTCCGTTGGCCGCGGTGATGGTCCCCCCGTGTATCTGCGCGTTGGCCATCGCGATCGACAGCCCGAGCCCGCTCCCCTCCGACCGCGCCCGGCCCTTGTCCGCCTTGTAGAAGCGGTCGAAGACGTGCGGCAGCACGTCCTGCGGGATGCCGGGACCGCTGTCGCTGACCCGGACCACGATCTGCCCGTCCTCCTTGCGGACCTTGACCCGCACCGGGGAGCCGCCGTGCTTGAGCGCGTTGCCGATCAGGTTGGCCAGCACCACGTCCAGGCGGCGCGGGTCCACCATCGCCCGCAGCCCGCGCGGCGCGTCCACGTCGACCGCGTCGTACCAGGCCCGCCCGTCGATGCAGGACATCACCAGGTCGGCGATGTCCACCTCGTCGGCGACCAGCTTGGCGGTGCCCGCGTCGAAGCGGGTCACCTCCATCAGGTTCTCCACCAGGTCGGACAGCCGCCGGGTCTCGCTCACCACCAGCCGGACGGCCGGCTCGATCATCGGGTCCAGCGCGTCCGCCTCGTCCTCCAGGATGTCGGTGACGGCGGTCATCGCGGTGAGGGGGGTGCGCAGTTCGTGCGACATGTCGGCGACGAAGCGCCGGCTCTGCGCCTCGCGCGCGCTCAACTCCGCGACCTGGTCGGACAGCGACTCGGCGGTCCGGTTGAACGTCCGGGCCAGGTCGGCGAGTTCGTCCCCGCCCTCGACCTCCAGCCGGGTGTCCAGCTTGCCCTCGCCGAGCCGCCGGGCCGCGTCGCCGAGGCGCTTGACCGGCCGCAGCACGGTCGCCGACGCGGCCTGCGCGAGCAGCGCCGAGCCGATCAGCGCGAGCAGCGTCGCGATCGCCAGCGACCAGCCCAGGGTGTTGAGGTCGGCCCGCTCGGTGTCCAGCGACTTGAACATGTAGGCGGTCAGCGGGGTGTCGACCACCTTGGTCCCGCCGATCAGGTACGGCGCCTCCAGGTTCACCCGCTGCCAGTACAGGTGGTAGCCGGCCGGGGTGCCGCCGTTGCCCTCGCTGGGACGGCCGACGGTGTACTGCAGCGTCTGCGGCACCTTGGCCAGGGTGAACCGGGCCGGGTCCGAGGAGGCCACGCAGTCCGGCCGCGCCTCGTCGACCACCAGCACGTCGTAGTTGAGCCCCGAACCGGCCACCTGGCTCGCCAGGGCGGCCAGTTCGGGGCAGGTGGCGTCCTGCGGGAGGGCGGAGACGTTGCGGGTCACCGACACCCGGAAGTCGTTCAGCGCGGTGTCCTGGGCACGCTTGAGCACCGCGTCCCGGTTCAGCCAGTACGCGATGCCGGAGGCGGACACCGCGGTGATCAGCGCGACCGCGGCGAACACCGCGATCAGCCGCACCCGCAGCGAACGCAGGCGGCGCCACGGGCCCGAGCGGAAACGTGCGGCAGGACGGGGCCGCTGGGGCCGGGCGTCAGTCAACGGTTCTCACAGACAGGTCGGGGCGGGGCCAACTACGCGGGCGGGTCGAGCCGGTAGCCGACCCCGCGCACGGTGCGGATCAGCGTGGGGGCGGACGGCACGTCCTCCACCTTCGCCCGCAGCCGCTGCACACAGGCGTCCACCAGCCGGGAGTCTCCCAGGTAGTCGTGCTCCCACACCAGCCTCAGCAACTGCTGGCGGGAGAGCGCCTGTCCGGGCCGGCGGCTCAGCTCCAGCAGCAGCCGCAGCTCGGTCGGGGTGAGCTGGAGGTCCTCGCCGTCCTTGGTGACCGTCATCGCCGAGCGGTCGATCACCAGGCCGCCGTAGCTGGCGGAGTCGGTGTTCTCGCGCTCGCCGCGGCGGAGCACCGCGCGGATCCGGGCGTCCAGCACCCGGGCCTGCACCGGCTTGACCACGTAGTCGTCGGCCCCGGACTCCAGGCCGACCACCACGTCGATGTCGTCGGAGCGCGCGGTCAGCAGGATGATCGGCAGCTGGTCGGTGCGCCGGATCCGCCGGCAGACCTCGAAGCCGTCGATGCCCGGCAGCATCACGTCCAGCACGATCAGGTCCGGACGCTGCTCCTTGAAGAGCTTGAGGCCGTCCTCGCCCGAGGCAGCGGCGGCCACACGGTGACCCTGGCGGGTGAGGGCGAGTTCGAGGCCGGTCCGGATGGCGTCGTCGTCCTCGATCAGAAGCAGGAAAGGCACGGCCTCATTCTGGCCCACGCGGCCGGGGGAATCACCCACCAGGTCCCGGTCGGTATCCGCCGGAACCGGAACCCGGCATTCGAGCGTCCCCGCCGGTGCGGCAGCGGTACGGACGAAAGTCCCGGTCCCTGTGACAGCCCTGTGACAGTCGGCGGACACCGCGATGACGAGCGGTTGGCAGGATTTTCCTTGTCGCCGAGGAACGCACCAGGTCACCGACCGGGGCGGACGGCGGCGGCAAGGACCCGCACGTACCGACCATGGGGGCGCACGATGACCGCAACGCTGAAGACCCGCACCACCGGGGCCGTTCGCACCGCGCACTCATCCACCGCGCCCACCAGGACCCGGTACGAGGTGCGGACCGACGAGGCATCCGGCGCCGTGATCGTACGGGGGTGCGCACACAGTGCCGGAGCCCGACGCCCGATGGGCACGGGCAGGGGGGAACTGCACGGGATCGGCCGCATGGGGAGTGCGGCCGACTCCGGAACCACCTTGACGCTCCGGGGCATCCTCCCGGTCCGTCCGGGCGGTGACGGGTCCGCGGTCGAGGGGGCCGGCTCGGGGGAGCCGGACGACCGCAGGACCCCGGGCACCACGCTGCTGCGTCTGGCGCCGGCGGCTGCGGAGACCGCCGCGCCGGACCAGCAGCAGGCCGCGGACCGCACCGCGGAGTTCACCGCGTACGTCAAGGAGCGCCGCGCCTCGCTGTACGCCACCGCGTACCACCTGACCGGCGACCGCTTCGAGGCCGAGGACCTGCTGCAGAGCGCGCTCTTCAGCACCTACCGCGCCTGGGACCGGATCACCGACAAGGCCGCGCTCGGCGGCTACCTCCGCCGCACCATGACCAACCTGCACATCTCGGCCTGGCGCCGCCGCAAGGTCAACGAGTACCCGACCGAGGAGCTGCCGGAGACCGTCGGCGACACCGACGCGATGGGCGGCACCGAGCTGCGCACCGTGCTGTGGCAGGCGCTGGCCAAGCTGCCGGAGAACCAGCGGACCATGCTGGTGCTGCGCTACTACGAGGGCCGCACCGACCCGGAGATCGCCGACATCCTCGGTATCAGCGTCGGCACGGTGAAGAGCAGCATCTGGCGCGCCCTGCGCCGGCTGCGCGACGACGACCAGCTCAACCGCTCCGGTGACACCTGCCTCGCCTTCGGCGAGCTGGTGGCCTGAGCGACACCCACAGACACCCGTCGGGGGACGGGACAGGACCGCGGATCAGCGGTGGCCGACTCGGGGGAGCGGCCACCGCTGGGGGAGCCGCAGGTCCGACGCGGAGGGGCCCGGTGCCGGGGAGAGGCACCGGGCCCCTCCGTCGTCCGCGGCGCCGGCCCGCCCCGGGCCCGCTGCCGGTGCGGTCAGGCGGCGACCGGCTGCCGTTCGGTGACGGAGCGGACCCGGCGGGCGGCCTCCGGGCCTGCGCAGGCGGCGGCCCCGAGCTCCACCTGGCGCGCCACGATGCCGCGTTCGGCGCGCATCAGCCGCCAGCCGCGGCGCAGCAGGTACGGGACGGACTTGCGGCCTTCCCGGACGTCCCGGCGGAAGCGCCGCCAGGCGGTGGTCAGCGGCCGGTTGCGCAGGCACAGCGCGTCGCCGAGCAGACCCTCGGCGGCGCACTGCCCGGCAAGTTCGGCGGCGAAGATGCCCTCCGCGATGAAGGCCGGGGCGCCGCCCAGTTCCAGGGTGCGGCTGCCGGCCCGGCCGTTGGCGGGGATGGAGTAGACCGGGACCTCGGCGCGGCCGTCGGCGATCAACTGCCGGATCGCCGCCAGGGCCTGGTCGCGGTGCCAGGAGAGCGGGGAGTCCCAGTCGGTGCCGCCGCCGTCGGGGAACTGCGGCAGGGTGGGGTCGTCGCCGTCCTTGTAGAAGTCGTCGAGCTGGAGGACCGGCAGACCGGTGCGCTCGGCCAGCGAGGACTTCCCCGAGCCGGAGGGGCCGGACAGCAGGATCACGCGGATGCCGGGCGTCGGCAGGCCATTCAGCGGGGAGTCACTCACGAGACACCAGTCTGACGCATCCGGGGCGGTGACCGTAACCCGTCGGCAGCGGCCTGCGTCACACCGCGCGCCCGGTGCCTCCCCGGCCCGCCGCCGCGGGCGGCCGGGAACGTGGACGGACCCGCACCAGGGGGGAGAGATGCGGGTCCGTCATCGGCACGTCCGGGCCCCCTGGGGGGGTAGGGGCACTGGGGACGGCCGGTCTGTGGAGTTGTTCCTCGGGCTGCGGAGGGTCAGATACCCATCGGGTGCCAGACCGTCTTGGTCTCCAGGAAGGAGAGCAGCCGCTCGGTGCCGGGCGCGGTGGTCCAGTCCTGCGCGGACGGGTCCAGGGCCGGTCGGATCACTCGCTTCAGAGTATCCGCGGCACCCGCCTCCAGGGCCGCCGCCGCGCCGGGACCGTCGGCGGCGATCGCGCCGGCCAGGTCGAGGCCGTTGACGTCCTGGTGGGTGGCGAGGGTCGGGGCGATGTCCGCGGTCTTCCCGGAGATGATGTTGACCACGCCGCCGGGCACGTCCGAGGTGGCCAGCACCTCGCCGAGCGAGAGCGCGGGCATCGGGGCGTCGGCGGCGGCCGCGACCACCACGGTGTTGCCGGCGGCGATCGCCGGGGCGATCACCTCGACCAGGCCGAGCAGCGAGTGCCCGTACCCGGTCTGCGGGGCGACCACGCCGATCACGCCGCTGGGCTCCGGGGTGGAGAGGTTGAAGAACGGCCCGGCGACCGGGTTGGACCCGCCCGCGATCTGCGCGATCTTGTCGGTCCAGCCCGCGTACCAGACCCAGCGGTCGATCGCGGCGTCGACCAGCGCAGCGGCCTTCTTGGCCGCGATGCCCTCGGCGGCGGCCACCTCGGCGGCGAACTGCTCGCGCCGGCCCTGGAGCATCTCGGCGACCCGGTACAGCACCTGGCCGCGGTTGTACGCGGTGGTGCCGGACCAGCCCTTGACGGCGGCCCGGGCCGCCAGCACGGCGTCACGGGTGTCCTTGCGGGTGCCCAGCGGGGCGTTGCCGAGCCACTGGCCCTTGCTGTCGGTCACCTCGTACACCCGCCCGCTCTCGGAGCGCGGGAACTTCCCGCCGACGTACAGCTTGTAGGTCTTGAGGACGTCAAGACGCAGGGTGATCTCAGACATCGAGGTAGGCCTCCAGACCGTGCCGGCCACCCTCGCGGCCGTAGCCCGACTCCTTGTAGCCGCCGAACGGCGAGGTCGGGTCGAACTTGTTGAAGGTGTTGGCCCACACCACACCGGCCCGCAGGCGCGACGCGGTCCACAGGATCCGCGAGCCCTTCTCGGTCCAGATGCCGGCCGACAGGCCGTACGGGGTGTTGTTGGCCTTCTCGACCGCCTCGGCGGGGGTGCGGAAGGTCAGCACCGACAGGACCGGGCCGAAGATCTCCTCGCGGGCGATCCGGTGGGCCTGGGAGACGCCGGTGAACAGGGTCGGGCGGAACCAGAAGCCGGTGCCGGGCAGCTCGCACTCCGGGGCCCAGCGCTCGGCGCCCTCGGCCTCGCCGGCGGCGGTCAGCTCGGTGATCCGGGCCAGCTGGGCGGCCGAGTTGATGGCACCGATGTCGGTGTTCTTGTCCAGCGGGTCGCCGACCCGCAGGGTGTCCATCCGGCGCTTGAGTGCGTCCAGCAGCTCGTCCTGGATCGACTCCTGGACCAGCAGGCGCGAGCCCGCGCAGCAGACGTGGCCCTGGTTGAAGAAGATGCCGTTGACGATGCCCTCGACCGCCTGGTCGATCGGTGCGTCGTCGAAGACGATGTTGGCGGCCTTGCCGCCGAGCTCCAGCGACAGCTTCTTGCGGCTGCCCGCCAGCTGCTTGGCGATGGCCCGGCCGACCGGGGTGGAGCCGGTGAAGGCCACCTTGTTGACGTCCGGGTGGGCGGTCAGCGCGGCGCCGGTGCGGCCGTCACCGGTGACGATGTTGACGACGCCGTTCGGCAGACCGGCCTGGCGGCAGATCTCGGCGAACCGCAGCGCGGTCAGCGGGGTGGTCTCGGCCGGCTTGAGCACGACCGTGTTGCCGGTGGCCAGCGCCGGGGCGATCTTCCACGCCAGCATCAGCAGCGGGAAGTTCCACGGGATGACCTGGCCGGCCACGCCCAGCGGCTTCGGGTTGGGACCGTAGCCGGCGAAGTCCAGCTTGTCGGCCCAGCCCGCGTAGTAGAAGAAGTGCGCGGCGACCAGCGGGAGGTCGACGTCACGGGTCTCGCGGATCGGCTTGCCGTTGTCGATCGACTCCAGCACGGCCAGCTCGCGGGAGCGCTCCTGGATGATCCGGGCGATCCGGAACAGGTACTTGGCGCGCTCGCTGCCCGGCAGTGCCGACCAGTCGGCGAAGGCCCGGCGGGCGGCGGCGACGGCGCGGTCCACGTCCTCGTCGGTGCCGTGCGCGAACTCGGCGAGCACCTGCTCGGTGGCCGGGTTGACGGTCTTCAGCGCCTCGCTGCCGCTGGAGTCGACGAACTCGCCGCCGATGAAGTGGCCGTACGAGGTCGCGATGTCGCCCGCGGCGGCCGGGGACTCCGGCGCCGGGGCGTACTCGAACAGGCCGGCCTTCGGGGCGGCGGCAGCCTGGGCCTGGGGCTCTTCGGTCTTCTTGTTCTTGGCCATGATGGTCAGTCCACCGTCACGTAGTCGGGACCGGAGTACCGGCCGGTGGTGAGCTTCTGACGCTGCATCAGCAGGTCGTTGAGCAGGCTGGAGGCGCCGAAGCGGAACCAGTGCGGGGACAGCCAGTCGTCGCCGAGGGTCTCGTTGACCATGACGAGGTACTTCATGGCGTCCTTGGTGGTCTTGATGCCGCCGGCCGGCTTCACGCCGATCTGGACGCCGGTCGCCGCGCGGAAGTCGCGGACCGCCTCCAGCATCAGCAGGGTCACCGGGGGGGTCGCGTTGACCGCGACCTTGCCGGTGGAGGTCTTGATGAAGTCGGCGCCGGCCAGCATCGCCAGCCAGGAGACGCGGCGCACGTTGTCGTACGTCTGCAGCTCGCCGGTCTCGAAGATCACCTTGAGGTGGGCGTAGCTGCCGTCGGCGCGCTTGCACGCCTCCTTGACGGCGACGATCTCGTTGAAGACGTCGAGGTAGCGGCCGGAGAGGAAGGCTCCCCGGTCGATCACCATGTCGATCTCGTCGGCGCCGGCGGCCACCGCGTCGGCGGTGTCGGCCAGCTTCACCGGCAGGGCGGCACGGCCGGCCGGGAAGGCGGTGGCGACGGAGGCGACCTGGATCGGGGTCCCGGCCAGGGTGGCCTTCGCGGTCGCGACCATGTCCGGATAGACGCAGATCGCGGCCACCTGCGGGGTGCCCGGGTCGGTGGGGTCGGGGTTGCGGCCCTTGATGCAGAGCGAGCGCACCTTGCCGACCGTGTCCGCGCCCTCGAGCGTGGTCAGGTCGATCATCGAGATGGCCAGATCGATGGCGCGGGCCTTGGCCGTGGTCTTGATCGACCGGGTGCCGAGGGAGGCGGCGCGGGCTTCCAGGCCGACCTGGTCGACACCGGGCAGGCCGTGCAGGAAGCGGCGGAGCGATGCCTCGGACGCGGCGACGTCTGCGAGACCGCTGCCCGCAGCATCGGGGGCGTTGGCTGCAAGAGTGGACATAGTCACCAGACCAGCATATCTACGCGCGTAGTCATGCGCTAGGGGAGGCCCCTTTCGATGCGGGACCGAGATCTGCCGGGGCGGTGGGGCGCCGGGCGGGGCGGGTGCGGCGGGTGGGGTGGTGGGGGTGGGGCGGGCTTCGCCGGTCGGGCGCGTGGCCGCTAGGCGGCTCGGCTGCGTGGCCAGCCGCCGAGGCGGCGGGCGCCGTAGCCGGGTCCCGCCGGACACCGGGGGCGGGCCGGTCGGGCGGGTCGGGCCGACCGGGCCGACCGGGATGGGATCAGCGTGGGATCAGCGGCTGGTCAGCCCGGGGTCAGGGGCGGCTGGCACCGTAGTACTTGTGAACGGCGCGGGGGACCGGGCCGGGAACGAGGAGAGGTGCCCGGAGTGGTTGATCGGGGGCCGGTGCTTCGGTGCCGGTCGGGTGGTTTTGCCCGCCTTCGCAGGTTCGAATCCTGCCCTCTCCGCGCAGTGGTGTGTTCGGGAGAGGTGCCCGGAGTGGTTGATCGGGGGCCGGTGCTTCGGTACTGGTCGGGTGGTTCTGCCCGCCTTCGCAGGTTCGAATCCTGCCCTCTCCGCAGTTGGGCCGGGCCGCAGTTCCGTCCGGCAGCCGCGCCGCCAGGCATCGGCCGGGCCCGCTGGGCCGCGCCGCGGGCCCCGGCGACAATGATCGGGTGACCTCCGCAGACCAGCAGCAGCCCGAGACCCCTCGTAAGCGGACCGGCCGCCGCCCCGGTGGCGCCGACACCCGGCGCACCGTGCTGGAAGCGGCCCGCGCCGAGTTCGCCGCGCGGGGGTACGAGAAGGCGAGCATGCGCGCCATCGCCCGGTCCGCCGGGGTGGACGCGGCGCTGCTGCACCACTACTTCGGCACCAAGGACCGGTTGTTCCTGGCCGCGTTGGAGGTGCCGATCGACCCCCGGGTGGTGGTCGGGCAGGTGCTGGCCGGCGACCGGGCCACCGTCGGCGAGCGGGTGGCCGCGTTCGTGCTGCAGTTGTGGGAGCAGCCGGAGACCCGTGACCGCATGCTCGCGCTGCTGCGTACCGCCGCCACCAACGAGCAGGTCGCCCAGCTGATGCGCGGCTTCATGACCACCGAGGTGATCGCCCCGGCCGCGGTGGAACTGGACATCCCCCAGGCCGAGTTGCGGTTCGAGCTGATGATGTCGCAGATCGTCGGGCTGGCCATGGCCCGGTACGTGATCGGGGTGGAGCCGCTGGCCTCCGCCGACCCCGCCGTCCTGGCCCCGCTGCTGGCCCGCACGGTGCAGGGGTACCTCGCCGAGAGCTGAGGGTGCGCGTTCCCCTTGACGGGCCGCCCGCTGCCGCGCAAAACTCATCACATGATGAATTCCAGGGCGGGCGACGAGCCCGCGATCCGGGTCACCGGGCTCACCGTCCGGCGCGGCGGCCGTACCGTGCTGCACGGCCTCGACCTCGACGTCCCGCACGGCTCGATCACAGGCCTGCTCGGCCCGAGCGGCTGCGGCAAGAGCACCCTGCTGCGCTCCGTCGTCGGGGTGCAGCGCACCAGCGGCGGCGAGGTACGGGTGCTCGGTGCCCCGGCCGGGAGCGCGGGTTTGCGCCACCGGGTCGGGTACGTCACCCAGGCGCCCTCGGTCTACGGCGACCTCACCGTCGCCGAGAACCTCCGCTACTTCGCCGCGGTCCTCGGCGCCCCCGCGGGCGACCCGGCCAGGGTGATCGCCCAGGTCGGCCTCACCGGCCACGAGCAGGACCTCACCGCCCGGCTCTCCGGCGGCCAGCGGGCCCGGGTCTCGCTCGCCGCGGCCCTGCTCGGCGCACCCGAGCTGCTGATCCTCGACGAACCCACGGTCGGCCTGGACCCGGTGCTGCGCCAGGACCTCTGGCAGCTGTTCCGGTCCCTCGCGGACCAGGGCGCCACGCTGCTGGTCTCCAGCCACGTCATGGACGAGGCCACCCGGTGCGACCGCCTGCTGCTGATGCGCGACGGCCGCCTGCTCGCCCACGACACCCCGGCCGAACTGCTCCGGGCCACCGGCGCCGCCGACATCGACGCCGCCTTCCTGCACCTCGTCCAGGCCGAACCCGTGGGGAGCCCCCGATGAACCTCCGGCGCACCCTCGCCACCGCCGGCCGGGTCCTCGGCCAGCTGCGCCACGACCCCCGCACCATCGCGATGCTGCTGGTCGTCCCCTGCGTGCTGCTGACGCTGCTGAAGTACATGTTCGACGGGCAGCCCGGCGCCTTCGACCGGATCGGACCGGCCCTGCTCGGGATCTTCCCGCTGCTGGTGATGTTCCTGATCACCTCGGTCGCCATGCTCCGCGAACGCACCTCCGGCACGCTGGAACGCCTGCTCACCATGCCGCTCGGCAGGCTCGATCTGCTGCTCGGCTACGGCCTGGCGTTCGGCGCCGTCGCACTGGTCCAGGCCGCGCTGGCGTCCGCGCTGGCCATCGGCCCGTTCGGCGTGCACGTGGCCGGACCGACCTGGCTGATCTTCGCGGTCGCAGTCGGCGACGGCCTGCTCGGGATGGCGCTCGGGCTGCTGGTCTCGGCCTTCGCCGCCACCGAGTTCCAGGCGGTCCAGTTCCTGCCCGCCGTCCTGCTGCCGCAGCTGCTGCTCTGCGGGCTGTTCGTGCCGCGCGACACGATGGCCACCGTGCTGCGCTGGGCCTCCGACGTCCTACCGCTGTCCTATGCCGTCGACGCGATGAACCGCCTCACCGCCACCCCCGGAGTCGGCGGCGCCGTACTGGCCGACCTGGCCGTGCTCGTCGGCGCGACCCTGCTGGCCCTCGGCCTCGGCGCGGCCACGCTGCGGCGCCGGACGGCGTGAGGCCGCCGCAGCCCGGACGCACGGCGGGGCCCGTCGGGCGAGGCGGGGCCCGTCCGTACGGCGAGCCCGTACGGCGCGGCCGGAGCCGGAGCCGGAGCCGGAGCCGGAGCCGGAGCCGGAACCGGAACCGGAACCGGGAACGGGGAGGCCGGGCGGCCGGGGTCCCGGTGCCGGAACGTTGCAGATCCGGGCCGCTGTGACCCTAGGGAACGGTGGCACCCATGCGGCAGAATCGTCACCATGACCGAATCCGCCGGCAAGCCCCACCAGGGCTCCGCCGCCCCCGAGCCGCAGTTCGCCGATCGGAGCTACCGCTCCGTGCCCGGCATCATCTCCGGCGTCATGCTGCTCGCCGTGGCCGGCTGGCTGATCGTCGACGCGGTGATCAGCGGCACCGGGAAGACACCGTGGATCGCGCTGGCCGCCGCTCCGGTGTTCGCCCTCCCGGTCTTCGCGTACACCCTGCGGCCGGTGGTCTACGCGAACGAGCGGCGGCTGCTCGTCCGCAACCCGCTGCGCACGGTCGAGGCGCCCTGGGCCGCCGTCGAGGGGCTGCGGGCCGGGTACTCGGTCGAGCTCTTCGCGGGCGGAAAGAAGTACCAGGTCTGGGCGGTTCCGGTGTCGCTGCGCCAGCGCAAGCGGGCCAACCGGCAGGCGGCCCGGGCCGCCGCCGCGGGCGACCCGGTCATCTCCGGTGGCCGGCCGCGCCCCGAGAGCGGACGGCCGTCCAACCCGCTGGCCGGCCGCGCGGCCAGGGCGGGCGACGCGGACCCGACCCGCGCCTGGTCCGACCAGGTGGTCGACTCCCTGCAGGAGCTGGCCGAGCGCAACGCCTCCCGCCCGGACGCGGCCGGTTCGGTCTCCGTCCGCTGGTGCTGGTGGATCATCGCGCCGACCCTGGCGGGCCTGGCGGCGATGATCGTGCTGATCGTCGCCGGCTGACCCCTCACCCTCACTGCCGTCGGGCCCCCTCCGGGCCGCCGCGCCCGTCCCGGGCCGAGCACCCGGAGGGGGCCGACTGCTCTCCGGGTGCTCGGTGCGGCGGCGAGACCAGGCGGCTCACCGCCTCACCGCCTCACAGCTTTGCCGCCTCACGCCACACGCCTCCCGACCCTGCCGGACCACGAGTGCCCCGGTGAGCGGGCGGCCGGTGGCAGGCGGTGGGCGGCGCGGCGGCGCGGGCCGGAGCGAAGACCGGGCGGACACGCTGAACGGGCGCCCCCGGCAGGTGCCGGGAGACGCCCGTCCTGGGCCGTCTCGGCCATCTCGGCCATCTCGGCCGTCTCGTCGTCTCAGCCGACCCGTCGGCCGGACCGCGTGCCGCTGGCCGCGACGCTCAGATGCCCGCGGCGCTCGCTCAGATGCCCGCGGCGGCGGCGAGGTCGCGCTTGACCGCGTCGAGCAGCGCGGCGGCGCGCTCGCGGGTTCCGGCGAGCGCGGCGGCGTCGGCGACCGGGAGGACGACCTCCAGGTAGCACTTCAGCTTGGGCTCGGTGCCGGAGGGCCGGACCACGATCCGGGCGGAACGGACCTCGTCGCCCGTCAGGTAGTAGCGCAGGCCGTCGGTGGGGGGCAGGTCGGCGGATCCGGCGGTCAGGTCGTCGGCCCGGGTGACCAGCAGGCCGGCCAGCACCGTCGGCGGCTTGTCGCGCAGGCGCTGCATGGCGTCGGCGATCAGCGACAGGTCCTCGACCCGGACCGAGAGCTGGTCGGTGGCGTGCAGGCCGTGCTCCAGCGCCAGGTCGTCCAGCAGGTCGGTCAGGGTGCGGCCGCTGCGCTTGAGGGTGGCGGCGAGTTCGGCGACCAGCAGGGCGGCGGTGATGCCGTCCTTGTCGGCGACGCCCTCGGGGTCGACGCAGTAGCCGAGCGCCTCCTCGTAGCCGTAGCGCAGGCCCTCGGCGCGGGAGATCCACTTGAAGCCGGTCAGGGTCTCGGCGTAGCCGAGTCCGGCGGCCTCGGCGATCCGGCCGAGCAGGGTGGAGGAGACGATCGTGGTGGCGAAGGTGCCGGCCGCGCGCTTGGCGACCAGGGCGGAGCCGAGCAGGGCGCCGACGTCGTCGCCGCGCAGCATCCGCCAGCCGCCGTTGCCGGTCTCGGGGACGGCCACCGCGCAGCGGTCGGCGTCGGGGTCGTTGGCGATCACGATGTCGGGGCGGGCCGTGGCGGCGGTGCGGAACGCGAGGTCCATCGCGCCCGGCTCCTCCGGGTTGGGGAAGGCCACGGTCGGGAAGTCCGGGTCCGGCTCGGCCTGTTCGGCGACCACGGTCGGGGCCGGGAAGCCGGCCCGCTCGAACGCGGCCAGCAGGACGTCCCGGCCGACGCCGTGCATCGGGGTGTACACCACGTCCAGGTCGCGCGGGCTGCTCGGGTCGACGGTGGAGACGGCGCGGGCCAGGTAGGCGTCGATGACGTCCTCGCCGAGCACCTCCCAGCCGGACTCGGCGCGCGGGACCTCGCCGAGCGAGCCGATCGCGTCGATCTCGGCGGCGATGCCGTGGTCGGCGGGCGGGACGATCTGCGAGCCGTCGCCCAGGTAGACCTTGTAGCCGTTGTCCTGCGGCGGGTTGTGGCTGGCGGTGACGGTGACACCGGCGGCGGCGCCCAGGTGCTTGATGGCGAAGGCGAGGACGGGCGTGGGCAGCGCGCGGGGCAGCAGGGCGGCGCGCAGACCGGCGCCCACCACCACGGCGGCGGTGTCGACGGCGAAGTCGTACGACTTGTGGCGCGCGTCGTAGCCGATCACCACCAGGTCGCCGAGGTTCTCCTTGCGGACGTACGCGGCCAGGCCGGCGGCGGCCCGGATCACGACGGCGCGGTTCATCCGCATCGGGCCGGCGCCGAGTTCGCCGCGCAGGCCGGCCGTGCCGAACTGCAGGCGGTCCGCGAAGCGCTCGCTCAGCTGGGACCAGGCGAGGCGCTCGCCGGACTCGGCGTCGGGGCCCTCGGCGGCGGCGAGCAGCGCGGACAGTTCGGCGCGGGTCTGCGGGTCCGGGTCCTCGGCGAGCCAGGCCCGGGCTCGGGCGAGGAGATCGGTGGTGTGGGCCTGAGGCATGGGGCTGCCAGCTCCTCTGGGGTTGATGTGAATGGGGGGCCGTCGGAGCGATGTCGGATGACAGATATCAAAATCTGTCATCCGACATCTGCCCGACGGCCCCTGCCTACTGATTCTGCGTCAGCGGACGCTCAGATCCGCTCAAGGACCTTCCCCAGCAGCGCGCCCATCCGCTCGGCCGAGGCCTTGCCGGCCTCCAGCACCTCTTCGTGGTTGAGCGGCTCGCCCGTCATGCCGGCGGCCAGGTTGGTCACCAGCGAGATGCCCAGCACCTCGGCGCCGGCCTCGCGGGCGGCGATGGCCTCCAGGGTGGTCGACATGCCGACCAGCTCGCCGCCGATCACCCGGGCCATGTTCACCTCGGCCGGGGTCTCGTAGTGCGGGCCGCGGAACTGCACATACACGGCCTCGTCCAGGCTCGGGTCCACCTCGCGGCACAGCTCGCGCAGCCGCTTGGAGTAGAGGTCCGTGAGGTCCACGAAGTTGGCGCCGACGATCGGAGAGTCCGCGGTGAGGTTGATGTGGTCGCTGATCAGCACCGGCTGGCCGGGGACCCAGCCCTGGCGCAGGCCGCCGCAGCCGTTGGTCAGCACGATGGTCTTGCAGCCGGCGGCGGCGGCGGTGCGCACACCGTGCACCACGGTGGCCACGCCGTGGCCCTCGTAGTAGTGGTTGCGGCCGAGGAAGATCAGGGCCCGCTTGTCGCCGGAGCCGTCCGAGCCCGGGATCCGGACCGAGCGGATCTTGCCGGCGTGGCCGGCCACCGCGGGGGCGGGGAAACCGGGGAGCTCGGTGACCGCGAACTCGGCCACGGTCTCGCCCAGCGCGTCGGCGGCCGGCACCCAGCCGGAGCCCATCACCAGGGCGACGTCGTGGCGCTCGGCACCGGTCAGCTCGCGCAGGCGCACGGCGGCGTCCTGGGCGGCGGCGTAGGGGTCGGCGGAGACGACCGACTGAGGAGATACGTTCACACAACCGAGAATAGACGCGATTCGCCTACGCGCGTAGACCAACGCGCCAAGGCATGCCGGATCGTTACCCGGATGACCTAAAACAACAGGTGGGGACCGGAATCCCGGCCACCGGCCTGGAGCAACCTCCGAGCGGCCCCGCCCGGACGCCCCCGCCGAGCGCCGCCGCCCCCTCCGTCCGCCGTCCGCCCGCTGTCAGGCCGGTGTCAGCAGGGCCGGCGCCGCAGGTCCGAGACGTAGTCGTCCGGTGCGCCGGCGCTCTCCGCGGCGTCCGCGATCAGCCCGAGGTAGCGGGCCGCGGGCAGCCCGCCCTCGTAGTCGTTCAGCACGTAGGTCCACACCGGCACCTCGCCGTCCAGGGTCTGCGCCCGCAGCCGGATCTTGCGGTAGATGCCCAGCTGGACGCCCTCCCAGCGGTCCAGCCCGTCGCTGTCCATCGGCGCGACGTCGTAGAGCGAGACGAAGACCTGGTCCTTCTCGTCCTCCACCACGGTGGCCAGCGAGCCCTCCCAGCCGAGGTGTTCGCCGCCGAAGGTCAGCCGCCATCCGGTCAGCCAGCCGGTGCCGCGCAGCGGGGAGTGCGGTGCGCGCCGGCTCATCTGCCGGGCGTCGAGGTTCGTGGCGTACGCGGCGTAGAGCGACATGGTCGTCAGCCTACGGGAGATCACCCGCCGGCCGAGGCCGGGAGGTGTTCACCGTCACATCCGCGGCGGGCCGCGTGGAATCAACGCCCCCGGCGTGGCGGCGGATGCGGCATGCGGGACAATGGAGCACGTGACTCGGATCGTGATCATCGGTGGCGGACCCGGCGGATACGAGGCGGCCCTGGTGGCAGCCCAGCTCGGCGCGGAGGTGACCGTCGTCGACCGCGACGGTCTGGGCGGATCGGCGGTGCTGACGGACTGCGTCCCGTCCAAGACCCTGATCGCCACGGCCGAGGTGATGACCACCTTCGACAGCTCCTACGAGGAGCTGGGCATCATCGTGGCGGACGACACCCCGCCGCTGGAGCGCGCGGCCCGGGTGGTCGGCGTGGACCTCGGCAAGGTGAACCGACGGGTGAAGCGGCTGGCCATCGCCCAGTCCCACGACATCACCCAGGCGGTCACCCGGGCCGGCGTGACGGTGCTGCGCGGCCGCGGCCGGCTCGGCGCCGGCGGGCAGGCGGTGGACGGCTCCCGCGAGGTGCTGGTGGACCGCGAGGACGGCGGCACCGACTCGCTGCGCGCGGACGCGGTGCTGATCGCCACCGGGGTGCGCCCGCGCGAGCTGCCGGACGCCCAGCCGGACGGCGAGCGGATCCTCGCCTGGACCCAGGTCTACGACCTGGAGGAGCTGCCGCAGGAGCTGATCGTGGTCGGCTCCGGCGTCACCGGCGCCGAGTTCGCCGGCGCGTACCAGGCGCTCGGCTCCAAGGTCACCCTGGTCTCCTCCCGCGACCGGGTGCTGCCCGGCGAGGACCCGGACGCCGCCGAGGTGCTGGAGGAGGTCTTCCGCCGCCGCGGCATGAACGTGATGAGCCGCTCCCGGGCGGAGACCGCCAAGCGGGTCGGCGACCAGGTCGAGGTCACCCTGGCCGACGGCCGGGTGATCAAGGGCACGCACTGCCTGATGGCGGTCGGCTCGATCCCCAACACCGCCGAGATGGGTCTGGAGGAGGCGGGCGTCAAGCTCAACGACTGGGGCCAGATCAAGGTCGACCGGGTCTCCCGGACCTCGGCCCCGGGCGTGTACGCGGCCGGTGACTGCACCGGTGTCTTCATGCTCGCCTCGGTCGCCGCGATGCAGGGCCGGATCGCGATGTACCACGCGCTCGGCGACGCGGTGCAGCCGCTCAACCTGAAGACGGTCTCCTCCAACGTCTTCACCGATCCGGAGATCGCCACGGTCGGCTACACCGCCGCCGACGTCTCCTGCGGCAAGATGGACGCCGTCGAGGTCAAGCTGCCGCTGCGGGGCAACCCGCGGGCCAAGATGCAGGGCATCCGGGACGGCTTCGTCAAGCTGTTCTGCCGCCCGGGCACCGGCATCGTGGTCGGCGGCGTGGTGGTCTCGCCGCGCGCCAGCGAACTCATCCACTCGATCTCGCTCGCGGTGGACAACAACTTGACGGTCGAACAGGTGGCCAGCGCGTTCACGGTCTACCCCTCGCTCTCCGGCTCCACCGCCGAGGCCGCCCGGCAGCTGCACATCCGCAAGCGCGAGGACTCCGACTCCTGACCCGGGCAGTCCAGTTGAGGCGGTCGCCGATGGCGGCCGCCTCCGCCGTTCCCGGCTGATCCCACCCGGACGGTGGAGCGCGTCACCGGCGGGCAGCGGCGCGCATTGTACGGTCGCGCGCTGGGCCGACGTGAGCAATTCCCGCTACCAGCTGCAAACGCCTGAAAGCAGACGGTCATTCAGTTACCGTCGGTTCTGTGTTTGCAGCAGAACGTCGCCAGTTGATCCTCGAGATGGTGCGCGCCAACGGAGCGGTCTCGCTCCGGGAGTTGGCCCGTGTCGTCCAGACCTCCGAAGTCACCGTCCGTCGGGACGTCCGGGCGCTGGAGGCCGAAGGGCTGCTCGACCGCCGGCACGGCGGCGCGGTGCTCCCCGGCGGCTTCAGCCGGGAGCCCGGCTATCCGCAGAAGACCCATCTCGCCGCCGCCGAGAAGAGCGCCATCGCCGACCTGGCCGCCGGCCTGGTCGAGGAGGGCGACGCGGTGGTGGTCGGCGCGGGCACCACCACGCAGGAGCTGGCCCGCCGGCTGGCCCGGGTCCCGGGCCTGACGGTGGTCACCAACTCGCTGCTGGTCGCCCAGGCGCTGGCCCACGCCAACCGGGTGGAGGTGGTGATGACCGGCGGCACCCTGCGGGGCTCCAACTACGCCCTGGTGGGCAGTGGGGCCGAGCAGTCCCTGCACGGCCTGCGGGTCTCCAAGGCCTTCATCTCCGGCAGCGGCCTGACCGCCGAGCGCGGCCTGTCCACCACCAACATGCTCTCCGCCAGCGTCGACCGCGCCCTGGTCCAGGCGGCCGCCGAGGTGATCGTGCTCGCGGACCACACCAAGCTCGGCGCCGACACCATGTTCCAGACCGTGCCGACCGAGGCGATCACCCACCTGGTGACGGACGAGCAGTCCACCGCCGAGGACGGCACCGCCTGCGAGCTGAGCGCGCTGGCCGACTGCGGGGTGCGGATCTCGGTGGCCCCGACCGGGCTGCCCCCGGAGCCGGTGGTGCACGGCGGCGGGGAGCGCCACCAGTCGGCGCTGTCCGGCCCCGGGGCCCCGCGCCGGGTCGCCCCGCCACCGGGTGGCGCCCCGCTCCCGGGCCAGCGCCGCCCCGGCGCGCACAGCGGCCCGCCGGGCCAGCTGTCGGGCCGGCTCGCCGAACTGGGCGGGCCCCGGGTCCGCTAGGCCGTGTCTGACAATTCGCGTCGGATCAGCGCCCGGCGCTGGGCGCCCGGCTGGGCGTGCCGGCGGAGCGCCCTCGTACTGGGTCGTACTTGGGCGCTTCGCTGGTGCGTCCAGGTGGGGGCCCCTCCCGGCCGGAGGCTGGGGGAGGATGCACGGCGTCGGGCGCCCGGCGGGAATTGTCAGACACGGCCAAGGGCTCTCCCTGCGGACCGAGGAACCGCCCAGTGGGTGGGTGCGGCGGGCCGTCAGGCGCCGCTCGTCGCCTCCGCCGCCAGCTCCCTGGCGGCCCGGCGGCGCTGCACCAGCGGCGCGGCGGCCAGCACCAGCGCGGCCGCGACCAGCGACAGGTACATCTGCTGGCGGCCGTCGGCGTCGGTGAACATGTAGACCATCACGAAGCCGATCAGGCCGATGGTGGCCCAGGTCAGGTACGGGTACAGCCACATCCGGACGGTCAGCCGCTCGGGCGACTCACGCTCGATGATCTTCCGCATCCGCAGCTGCGAGAAGCAGATCACCATCCAGACGAACAGGGCGATGGCACCCGAGGAGTTCAGCAGGAACTGGAACACGGTCTTCGGCGAGGTGTAGTTGAAGAACACCGCGACGAAGCCGAAGACCACCGAGGACAGGATCGCGACGGTCGGCACGCCGCGGCTGCTGACCTTGGCGAAGGCGGCGGGCGCGTCGCCCCGGCGGCCGAGCGAGAAGGCCATCCGGGAGGCCGTGTACAGGCCCGAGTTGAGGCAGGACAGCACGGCGGTCAGCACGATGACGTCCATCACCCGGCCCGCGCCGGGGATGCCGACGTGCTCCAGCACGGCCACGTACGGGCTCTTCCTGACGTCCGCGGAGTCCCAGGGCAGCAGGGTGACCACGATCAGGATCGAGCCCAGGTAGAAGATGCCGATCCGCCAGATCACGCTGTTGGTGGCCTTGCTGACGGCCTTCTCCGGGTCGGCGGACTCGCCGGCGGCGAGGGTGACGATCTCGCTGCCCATGAAGGCGAAGACCACGGTGAGCATGCCGGTGAAGACGGCGCCGACGCCGTGCGGCAGGAAGCCGCCGTGGCCGGTCAGGTTGCTGGTGCCGACCGCGTGGGTGCCGGGCAGCAGGCCGAACACGGCCAGGACGCCGATCACGATGAAGGCCGCGATGGCTACCACCTTGATCCCGGCGAACCAGAACTCGAACTCGCCGTACGAGGCCACCGAGCCCAGGTTGGTCGCGGTCAGCACGGCCATCACCAGCAGGGCGAAGGCCCACTGCGGGACGGCGGGCATCCAGCCGTTCAGGATCTTGGCGCCGGCGGTGGCCTCCACGGCCAGCACGACCACCCAGAAGAACCAGTAGAGCCACCCGATCGAGAAGCCGGCCCAGCGTCCCAGCGCCCGGTCCGCGTACGCGGAGAAGGATCCGCTCTGGGGGTCGGCCGCGGCCATCTCGCCGAGCATCCGCATCACCATCACGACCAGCACGCCGGCCAGGGTGTACGAGAGCAGGATGCCGGGGCCGGTGGAGGCGATGCCGGCGCCGGAGCCGACGAAGAGTCCGGCGCCGATCACACCGCCGATGGCGATCATCGACAGGTGGCGGTTCTTGAGCCCGGCGTGCAGGTCGCCGCCGGGGTTGCCGGCGGCGGCCTCGGGGCCGGTCCTGGTGCGCTGGGTGGTGTCCGCGCTCATGAGGAGGTACTGCCTTTCCCGCGCGAACCCGGACCCTCGGCCACTGCTGCCGGAGGGATGTGGGGACGGAATCACGCGATTCGGGCAAACTAGCGGCTACGTCCGGGTATCGGAATCCCCATCACCGAATACCGACGAGTACCGCGCACTCGTCACACCGATGAGCCGCTGTCGTGACCTTGTCACCCGCTGTCAGAAGACGCCTGGTGGCGGGCCGGAAACGGACCGGTCCGGACCCCCGAGGCGGGGATCCGGACCGGTCCGTGGCACCGACGCGGGGTCAGTCCTTGATCTCGCAGAGCGCCGCGCCGCTGCTGACGCTGGCGCCGACCTCGGCCTTGAGGCCGACGATGGTGCCGGCCTTGTGCGCGTTGAGCGGCTGCTCCATCTTCATCGCCTCCAGGACGACGATCAGCTCGCCCTCGGCGACGGTCTGGCCCTCCGTCACCGCCACCTTCACGATGGTGCCCTGCATCGGCGAGGCCAGCGTGTCACCGCCGACCGCCGAGCCGGCCTTCTTGGCACCCGCGCGGCGCTTGGTCTTGGCCGCGGCGCCACCGGCCGCCGGGGCGCTGGAGACGCCCAGCGAGGAGGGCAGCGAGACCTCGATCCGCTTGCCGCCGACCTCGACCACCACGGTCTCCCGCTGGTCCGCCTCCTCGGCGTCCCCGCCCGCGCCGGTGAAGGCGGGGATGGTGTTGTCGAACTCGGTCTCGATCCAGCGGGTGTAGACCGTGAACGGCTCGTCGCTGCCGTGCACCTCCGGCGCGAACGCCGGGTCGGTGACGACCGCCTGGTGGAACGGGATGGCCGTGGCCATGCCCTCCACCTTGAACTCCGCCAGCGCGCGGGCCGCGCGCTGCAGCGCCTGCTTGCGGGTGGCGCCGGTGACGATCAGCTTGGCCAGCAGCGAGTCCCAGGCCGGGCCGATCACCGAGCCGCTCTCGACGCCCGCGTCCAGCCGCACGCCCGGGCCGGACGGCGGCGCGAACAGCGTCACCGTGCCGGGGGCCGGCAGGAAGTTGCGGCCCGGGTCCTCGCCGTTGATCCGGAACTCGATCGAGTGACCGCGGATCTCCGGGTCGTCGTAGCCGAGCTCCTCGCCGTCCGCGATCCGGAACATCTCGCGGACCAGGTCGATGCCGGTGACCTCCTCGGAGACCGGGTGCTCGACCTGCAGGCGGGTGTTGACCTCCAGGAAGGAGATCAGTCCGTCCTGGGAGACCAGGAACTCGCAGGTGCCGGCGCCGACGTAGCCGGCCTCGCGCAGGATCGCCTTGGACGCCCGGTACAGCTCGGCGTTCTGCTCGGCGGTCAGGAACGGCGCGGGGGCCTCCTCGACCAGCTTCTGGTGGCGCCGCTGGAGCGAGCAGTCACGGGTCGAGACGATCACCACGTTGCCGTGCTGGTCGGCCAGACACTGGGTCTCGACGTGCCGCGGGTTGTCCAGGTACTGCTCGACGAAGCACTCGCCGCGACCGAAGGCGGCGACCGCCTCGCGGACCGCGGAGTCGAACAGCTCCGGGATCTCCTCCAGCGTGCGGGCGACCTTGAGGCCGCGGCCGCCACCGCCGAAGGCCGCCTTGATGGCGACCGGCAGACCGTGCTCCCGGGCGAAGGCGACGACCTCGTCGGCGCCGCCGACCGGGTCCGCGGTGCCGGCGACCAGGGGCGCGCCGGCCCGCTGGGCGACGTGCCGGGCGGTGACCTTGTCACCGAGGTCGCGGATGGCCTGCGGCGGCGGGCCGATCCAGGTCAGGCCGGCGTCCAGGACGGCCTGGGCGAACTCCGCGTTCTCGGACAGGAAGCCGTAACCGGGGTGGACGGCGTCCGCGCCGGAGTCGGCGGCGGCCTTCAGGACCTTGGCGATGTCCAGGTAGCTGGTGGCCGGGGTGTCGCCGCCGAGCGCGTAGGCCTCGTCGGCCGCGCGGACGTGCAGCGCGTCCCGGTCCGGCTCGGCGTACACGGCGACGCTGGCGATACCGGAGTCCCGGCAGGCCCGGGCGACCCGGACGGCGATTTCTCCGCGGTTGGCGATGAGCACCTTGCGCACTGTGGCTCCCTTCTTGAACCTCGTTGAGTCTAGGGATTGCGGGGTGGTACCGGCGAGTAGCCCCAGGTGGTGAGCTAGCCCACGCGGAGCGTGACCCGCTGATGTGATCATCCGGTCACGCAGTGGGACACCTCGCTGGTGGCGAGGTTACGCGGGCCCGTAGAGCCGGGCCCGCGGGCGGCTCGAGCCGCGCGGTCGGGCGTGTGGTCTTGGCCACATGAAGGTCCCTCAGGCGGCCACCGGTGCCGTACGGGCGGTCGCGGCCGCGGTGACGTCGGCGACCGGCTCGATCACGTCCGGTCCGTACGCCCGGGCGTTGACCACCCGAAGGACCAGCGCGAAGGTGCCGTCCTTGCCGTGCCGCCGGGCCAGGGCGCGGTGGTTGGCCACCAGGTGGCGCACCGCCGCGTGGTTGGAGGTCGCGGTCTGGCCGGCTATCAGGAACACCGGGCGGCTGTCCGGCCGCGGGTGCAGCCGGGCCAGCAGGACGTAGGTCTCCCCGCCGGGCGCGGCGTCCGGGTGCACGAAGGCGAACTCGCGGTCGCCCACCTTGATGGTGGTGTCCCCGTACGGGCCGTCCGGGTTCTGCACCGCGAAGTCGACCCCGGGCAGCCAGGAGGCCAGGTGGGCCGCGGTGCGGGCGTTGCTGGCCGGGCCGCCGAGGCAGAACTCGGCCTTGCCGCCGAGCCCTTGGCGGACCTGGTCGTGCGCCACCACCTCGGCCTGCGCCCCGCACTCCTTGACCAGTGCGGACAGCTCCATCAGCGCGTACACGTCGTTGCGCGACACGCTCTTGGAGCTCGGCGAGGCGGCGTGGTGGTTGACCACCAGCAGGCACTCGGTGCCGGCGGGCATCCCGAAGAACTCCCGGACCCGGCCGAGCCGCCGCCGGCGTCGCACGCTCTGCGCGAGCCAGCCGAGGCCGGCACTGAGGGCGCTGGCGACCAGGCCGAGCACCACGTTCAGCACGCTGTCGGTCATCCTGGCGCCTCCTTCCGGTCCGACGGCTGCGCCAGCCTAGCGGCGGAGCCGGGCCCGGGTCGGTGGGTCACTGCGACAGATGTGCGGGGCCGGTTCTGTCCGTATCCGCAACGGGAAAACGGACCGATGTGCTCCGGATCGGTCGTGCCGCAACCGTAATGGTCCAGACCATTGACGCTCGTCGGCCCCGCTCCCTACCGTGCAGCGCACGGCCCGACCGGGCCGGACGGCCGAGAACACGGGGGAGTCATGAAGCGGTTCAGCAGGTCCGCGGCCGGGGCGGCGGCGTCCGCCCTGCTGCTCGCCGGGTGCGGCGGCGCCGGCGCGGGTACGGACCCGGCCGCCCCGCCCCCGCCGAGTGCCAAGGCCGTCACCTACGGCTGCCTGACGGAGGACCAGGGCGCGAAGGGCGCGGTCAGCATCCCGAGCGACCTCAGCACCGTGGACGCCTACTTCCGCGACTCGGACGCGGGCGGCGCCAGGGTCGCGGTCGTCCTCTCGCACCAGAACGGCGGCAGCCTCTGCGACTGGATCCCCTACCTCGACGCCTTCACCGGTGCGGGGTACGCGGTGCTGCCCTTCACCGCCAACGGGGACGTCGCCACCGGCATCCGGTCGGCCACCGGCTACCTCAGGGACAAGGGGGTGGCCCGGGTGGTCCTGATCGGCGCGTCCAAGGGCGGCACCGGTTCGCTGGTGGCCGCGGCGCTGCCGGACAGCCCGCTGCCGGTGGCCGCCGTGGTCTCGCTGAGCGGCCCCGAGTCCTTCGGCGCCGACAACGCCGCGACCGCGGTGAAGCGGCTGGCGGCGCCGGTGTTCTTCGCCGCCGAGGAGCACGACGGCCCGTTCCCCGGCAACGCGAGGAGCCTGCACGCGGCGGCGGTCTCGGCCGACAAGAAGCTGAAGATCTACCCGGGCGCCGGCCACGGCGCCGCCCTGCTCGCCGACGGTGCGATGCCCGACGTGCAGGCCTTCCTCGCCGAGTACGCGCCGCCGACAGGCTGATCCGGCCGGGCGCGCCGGCGGCCGCGGCGCGTCCGGGGCGTCCGGCGCGTCCGATGCATCCGGCGCGGACTCAGGCCCAGAGGTCGGTGATCCGCAGGTCCAGCTCGGCGAGCAGCCGGCGCAGCAGCGGGAGCGAGAGCCCGATCACGTTGCCGGGGTCGCCGTCGATGCCCTCGACGAACGGCGCCGAGCGCCCGTCCAGGGTGAACGCCCCGGCCACGTGCAGCGGTTCGCCGCTGGCGATGTAGGCGGCCACCTCGGCGTCGTCGGGGGTGCCGAAGCGGACGGTGGTGGACGCGGTCGCCGAGACCTGGCGGCCGTCGGCGGTGTCGATCACGCAGTGGCCGGTGCGCAGGACGCCGGAGCGGCCGCGCATGGACTGCCAGCGGCGCAGGGCCTCGTCCTCGTCGGCGGGCTTGCCGAGCGCCTCGCCGTCGAGTTCCAGCACCGAGTCGCAGCCGATCACCAGTTCGCCGCCGGTGAGGCCCGCGGCGACCGCCTCCGCCTTGGCCACGGCGAGCACCAGGGCGAGTTCGGCGGGGGTGGGGGCGCTGAGCGAGTCCTCGTCGAAGCCGCTGACCTGGACCCGGGGGTCGAGCCCGGCTTGGCGCAGGAGCCCGAGGCGGGCGGGGGAGGCGGAGGCGAGTACCAGGGTGCGGCGGTCGGTCATGCGCCAAGACTAGGGGCTCGGGGGTGGCGCCGGGGCCCGGTCAGGGGGCTGCTCTGAGCATCAGCAGCAGGGCCGCCAGGACGGTGACGGCGCCGAGCAGCAGGCCCGCGCGGTGCAGCTTGCGCTGTACCCGGCGGGCTTCGGGCGAGGGCTCGTCGCGAGGGTCTGACCAGAGCACACCGCCAGCTTGCGGCGCCGCCGCCGGGGCCCGCCTGAGTACGCGTACTCACTTTCGTCCGCCCGTGGGTCCCGTGGGCCGGACGGTTCATCAGATGTGCCCGAGCTGTGACGATCTGTTACGGGCGCGTGAAATCGGGCGGGGTGGGATTGCGGTCGCTACTTAGCTTAGGCAAGCCTAAGTGAGTTCCCCGGCCCGATCCCCCCTCACGAGGAGTCCCCCATGTCCTTCGCCCCCCGCGAGGCCGTCGAGACCGTACGGCCGCACGCGCTCGGCCTGTTCAGAATCGTCACCGGCCTGCTCTTCGCCTGCCACGGCGCCGCCTCGCTGTTCGGCGTGCTCGGCGGGGCGGGCGGGGACGGCTCCACCGTCGCGAGCTGGGCCTGGCCCGGCTTCTACGCGGCCGTGATCCAGCTGGTCGGGGGCGTCCTGGTGCTGCTCGGCGTCGGCACCCGGGTGGCCGCCCTGGTCTGCTCCGGCTCGATGGCCTACGCCTACTTCAGCGTCCACCAGGAGCACGGCCTGTGGCCGATCCAGAACCACGGCGAGGCCGCCGCGCTCTACGCCTGGATCTTCCTGCTGCTGGTGTTCACCGGCCCCGGCAGCCTGGCGCTGGGCACCGTGCTGGGCCGGATCGGCCGTCCGGCCGCCGAGGAGCCGGCCACCGCCACCGCCTGACCCCGCGGGCGCAGACGGCGCAGACGGAAGGGTCCCCGGCCGCAGCGGCCGGGGACCCTTCGCGTCGGGCACGGGACGTCAGTGCGCCCAGCCGGACGTCCGCCAGGCGGCGGCGCCGGGCCGCAGCACCGGCCGCAGCTTGCGGGCGTGGTCGTTCCACGGGGTGGCCGGGCCGCCCGCCCGGCGGGCCGCCTCGGCGGCGGCCTGCGCGGCGGCGGCCCGGGCTGAGACCACCGCCAGGACGGTGGCCAGCTCCTCGGGGGTCGGCTGCCCGTGCAGCACTTGGATCGGGGGCATGGATCCATCCTCTCCCTTCGGGGCCTACAGCGGAATGTTGCCGTGCTTCTTGGGCGGCAGCGTCTCGCGCTTGCCGCGCAGCGCCCGCAGGCCGCGGACGATGTGCCGGCGGGTCTCGCTGGGCGCGATCACCGCGTCCACGTAGCCGCGCTCGGCCGCCAGGTACGGGTTGAGCAGGGTGTCCTCGTACGAGGCCAGCAGCTCGGCCCGCTTGGCCTCGACGTCCTCGGCGGCGGCGATCTCGCGCCGGTGCAGGATGTTGACCGCGCCCTGGGCGCCCATCACCGCGATCTGCGCGGTCGGCCAGGCCAGGTTGAGGTCGGCGCCCAGGTGCTTGGAGCCCATCACGTCGTAGGCGCCGCCGAAGGCCTTGCGGGTGATGACGGTGATCAGCGGCACGGTGGCCTCGGCGTAGGCGTAGATCAGCTTGGCGCCGCGGCGGATGATGCCGTCCCACTCCTGGCCGGTGCCGGGCAGGAAGCCGGGCACGTCGACGAAGGTCAGCACCGGGATGTTGAAGGCGTCGCAGGTCCGCACGAAGCGGGCGGCCTTCTCGCTGGCCGCGATGTCCAGGCAGCCGGCCAGGTTCATCGGCTGGTTGCCGACGATGCCGACCGGGTGGCCCTCGACCCGGCCGAAGCCGGTCAGGATGTTGCCCGCGTACAGCCCCTGGACCTCCAGGAACTCGCCGTCGTCGAGGATGTGCTCGATCACGGTGTGCATGTCGTACGGCTGGTTGGCCGAGTCCGGCACCAGGGTGTCGAGCGCCAGGTCCTCGTCGGTGAGCGACAGGTCGGCCTGCTCGGGGACGACCGGCGGGTCGGAGAGGTTGTTGGAGGGCAGGTACGACAGCAGGTTCTTGACGTACTCGATCGCCTCCTTCTCGTCCGCGGCCAGGTAGTGGGCGTTGCCGGACTTGGTGTTGTGGGTGCGGGCGCCGCCCAGCTCCTCCATGCCGACGTCCTCGCCGGTGACCGTCTTGATCACGTCGGGGCCGGTGATGAACATGTGCGAGGTCTGGTCGGCCATCACCACGAAGTCGGTGACGGCGGGGGAGTAGACCGCGCCGCCCGCGCAGGGGCCCATGATCAGCGAGATCTGCGGGATCACCCCGGAGGCGTGCACGTTGCGGCGGAAGATCTCGCCGTACAGGCCGAGCGAGACCACGCCCTCCTGGATCCGGGCGCCGCCGGAGTCGTTGATGCCGATCATCGGGCAGCCGGTCTTCAGCGCGAAGTCCATCACCTTGACGATCTTCTCGCCGAACACCTCGCCGAGCGAGCCGCCGAAGACCGTGAAGTCCTGGGCGAACACGGCCACCTGGCGGCCGTCGACGGTGCCGTAACCGGTCACCACGCCGTCGCCGTACGGCCGGTTCTTCTCCTGCCCGAAGTTGGTCGAGCGGTGCCGGGCGAACTCGTCGAACTCCACGAAGGAGTCCTCGTCGAGCAGCTCGGTCACCCGCTCACGGGCCGTCAGCTTGCCCTTGGCGTGCTGCTTCTCGACGGCGGCGGCGGAACCTGAGTGCACCGCCTCGTCGAGCCGGCGCCGCAGGTCGGCCAGCTTTCCGGCGGTGGTGTGCGGGTCGTACGGGGCCTCGGTCATCCGGTGGCTCTCCCTGGTCCATGGGCCGCGGCCTGACGCAGGGGTGGGATTCCGGGCAGGGCGGCGCTGCGAACTACCGCCTAGTAGCGTAGCCAGCGCCGGGCCGTTCCGGTTATGGCAGGCGACACAGTGTGTCCGGGCGCGTTCTGCGCGATGATGGGGCGGCTTACGGCCGGTGCCGGGAGACCCGGGGCCGTCACGGTGAAGCCGCTCGCGTCGCGGCCGGCCGGCTGACGCTCCGTCGGTACGCTGGCCCGGTGACCGAGCCCACCGAGCCCACCCCTCCCCGCCGCAGCGGTCTGCGTGGCTTCGGCCACGACGGCCCCTCCCCCTGGACCGACCTCGACCGGCCCCCGCTGGACGCCGCCGTGCTGCGCCGGGACCTGGTCCTGCCGGGCGCGCTGTGGACCGCCCTGGACGTCGTCGCCGACACCGGCTCCACCAACACCGACCTGGCCGCCCGGGCCAAGGAGGGCGCACCCGAAGGGGCCGTCCTGCTCGCCGAGGAGCAGACCGCCGGCCGCGGCCGCCTCGACCGCCGGTGGAGCGCCCCGGCCCGCTCCGGCCTCTTCCTGTCGCTGCTGCTGCGCCCGAGCGGGGTGCCGGTCGAGCGCTACGGCTGGCTGCCGATCCTGACCGGGGTGGCCGCCGCCTCGGTGCTGGAGCGGGTCGCCGAGGTCGAAACCGGCCTGAAGTGGCCCAACGACCTGCTGGTGACCGTGGACGGCGCCGAGCGCAAGGTCGGCGGCATCCTCACCGAGCTCGCCGACGGCGCCGTGGTGGTCGGCCTCGGGATCAACGTCTCGCTGCGCGCCGACGAGCTGCCGGTGCCCGCCGCGACCTCCCTGGCGCTGGCCGGCGCCGCCGTCACCGACCGGCAGACCCTGCTGCGCGCCCTGCTGCGCGAGTTCGCCGACCTGTACGGGCAGTGGACCCGGGCGGCCGGCGACCCGCACGCCAGCGGCCTGCTGCCCGCCTACACCGCCCGCTGCACCAGCCTGGGCCGCCCGGTCCGGGTCCAGCTGCCGGGCGAGCGCGAACTGCACGGCGAGGCGGTCGCGGTGGACGCCGACGGCCGCCTGGTGGTCCGCACCGCCGACGGCGAGCGCCACCCGGTGGCCGCCGGGGACGTGGTCCACGTCCGCCCGGAACCGTCCTGACCGGCGCTCCCGCCGTCCGGCGCGGCCCCGGTCCGGGCCCGCGCCGGGGCGCCCCCGCACAGCTCAGGAGACATGCCCTGCATTTCCGTGCGAACATTCCACCTGGCAGCGGTGTGAGGCGCGCCACTACCCGCGCGGGGGTCGTGCGCCACGGGACAGGCAGGACATGAGGCAAGTGCGGCGACCGCACGGGGACGGATCGGTGGCAGACGAGAGCGGCGGCGGGCGGGACGACGACGACCAGACGGTCGCACTCGACCTGGAGCGGCTGATCCTGGACGCGCCCCGCCGGTACACGCCGTACCAGGCGGCCCGCGCCGCCGACGTGCCGATGGAGCTGGCCACCCGGTTCTGGCGGGCGATGGGCTTCCCCGACATCGGGCAGTCCCGGGCGCTCACCGACAACGACGTGATCGCGCTGCGCCGGCTGGCCGGCCTGGTCGAGTCCGGGCTGCTGAGCGAGCCGATGGCGATCCAGGTGGCCCGCTCCACCGGCCAGACCACGTCCCGGCTGGCCGGCTGGCAGATGGACACCTTCCTGGAGAACCTCACCCAGGCCGTCGAACCCGGGATGACCCGCGCCGACGTCGCCTACCCGCTGGTCGAACTGCTGCTCCCGGAGCTGGAACAGTTCCTGGTGTACGTGTGGCGCCGGCAGCTGGCCGCCGTCACCGGCCGGGTGGTGCAGGCCGCCGAGGACACCGAGATCACCAGCGGCCGGCTGGCCGTCGGCTTCGCCGACCTGGTCGGCTTCACCCGGCTGTCGCGGCGGCTGGAGGAGGAGGAGCTCGGCGAGCTGGTCGAGACCTTCGAGAACACCTGCTCCGACCTGATCGCCGGTCAGGGCGGACGCGTCATCAAGACCCTCGGCGACGAGATCCTGTACGTCTCCGAGGACCCGGCCACCGCCGCCGAGATCGCGCTCGGCCTGGTCGAGACGCTGGCCAAGGAGGACACCATGCCCGCGCTGCGGGTCGGGATGGCCTTCGGCACCGTCACCTCCCGGATGGGCGACGTCTTCGGCACCACGGTCAACCTGGCCAGCCGGCTCACCTCGATCGCCCCGCGCGACGCGGTGCTGGTCGACGGCGAGCTGGCGGCCGCGCTGGAGCTGACCGGCGCGGCGTCCGCCCCGCCGTCCGCCGAGGACGGGCCCGAGCAGACGCCGGCCGGTGAGCACCGCTTCCACCTGCAGCCGATGTGGCGGCGCCCGGTCCGCGGGCTCGGCCTGGTCGAGCCGTGGGTGCTGTCCCGGCCCGGCCGCCTGGGCTGACCGGCGCCGCACCCGCCGGGATGCCCCGTACCCCGCCGGGTACGCCGCCGTACCCGCCGTACCCGCCGTACCCGCGTCGACCTTGACAAATCGGGCATAGCGCCCCGCGGCCGCCATAGTCTTGGTCCAGGATCCCGGCCCGGGCGTGTCCGGACGGGCCCGCGGCGAGGGATGAGGCGATCCGTGAGTGGTGAGGCGACGATGACCGAGGGCTGCGGCGCCGCCGCCCCCACCGACCTCCGGTTGCAGGCGGTGGTGGCACTGGCGCAGGACATGGCCGGCGCGCTGACCCCGCTGGAGGCCGTCCGGGCCGCCGCCGTCCGGGCCACCGACGCCCTGTCCGCCACGATGGCCGCCGTCTCCGTCTGGGACCGCGAGTCGGGCCGGCTGCGGGTGCTGGTCAACCACGGCGAGCTGGCGGCCGGCGAGGAGGAGCTGCCCGCGGACGAGTCGTACCCGGTCGCCGACTTCCCGGAGATCGTCAGCTACCTGGAGGAGCACTGGACCACCGGGCGGCTGCCGCGCGCCTGGGTGCAGACCTCCGAGGACGAGGCCCCGCACACCGCGTACGCGAGCGCCGGGGTCGGCGCGTTCTGCCAGCAGCGCGCCGCCGGACTGCGCCGCCGGGGCCGGGCCTGCTGCCTGGTCGCGCCGATCGTGCTGCACGGCCGGGCCTGGGGGGAGCTGTACCTGGCCCGGACGGTCGGACTGCCGGTGTTCACCGAGGCCGACACCGACTACGCCACCCTGCTGGCCGCCCAGATCTCGGCCGGACTGGCGCAGACCGAGCGGGTCGCGGACCTGCGCCGGCTCGCCTTCACCGACGCCCTCACCGGCCTCGCCAACCGCCGTGCGGTGGACGCCCGGCTGGAGAGCGCGCTGAAGGCGCACAACCGGGACAACACCGTGGTCAGCCTGGTGGTCTGCGACGTCAACGGGCTCAAGCGGGTCAACGACGAGCTCGGCCACGAGATGGGCGACCGGCTGCTGGAACGGTTCGCCCAGCAGCTGTCGATGTCCGCCGCCCGGCTGCCGGGCAGCCTGGCGGCCCGGCTCGGCGGCGACGAGTTCTGCCTGCTCGCCGAGGGGCAGAAGGCCGACGACGTGGTGGCCGTCGCCGAGGACCTGTGCACCAGGGCGCTGGAGCTGACCGAGGGCGAGGGGGTGGCCTGCGGGGTGGCCTCCACCGGCGACTCGATCGGCCCGGTGACCACCCCCGACCGGCTGTTCCGGCTCGCCGACGCCGCCCAGTACCGCGCCAAGGCCGCCCGCGCCGCCCACCCGGTGGTGGCGGGCCGCAGCCACGGTCCCGGGCTCGCCCCCGACCCCACCGTGCTGCTGGCCGACGCCGCCGACCCGCACCACCGCGCCGACGGCCGGCGCACCGGCCCGTCCGCCCGGTTCGGCAACCACGACCGCCGCCGCTTCCGGGGCGCCGCGCACAGCGCCGACCCCGGCCAGCTGCTCGCGGCCGTGCTCGCCGCCCTCGACCAGGGCGGCAACCGCCGTACCAGCCACCCCGCCGACACCCTGGCCCGGCTGACCACCGTCGCCGAGACCGCCGCCCGGCTGCTGAACGCGGTCGGCTGGTGGATCTCGTACGTGCCGCCCGGCTCCCAGCTGATGCGCACCGCGCAGCACGCCGTGTACCGGATGACCAGCGGTCCGAGCGGCAACAAGGCGCAGACCCAGCGGGCCCAGATCGAGGCCCCGGACGCGGTCTTCGACCTCGGGCACTACCCGACCACCCGGCAGGCGGTGCGCGGCGGCTCGTTCGCCCTGCGGGTCGGCGCGGCGGGCAACGACCCGGCCGAGGAGGCGGTGCTGGTGGTCAGCGGCTACCGGGGGATGGTCGCGGCCGGCGGCGCCAACCCGGCGGGGGGCTGGCTGGTCGAGCTGTTCGCCGACGACTCCACCCTGCCGCTCGGCCAGATCGCCTCGGCCCTGCGCGCCCTGGTCGCGGTCGCCCTCTCCGGCCCCGCCTCCCCGCCCCCGGCCTGACCGTCCGGCGTCCGGCCGTCCCGCCGTCCCGCTGTCCCGGCCTGCACCCGCCCTCGGCGTCCCGGCCGGCTCCGCCGCCCTGTCCGGAGTCCCGCCGAGATAGTAGCCATGTACTTAATAGCCATGTACTGTATCTCTCATGAGTGAGACACCCGAGGGTCCGACCCCCGGCTTCCTGGTCTGGCGGCTGTCGACGAAGTGGCGGGTGGCGGTCGACCGGACCGTCGCCCCGCTGGGGCTGACGCACGCGCAGTACTCGCTGCTGTCCTCGCTGTACGGCATGGAGCGCTCCGGCGAGCGCCCCAGCCAGCGCCGGCTGGCCGACCACACCGGGCTCGAGGCGCTGTACGTCTCCAAGCTGGCCCGCGCCCTGGAGTCCTCCGGGCTGATCGAGCGCGCCCCGGACCCGGACGACAGTCGCGCCGTGCGGCTGTCGCTGACCGGGCCCGGCCGGGAGGCCACCGGTCGGGCGATCACCGAGGTCCACCGGCTGCTGGACCGGCTGCTGGCACCGCTCGGCGGCCGCGACAGCGCCCGCACCGCGGCGCTGGTCGGCGAGCTGACCGCGCTGCTCGACGCCCCACTCGACGTGCCGCCCGACACGCCGACCGATTCACCGATCGAGGAGTAGCCATGTCCGTCCCCACCCTGAACGGCCAGGTCATCGGCCGTGCGCACTACGCCACCCGCGCCCTGCTGGAGCGCGTGCTGGCTCCCGGCGGCACCACCTTCCAGCAGTCGCTGGCCCTGAACGCCGTGGCCGACCAGGGCGGTACCGCCGACCGCGAGCAGGTGCTGGCGCGGCTGACCGCAGGCCTGAAGATCGACCGGGCGGCCGCGCTGGCCGTCCTCGCCGAGCTCACCGACGCCGGCCTGCTGGCGCCGTCCCCCGGCGCGGCCGACGGCATCGCTCTCACCGAGGCGGGCCGCGGACGCCAG
Source organism: Kitasatospora sp. NEAU-CNBT7 (assembly GCF_057220535.1). NCBI lineage: Bacteria > Bacillati > Actinomycetota > Actinomycetes > Kitasatosporales > Streptomycetaceae > Kitasatospora > Kitasatospora sp. NEAU-CNBT7. The sequence continues at coordinate 24,545 of NZ_JBXQQB010000038.1, read as the reverse complement.
AGCGGCATCCGCGCCGACGTCGCCGAGCTCACCGCCCGGCTGTACGGCGGCCTGCCGCCCGAGGACCTGGCCGCCGCGGCCCGGGTCCTGACCGCCGTGACCGCCCGCGCCGACGCCGAACTGGCCGGGTGACAGCGCGCTGTTACAGCGTCACAGCTGGGGTACGGCCGGGCCCGGACCCCTGTCGCGGTCCGGGCCGGGCGTGCCACAGTGGGCCGTCGCAGGCCACCGGGGCGGGCGGGAAATGAGGTTCGGGCTGATGAGGACACGTCTGGCAGGGGCGCTGCTCGCCCTGGCCCTCGCCGTCGGCGGCAGCGCGCTGACCGCCGGTGCGGCGCAGGCCGTGCCCCGTACCGCGGCGGTCTCGGCCGTCCAGCAGGCACCGTCGGCGGCCGGCCCGCAGTCGCCGTCGTCGTCGCAGGACCGGGCCGCCGGCCGGGCCGGCGCGCAGGCGCAGACCCGGACCGAGCTGGCCGGCTCGAAGTCAAAGAGCAAGAGCAAGAAGAAGAAGAGCAAGGGCGGCCTGATCGGCCTGCTGGTCGCGGTGGCCTTCGTGATCCTGGTGGTCTGCGTCGTGGTCTGGCTGATCCGCCGCCGGATCCGCCGCTCCTGAACCGGTCCCACGCGGTCCGGTCCCGTGCGGTCCGGCCCTAGGCGATCCGGTCCGCGCGGGTGTAGACGTTGCCGCCCTGTCCGCGCAGGAAGCCGACCAGGGTCAGGCCGAGCTCCTCGGCCAGGTCCACCGCCAGTGAGGACGGTGCCGAGACGGCGGCCAGCAGCGGGATCCCCGCCAGCGCCGCCTTCTGGGTCAGTTCGAACGAGGCCCGGCCGCTGACCAGCAGCAGATGCCCGGTCAGCGGCAGCCTCCCCTCGCGCAGCGCCCAGCCGATCACCTTGTCGACGGCGTTGTGCCGGCCGACGTCCTCCCGCGCGCACAGCAGTGCGCCCCCGCCGTCGAACAGTCCGGCGGCGTGCAGGCCGCCGGTCGACTCGAAGGTCCGCTGGGCCGCGCGCAGCCGGTCCGGCAACTCGTACAGCAACTCCGCGGGCACCGTCAGCGGGTCCTTCTCCACCGGCCAGTGGCTGTGGGTGCGGACCGCCTCCACGGTGTCCCGGCCGCACAGTCCGCAGGCGCTGGTGGTGAGCAGGTTGCGGTGCGCGGACAGCGGCAGCGCGCCCGCGCCGCGCAGCGTCGCGTCGACCACGTTGTAGGTGTTGGCGCCGTCCGCGTCCGTCCCGGCGCAGTAGCGCAGTGCCGCCAGCTGCTCGCCGCCGTGCACCAGGCCCTCGCCGACCAGGAAGCCCGCGACCAGGTCGAAGTCGTGGCCGGGGGTGCGCATGGTGACTGTGAGCGGCTCGCCGCCCAGCCGGATCTCCAGCGGCTCCTCCGCCGCCAGCGCGTCCGGCCGGGCGGATCTCTCCGCGCCCCGCAGCCGAACCACCCGCCGCCGTACCGTCGCCCGCGCCATCGATCCCGCCTCCGCTCGCTGCCTCGCCCCAGCTTGCGGCACACCGGGCCCGCACGGAAATCCGCCGCAGGCCGCCGCGTGGCCGCTCCGGGGCCGCTCCGGGGCCGCTCCGGGGCCGGGGCCGGACCCGTCGACGGGCGGTTGTTCGCCGCCCCGGGAGTCCGGCGGTGACGCGGGTCACACCGGTCGGCGAACCGGCTGCGCGTCAGCGGTTGTCATATCCTCATTCACCTGATGTCATTGTGCATATGGATATGCACAGTGCTGTGGCCGTCGATGCCCCCGTGATCCAGGTCGGCAAGGCCGACGTCAGCGCCGAGGACGTGCTCGCCGTCGCGCGCGGCAACGCCCGGGTCGAGATCGGCCCGGACGCGCAGGCCGAGATGGCCGCCGCCCGCGCCACGATCGAGGCCCTCGCCGCCGAACCGCGCCCGGTCTACGGCGTCTCGACCGGTTTCGGCGCGCTCGCCGTCCGCCACATCAGCCCCGAGCTGCGCGCCCAGCTGCAGCGCTCGCTGGTCCGCTCGCACGCCGCCGGCATGGGCCCGGCCGTCGAGCGCGAGGTGGTCCGCGCGCTGATGTTCCTGCGGATGAAGACCCTGGCCTCCGGCCGTACCGGGGTGCGCCCGCTGGTCGCGGAGACGATGGCCGCCATCCTGAACGCCGGCATCACCCCCGTGGTCCGCGAGTTCGGCTCGCTGGGCTGCTCCGGCGACCTCGCGCCGCTCTCGCACTGCGCCCTGGTGCTGATGGGCGAGGGCGTCGCGTACGGCCCCGACGGCGTCGAGCGCCCGGCCGGCGAGCTGCTCGCCGAGGCCGGCATCGAGCCGGTCGAGCTGCTGGAGAAGGAGGGCCTGGCCCTCATCAACGGCACCGACGGCATGCTCGGCATGCTGGTGATGGCCATCGCCGACCTCTCCCGGCTGTTCACCACCGCCGACATCACCGCCGCGATGAGCCTGGAGGCGCTGCTCGGCACCGACAAGGTGCTCGCCCCCGAGCTGCACTCCGCCGTCCGCCCGCACCCGGGCCAGGCGCTCAGCGCCGCCAACATGCTCGCCGTACTCAGCGGTTCCGGCCTGACCGGCCACCACCAGGACGACGCCCCGCGGGTCCAGGACGCCTACTCGATCCGCTGCGCCCCGCAGGTGGCCGGCGCCGGCCGGGACACCCTCGCGCACGCCGCCCTGGTCGCCTCCCGCGAGCTGGCCGCCTCGGTCGACAACCCGGTGGTGCTGCCCGACGGCCGGGTCGAGTCCAACGGCAACTTCCACGGCGCCCCGGTCGCGTACGTGCTGGACTTCCTCGCCATCGCCGCCGCCGACCTGGCCTCGATCTCCGAGCGCCGCACCGACCGGCTGCTCGACAAGGCGCGCTCGCACGGCCTGCCCGCGTTCCTCGCCGACGACCCGGGCGTGGACTCCGGTCTGATGATCGCCCAGTACACCCAGGCCGCCCTGGTCAGCGAGAACAAGCGGCTCGCCGTCCCGGCCTCGGTGGACTCGATCCCGTCCTCCGCCATGCAGGAGGACCACGTCTCGATGGGCTGGTCGGCCGCGCGCAAGCTGCGCCTGGCGGTGGAGAACCTCGCCCGGGTGCTCGCCGTCGAGCTGCTCGCCTCGGCCCGCGCCCTGGAGATCCGCGCGGACGGCGGCAGCGGCCCGATCGCCCCCGCCACCGCCGCGGCCATCGCCGCGGCCCGCGAGGCCGGCGTCCAGGGTCCCGGCCGGGACCGCTTCCTGTCGCCGGACCTGGAGGCCGCGCACGCCCTGGTCGCCTCCGGCGGCCTGGTCGAGGCGGTCGAGCGGGTCACCGGTCCGCTGGCCTGACCCGTCGCCGGTGCCCGGGGCGGGCGGCCGTCAGGCCCACTCGCTCCGGGTGCCGCGGGACAGCTCACGCTCCCGGCGGCGGTCCCCGAGGGCGGCGGACAGGTTGACCCCGACGATCCCGGCCCAGCAGACGATCAGACCGGTGACCCCGGCGTTCTCGGTGGCGATGGCGGTCAGCGGGATGCCCAGCACCAGCGAGGCGCCGCCCAGCGTGAACCGGCCGCCGCGCCCGCGCTCCCGGCCCCGGGCCGGACCCTGGCGGTCCAGCTGCTCGGCGGCCCGCTGCTCGACCCGGGCGTCGAGGCGGGCGTCGAGCCGGGCGAGGAAGGAGTCGACGATCTCCGACTCGTACTCCTTGCCCAGCTCCTTGCGGGTCTGCACGGCGGCGTCGAGATCGCGGCGCAGGTCGTCCTGGCGAGAGTCCATGGGGGCCATGGTGACGGTCCGGACGGGTCGTCAGCCAGCGGGGGGCGGGGATTCCGGGGATCTTCAGGGAGAAATCAGGGTCGCCCCCGAGAATCGGTCCGTCCCGGATCCCGAAACACCATTGCCCACCTGGCGGGACTGCGCCACAGTCGTCCCAGCCGCCGCAGCCAGCGGCGTCAGCCGAACCCGAGCTCGGAGGTACCGCAGATGACCGCCCCGGAGGAGAACGGCGCCGTGGGCCCGTCCGCCCGCCTGCTGCAGCTCTTCGAGGGCCACCGGCTGACGCCGACGCAGCGCCGGATCGCGCACTCGCTGGTCCGGCACGCCACCGAGGCGCCGTTCCTGTCCAGCGTCGAGGTCGCCGAGCTGGCCGGGGTCAGCCAGCCCTCCGTCACCCGGTTCGCGGTCGCCCTCGGCTACGACGGCTACCCGGCGCTGCGCAAGCAGCTGCGCGAACTCGGCGGCGGCGAGCCGGCCGCCCCCGAGACCCCCGCCGACGCGGTGCGCAACGAGCACCAGCAGGCCGTGCTGGCCGAGATCGAGCACCTGCGGCACCTGGCCGCGCTGCTCGCCGACCCGGAGCCGATCGTCCGGGCCGCCCGGCTGCTCGCCGCCTCCCGGCCGCTGCCGGTGCTCGGCCTGCGGGCGGCCTCCGCCCAGGCCCGCGGCTTCGCGTACTTCGCCGCCAAGGTCCACCCCGACGTGCGGCTGCTGGACGAGGGCGGCTCGATGCTCGCCGACCGGATCGAACAGGCCGCCTTCGCCGGGGCCTCGGCGCTGCTCTGCTTCGCGCTGCCGCGCTACCCGCGGGAGCTGATGGACGCCCTGGCGGTGGCCCGGGACTGCGGGCTGACCGTGCTGACCGTCGCCGACAGCGCCTTCGCCCCGGTCGCCAAGCTCTCCGACCTGATGCTCCCGGCCGCGGTCGGCACCGGCCTGGTCTTCGACACCGCCTGTGCGCCGATGATGCTCGGCCGGGTGCTGCTGCAGACCATGTGCGACGAGATGCCCGGCGCGGAGGCCCGGCTGGAGGCGATCGAGCAGTCCGCCGCGGCCCGCGGGCTCTTCCTGGAGTAGCCGGGGACCGCAGTGGCCGGGGCCTCGCGCGCCGGGGCCCGCAGTGGCCGGGGGCGGTCCCGAGGGCACAGCTTGGCCTCGGCCGGTTGCCCGGCGGCCGTCAGCGGGCAGACCCTCCACAGGCCCTGGCGCCAGGGCCGGACGGGGGAGTCAGCCATGGGCCCGATCCACCAGATGAGACTGACCGGCCGGCTCGCCTCGGGGGCCGACGAATGGTCCTGCCCGACCTGCGGCCGGCGGATCTCGCTGCGGCAGCCGCCCGAACCCGACCTGGTGGTCCTGGAGCCGGGCGACGAGAGCGCCGTCCACGTCGGGGTGATCGACCCGGACGCGGCGGCCGGCGCGGCGGAGAAGTACGGCATCGGCCCGATCCGCGAGATCCCGCGCACCCAGCGCCCGGCCGACCCGGCGGCGGCCCCGGCCCGACCCGACGCGGTGGGCGCCGAGGACCGCCGCTGGCTGGCCGAGATCGGCATCGACTGGGACGGCGACGCGGCCGCCTGACCCCGGGGCGGGCCCTCAGCCGCGGCCGGCGTACCGCGCAAGCCCGTCCGTCCCCAGCGCGGGAAGGGGCGCGGGCAGCGGCACCGCCATGCCGTAGCGCCCGTCGAGCACACCCTTGTGGACCCCGTCCCGCGGGTGGGAGTACAGCGTCCAGGTCCCGTGCCGGGGGTCGACGGCCAGCAGGACCGCCACCCCGGCCGTCGCGTACCACTCGGTCTTGTTGCTGATGTCCGCGCAGGCGCCGGATGACGCCCGCGTGCTTGCCGCGGAGAGTGGGGGACATCACCAGGGAGCCTCCGATGATCTGGACCCTGAGCCCGGTGCGCTGCTCGATCCGCTCGGCCGCCTCGCGGAGTCTGCCGGGCCGGGCGGTGATGCCGGCGGTCACGGCGCCCTCCTTGTCCGTCCGTCCGGGGCACCGTACCGCCGGCTCTCGCCCGGGCCGGGCGGATTGGTGGGCCCGGGCTCTGGCCGACGGCGGATTGATTGGATATATTCAGAGAACCAAATCATGAATGAATCCATCCGCAGGGAGGCCGGCAGCATGGTGCAGCAGCAGACGGGCAGTGGTCCGCGTGAGGTCCGCGCGGCGCGCGGGACGAACCTGACCACGCAGGGGTGGCAGCAGGAGGCCGCCCTGCGGATGCTCATGAACAACCTCGACCCCGAGGTCGCAGAGCACCCGTCCAAGCTGGTGGTCTACGGAGGCACCGGCAAGGCGGCCCGCGACTGGCGCTCGTACGACGCCATGGTCCGCACCCTGCAGACCCTCAAGCAGGACGAGACCATGCTGGTCCAGTCCGGCCGTCCGGTCGGTGTGATGCAGACCCACGAGTGGGCGCCGCGCGTCCTGATCGCCAACTCCAACCTGGTCGGCGACTGGGCCAACTGGGAGGAGTTCCGCCGGCTGGAGAGCCTCGGGCTCACCATGTACGGCCAGATGACCGCCGGTTCGTGGATCTACATCGGCACCCAGGGCATCCTCCAGGGCACCTACGAGACCTTCGGCGCCGTCGCGGCCAAGAAGTTCAACAACACCCTCGAGGGCACCATCACCCTCACCGCCGGTCTCGGCGGCATGGGCGGCGCCCAGCCGCTCGCCGTCACCATGAACGGCGGTGTGGCGATCTGCATCGACTGCGACCCGTCCCGGATCTCCCGCCGGATCGAGCACCGCTACCTGGACGTCGAGGCCAAGAACCTGGACCACGCGCTGCAGCTCGCCGTGGAGGCCCGCGACAAGAAGCAGCCGCTCTCGATCGGCCTGCTGGGCAACGCCGCCGAGCTGTTCCCGCAGCTGCTGGCGATGGACGCGCCGATCGACATCGTCACCGACCAGACCAGCGCCCACGACCCGCTGAGCTACCTGCCGATCGGCGTCGCCTTCGACGACATGGCCGACTACGCGGCCGCCAAGCCGGCCGAGTTCACCCAGCGCTCGCGCGAGTCGATGGCCAAGCACGTCGAGGCGATGGTCGGCTTCCAGGACCGCGGCGCCGAGGTCTTCGACTACGGCAACTCCATCCGCGGCGAGGCCCAGCTCGCGGGCTACACCCGGGCGTTCGAGTTCCCCGGCTTCGTCCCGGCGTACATCCGGCCGCTGTTCTGCGAGGGCAAGGGCCCGTTCCGCTGGGCCGCGCTGTCCGGCGACGCGCAGGACATCTACAAGACCGACAAGGCCGTGCTCGACCTCTTCCCGGAGAACGAGTCGCTGCACCGCTGGATCAAGATGGCCCAGGAGAAGGTGCACTTCCAGGGCCTGCCGGCGCGGATCTGCTGGCTCGGCTACGGCGAGCGGGACAAGGCCGGCGAGCGCTTCAACGACATGGTCGCCTCCGGCGAGCTGTCCGCCCCGATCGTGATCGGCCGCGACCACCTGGACTGCGGCTCGGTCGCCTCCCCGTACCGCGAGACCGAGGCCATGCTGGACGGCTCGGACGCGATCGCCGACTGGCCGCTGCTGAACGCCATGGTCAACGTCGCCTCCGGCGCGTCCTGGGTCTCCATCCACCACGGCGGCGGCGTCGGCATCGGCCGCTCGATCCACGCCGGCCAGGTCACCGTCGCCGACGGCACCGCGCTGGCGGGCGAGAAGATCCGCCGGGTGCTCACCAACGACCCGGGCATGGGCGTCATCCGGCACGTCGACGCCGGCTACGACCTGGCGAGCGAGGTCGCGGCCGAGCGCGGGGTCCGCGTCCCCATGAACGAGCTGTGACCGACACCTTCGGCCGGATGTGGGCGGAGCTGCTCCCCGTGGGCCGCTCCGCCTCCTCCGGCGGCTACCGCCGCTTCGCCTGGAATTCCGCCGACACCGAGTGCCGGTCCTGGTTCGAGGAGCAGGCCCGCGCCCGCGGCCTGGCCTACGAGCTGGACCGCAACGGCAACCAGTGGGCCTGGCTCGGCGACCCGCAGGCCGGCGGTGCGGTCGTCACCGGCTCGCACCTGGACTCCGTCCCGGACGGCGGCGCCTACGACGGCCCGCTCGGGGTGGTGTCCGCCTTCGCCGCGCTCGACGAACTGCGCGAGCGCGGCGCCGAGTTCGACCGTCCGCTGGCGATCGTCAACTTCGGCGACGAGGAGGGCGCCCGGTTCGGCGTGGCCTGCATCGGCTCCCGCCTCACCGCCGGCGTGCTCTCCAAGGAGCAGGCGTACGCGCTGCGCGACGCCGACGGCGTCCGGCTGCCCGACGCCATGGAGCGGGCCGGGTACGACCCGGCCGCGATCGGCGCCGACCAGGAGCGGCTGGCCAGGGTCGGCGCCTACGTCGAGCTCCACGTCGAGCAGGGCCGCTACCTGACCGAGGAGCACCCGGTCGGGGTGGCCAGCGCGATCTGGCCGCACGGCCGCTGGCGGTTCGACTTCCACGGCGAGGCCAACCACGCCGGCACCACCCGGATCGAGGACCGCCGCGACCCGATGCTCACCTTCGCCGAGACGGTCCTGGCCGCCCGCACCCGTGCCCAGCTGGCCGGTGCGCTGGCCACCTTCGGCAAGGTCGCGGTCGAGCCGAACGGCACCAACGCCATCGCCTCGCTGATCCGTGGCTGGCTGGACTCCCGGGCCGCGGACGAGCCGACCCTGACCGCCCTGGTCGAGGAGATCCGGCAGGCCGCGTACGAGAGCGGCGAGCGGGCCGGCATCAAGGTCGAGCTGACCCGCGAGTCCTACACCCCGGTGGTGGACTTCGACGGCCCGCTGCGCGACCGGCTGGCCGGGCGCCTCGGCGGGGTGCCGGTGCTGCCGACCGGCGCGGGACACGACGCCGGAATCCTCGCATCGGCGATCCCGACCGCCATGCTGTTCGTGCGGAACCCGACCGGGGTCTCGCACTCGCCGGCCGAGCACGCCGAGGAGCGCGACTGCCTCGCCGGGGTGACCGCCCTCGCCGACGTACTGGAGGACCTCGCATGTCTGCAGCGGTGACGTACTGGGCCGAGTACGCCTGGCTGCCGCACGCCAACGGACCGGTGGTCGAGCAGCAGGTGCTGATCGCGGTCGGGCCGGGCGGCCGGATCGCCAAGGTCACCCCGGACAGCGGGCCCTGCCCGCCCGGGGCGGTCCGGCTCGGCGGACTGGTGCTGCCCGGCCAGGCCAACGCCCACTCGCACGCCTTCCACCGCGCGCTGCGCGGCACCGTGCAGGTCGGCTCCGGCACCTTCTGGACCTGGCGGGACACCATGTACCGGTTCGCCGGTGCGCTCGACCCGGACAGCTACCTGGAGCTGGCCACCGCCGTGTACGCGGAGATGGCACTCGCCGGGATCACCGCGGTGGGCGAGTTCCACTACCTCCACCACGGCCCCGGCGGCGGCCGCTACGACGACCCCAACGCGATGGGCGAGGCGCTGATCGAGGCGGCCCTGCGGGCCGGCATCCGGATCACCCTGCTGGACACCTGCTACGTCTCGGCCGGGTTCGGCGCCGAGCCGACCAAGCCGCAGCTGCGGTTCAGCGACGGCGACGCGGACGCCTGGGCGGAGCGCGCCTCGGAGCTCAAGGGCAGCGAGCACGCCCGGATCGGCGCGGCCGTCCACTCGGTGCGCGCCGTCCCGGCCGAGCAGCTGAGCACCGTCGCCCACTGGGCGGCGATGCGCAAGGCCCCGCTGCACGTCCACCTCTCCGAACAGACCGCCGAGAACGACGCCTGCCTGACCGCGCACGGCGTCACCCCGACCCGGCTGCTCGCCGACCACGGCGTGCTCGGCCCGCGGACCTCGGCCGTGCACGCGACCCACCTCGGGGACGAGGACATCCGGCTGCTCGCCGACTCCTCCACCACCATCTGCATGTGCCCCACCACCGAACGGGACCTGGCGGACGGCATCGGCCCGGCCCGCCGGCTGGCCAGCGCGGGCTGTCCGATCAGCCTCGGCAGCGACAGCCACGCGGTGATCGACCCGTTCGAGGAGGCCCGCGCGCTGGAGCTGGACGAGCGGCTGCGCACCCGCACCCGCGGCCACTGGACCGCCAACGCGCTGCTGCGCGCGGGCGCCGAGGACGGCCACGCCTCGCTCGGCTGGCCGGAGGCCGGCCGGATCGAGGCCGGCTCGCTCGCCGACCTCACCGCCGTCGCGCTGGACTCCGTCCGGACCGCCGGCCCGGCGCCCGCGCTGGGCGCCGAGACCGCGGTCTTCGCGGCCTCCGCCGCCGACGTCCGGCACGTCGTGGTCGGTGGCCGGCACATCGTCAAGGACGGCGTGCACCAGCTGGTCACCGACGTCCCGGCCGCGCTGCGCGCGTCGATCGCGGCGCTGCAGTCCTAGGCCCCGCCGGACCCGAAGGTCTCGTCCGACCCGGCTGCGGCCGGCCATAGAATCCGGGGTGCGGGCCCCACCAGGGCTGATCTGATGGGGCCCGCACCCCGACCCCCTCGAAAGGGAAGGGCCCCTTGAGCCTCCTCATCGCCGACATCGGCACGCTGGTGACCAACGACCCCGCGCTCGGCAGCGGCCCGCTGGGTGTGGTCCCGGACGCGGCCGTGGTCGTGGAGGGCAGCCGGATCGCCTGGGTGGGCCCGGCCGCCGCCGCGCCCGCCGCGGACGAACGGTTCGACGCCAAGCACCGCGCGATGCTGCCCGGCTTCGTCGACTCGCACGCCCACCTGGTCTTCGCGGGCGACCGGACCGCCGAGTTCAACGCCCGGATGTCCGGCCAGGCCTACACCGCCGGCGGCATCCGCACCACGGTCGCCGCCACCCGGGCCGCCACCGACGCCGAGCTGGACGCCAACCTGGTCCGCTTCCTGCGCGAGGCCCTGCACCAGGGCACCACCACCGTCGAGTGCAAGTCCGGCTACGGGCTGACCGTCGCCGACGAGGCCCGGGCGCTGCGGATCGCCGCCTCGCACACCCCCGAGACCACCTACCTGGGCGCGCACGTGGTCGCCCCCGAGTTCGCCGACGACCCGGCCGGCTACGTCGACCTGGTCACCGGCGAGATGCTGGACGCCTGCGCCCCGCACGCCCGCTGGGTGGACGTCTTCTGCGAGCGCGGCGCCTTCGACGGCGACCAGGCCCGCGCCGTCCTCACCGCGGGGATCGAGCGCGGTCTGACCCCGAGGGTGCACGCCAACCAGCTCTCGTACGGTCCCGGCGTGCAGCTGGCGGTCGAGCTGGGCGCCGCCTCCGCCGACCACTGCACCCACCTGACCGACGAGGACGTGGCCGCGCTGGCCGGCTCCGAGACGGTCGCCACCCTGCTGCCGGGCGCCGAGTTCTCCACCCGCGCCGAGTACCCGAACGCCCGCCGGCTGCTGGACGCGGGCGCCACCGTCGCGCTGTCCACCGACTGCAACCCCGGCTCCAGCTTCACCAGCTCGATGGCGTTCTGCATCGCGGTCGCCGTCCGCGAGATGGGCATGACCCCGGAGGAGGCGGTGCACGCCGCCACCGCGGGCGGCGCCCGCGCGCTGCGCCGCACCGACGTCGGCGTCATCACCCCGGGCGCCCGGGCCGACCTGCTGCTGCTGGAGGCCCCCTCGCACGTCCACCTGGCCTACCGGCCGGGCGTGCCGCTGACCGCCGCGGTCTGGCGGGCGGGCGCATGCGAGTTCTGAGCGGCCCAGGACGCCGCCGAAGGTCGGCGGCGTCCTGCACCGCCGACCACGAAGGGCCGGTACCCGCCTCGGCGGGTACCGGCCCTTCGTGGTGCCGGGGGTGGCGTCAGTGGACGTCGCCCATCAGCTTGACGACCTTCTTGCGGTACATCGCCAGCCCGATGCCGGCGATGATCGCCAGCACGCCCTGGACCGCGAAGTACCAGGTGGAGCCGGTGGCGTCGCCCAGCACCAGCTGGAAGATCGCGGCCACGCAGTCGCCCGCCGTGACGGCGAGGAACCAGACACCCATCATCTGGCTGGCGTACTTGGCCGGGGCCAGCTTGGTCGTGACGGACAGGCCGACCGGGGAGAGCGTGAGCTCACCGACGGTCTGGACCAGGTAGACCATGGCCAGCCAGAGCGGCGTGACCTTGGTGCCGCCGGACGCCGCCGCCATCGCCAGCATCATCACCAGGAAGGACGCGCCGATCATCAGCAGGCCGATCGCGAACTTCATGGTGGTGCTGGGGTTCTTGCCGCGGCGGGCGAGGGCCACCCACAGCCAGGCGAAGACCGGGGCCAGCGCCATGATGTAGAGCGGGTTGAGCGACTGGAACCAGCTGGACGGGAAGTCGAAGCCGAACAGCGTGGAGGCGGTGTTGTCGTCCGCGAACACGCTCAGCGTCGAGCCGGACTGGTCGTAGATCATCCAGAACACGGCGGCCGCGACGAAGAACCAGATGTAGCCGCTCATCTTGGACTGCTCGTCCGAGCTGAGGTCCTTGTCCCGCTTCACCTTGCCGAAGACGAAGACCGGCAGCGCGATGCCCGCGATGGACAGCGGCCAGATCACCCAGTCGATGGTGAAGCTGCCGGTCAGCGCGACGACGGCGTAGAACACCACGGCCAGCGCCAGCCACAGGCCGGCCTTGCGGAACACGTCGCGCTTCTCGGCGGCCGAGATCGGCGAGGACACCACGTCGCTGCGGGCGCTCAGGTGGCGGGTGCCGAGCAGGAACTGGCCGAGGCCCAGGGCCATGCCGACACCGGCGAGGGCGAAGCCGAGGTGCCAGTTGACGCTCTGGCCCACGGTGCCGATGACCAGCGGCGCGGCGAAGGCACCGAGGTTGATGCCCATGTAGAAGATCGTGAAGCCACCGTCGCGGCGCGGGTCGTTCGGCCCGTCGTAGAGGTGGCCGACCATCGTCGAGATGTTGGCCTTCAGCAGACCGGAACCGATGGCGATCAGGCCGAGGCCCGCGAAGAAGGACACGGTGGCCGGAACGGCCAGCATGAAGTGTCCGGCCATGATGATCGTGCCGCCGACGGCGACGGTCTTGCGGGCGCCGAGGAAGCGGTCGGCGATCCAGCCACCGGGCAGGGCCAGCAGGTAGACCATGGCGGTGTACACGCTGTAGACCGCGGCGGCGACGGCCACCTTCATGCCGAGTCCGCCGTCGGTGGTGGCGGCCGTCATGTAGAGGACGAGCAGGGCGCGCATGCCGTAGTAGCTGAAGCGCTCCCACATCTCGCTCATGAAGAGAGTGGCGAGGCCCCGGGGGTGCCCGAGGAAGGTCTTGCCGCTGGGAGGGGCCGACTGAATGCCGGCATCCAGGGTGGTAGACGCCATGTGTAGGGGTTCCTTGCCTGACTTCGTCCGCCAAGGGGGGTGGAGGCGGACGGGGACCAAACCACTGTACGTGGCGGTTTTCCATGACATGGCCGGGCAAACATCGCAAATCAGGTAACGCGCAGGCAAAGTCCCGGCGACCCCGTGGCGCCTAATCGATGGCGCGAGCGGAAATTGTCCTTTGAAGTGAAGGTAGCACGTCCGATTCTTCGGCAAAGACCCCCATCCGACCCCCCGGATGGCCGGATGGCGGAACTCGCCCGATGATCACGCTCTGTGAACTAGTTCACAGTGGGCGCCGGGGCCGCCATGGTTGCCCCCTCGCCAGGTCATGCGGAGGTCAAGGGCCAGGACGCACCCTGATCAGGGGGCCCGCGGCGGTCTAACATCAGCCCATGACCTGTGTGCTGCTGGCCGAGGACGACCCGGCAATCTCCGAACCGCTGGCCCGCGCGCTGCGCCGGGAGGGCTATGAGGTGCTGGTCCGCGAGGACGGACCGGCCGCGCTGGGGGCGGGGCTCACCGAGGAGGTCGACCTGATCGTCCTCGACCTGGGTCTGCCCGAGATGGACGGCCTGGAGGTCTGCCGGCGGCTGCGCGCCGACGGCAAGAGCTTCCCGGTCCTGGTGCTCACCGCCCGCGCCGACGAGGTGGACACCGTGGTCGGCCTCGACGCGGGCGCCGACGACTACGTCACCAAGCCGTTCCGGCTGGCCGAGCTGCTCGCCCGGGTCCGGGCGCTGCTGCGCCGCGGCAACGTCGACCAGCTCACCACCGGCGCGCACGGCGTCAAGATCGACATCGAGTCGCACCGCGCCTGGCTCGGCGAGGAGGAGCTCACCCTCTCCGCCAAGGAGTTCGAGCTGCTGCGGGTCCTGGTCCGGGACGCCGGCCGGGTGGTCACCCGCGAGGAGATCATGCGGCAGGTCTGGGACACCACCTGGTGGACCTCGACCAAGACCCTCGACATGCACATCTCCTGGCTGCGCAAGAAGCTCGGCGACGACGCGGCCAACCCGCGCTACATCGCGACCGTCCGCGGCGTGGGCTTCCGCTTCGAGAAGAACTGACGGACGGCCCCGCCGAAGTACCGACGACGAAGTACCGACGACGAAGGACCGCCCGGCGTGAAGCGCAGGATGATCAATTCACTGCTGGGCGTGGTCCTGGTGGTGGTCGCGGTGTTCTGCGTGCCGCTGGCACTGATCGAGAAGCAGAGCATCGTCGGCGCCGCCAACGACCGGGTCGACGCGGCCGCCGTCCGGGTCCTCGGCCTGGTCGAGAGCCGGCTGGCGGCCGGCGAGCCGGTCACCGGCGAGAAGTTCGCCGCCCAGGTCACCGACGGCTCCTTCGTCACCGTCGACATCCCCGGCCAGCCGCTCATCGCGGCCGGCCGCCCGGTCCAGGGCGCCGCCCTGACCGCCACCGAACAGGGCCTCAGCGGCGAGACCGTCACCGTGATGCAGTCCCGCGAGGACGTCGACCACGAGATCGGCAACATGCTGCTGCTGCTCGGGGTGGTCGCCCTGCTCGCCGTCCAGGCCGCCGTCGCACTCGCGGTCTGGCAGGCCAAACGGCTCGCCCGGCCGCTCACCGACCTCGCCGAGACCGCCGAACGCCTCGGCTCCGGCGACCCGCGCCCCCGCGACCGCCGGTACGGGGTGCCCGAACTCGACCGGATCGCCGAGGTCCTGGACGCCAGCGCCGAGCGGATCGCCCGGATGCTCACGGCCGAACGCCGGCTCGCCGCCGACGCCTCCCACCAGCTGCGCACCCCGCTCACGGCGCTGTCCATGCGGCTGGAGGAGATCACCGCGCTCGCCGAGGAACCCCGGACCGTCCGCGAGGAGGCCGCCATCGGCCTCCAGCAGGTCGAGCGGCTCACCGACGTGGTGCAGCGGCTGCTCACCAACCAGCGCGACCGCAGCAGCCCGACGGCCGTCGGCTTCCCGCTGGACGAGGTGATCAAGCAGCAGGTGGAGGAGTGGGGGCCGCCGCTGCGCGACAGCGGCCGGCGGCTGGTGATCGAGGGCCTGCACGGCGCCGAGGTGACCGGCACCCCCGGGACGGTCGCCCAGGTGCTCGCCACGCTCATCGAGAACTCGCTGATGCACGGCGCCGGCACCATCACCCTGCGGGTCCGCCGCTCCGGCAGCTCGATCGTCACCGAGGTCCAGGACGAGGGCGCGGGCGTCCCGCCGGAGCTCGGCAACCGGGTCTTCGAACGCGCGGTCAGCGGCCGCAACTCCACCGGCATCGGCCTCGCCGTGGCCCGCGACCTCGCCGAGGCGGACGGCGGCCGACTGGAACTGCTCTCCCTCCGGCCGGCGGTGTTCGCCCTGTTCGTCGGGCGGAGCCGGACGACCGACTAGCGCTGCGTCGGGCGGAGCCGGACGACCGACTGGCGCTGCGTCGGGCGGAGCCGGACGACCGACTGGCGCTGCGTCGGGCGGAGCCGGACGACCGACCAGCGCTGCGTCGGGCGGAGCCGGCCGGCGTCGGACCGCGCACAGGTGGGACCGGCGCCGGTCAGGGGGCCAGGAAGTCCGCGCGGCGGTGCGGCTCGGGGACGGCGGTTCCGGCGGTTCCGGTGGTTCAGGAACGCTGGGCGACCGCTGCCGCGGGCGGCTGCTCGGCGGCGAGGAGGAGCTCGGCCTCGGCGACCACGGCGGGCTCGGCCGGTTCGGCGAGCTCCGGGAGGGCCTTGAACACCCAGGTGCGGTAGGAGAAGAAGCGGAACACCGTGCCCGCGGCCAGACCGACGAACTTCGCGGCGAGCTGCATGGGGTGCGAGGTGAGGCCGAGGACGTAGACCGAGAAGCCGAGCACACCGGTCTCGATCAGCATCCCGGCGCCGCTGAAGAGCAGGAAGAGGGTGATCTCGCGCTTGCGCGAGGCCGCGTCGCGGTCGCGGTACAGCCAGTACCGGTAGCCGAGGTAGTTGGTCGCGATGGCGACCAGGGTGGCGGCGATGTTGGACCGCAGGGAGGCCAGGCCGAGGCCGTTGATGCAGATCCAGAAGACGAGGAAGTTGACGACGACGCCGCTCAGTCCGACGATGCCGAACTTGACGACCTCGCCCGAGACCCCGCGCAGGCGGTTCGCGAGCGACGGCTTGGGCGCGGTGGTGGTCGTCATACCCGACTGTCTCCTGTGCTCGCCTGCCTTGGGGGCCGTGCGCGCGGCGCTGCGGCACGATACCGAAACCCCTATCGACGCATGATCGGATAGTGCTTTTCCCGGGGTCCGGCCATCCAGGCTACTCGCTCCCCGACGGGCCGTCCCCACCCCGGGGGGCGCTCTTTACCCGCCAGGACGCCGTTACACCCGCGGTGACCGGCCCGGATATCCTGGGCGGCGTGACTCTTGCGGGCAAGGCAAATTTTCCAGTGGTCGGCATGATCGGCGGCGGGCAGCTGGCCCGCATGGCGCACCAGGCGGGGGTCCCGCTCGGGATCCGCTTCAAGCTCCTCGCCGACACCCCCCAGGACTCGGCGGCCCAGGTGGTCTCGGACGTGGTCCTCGGTGACTACCGGGACCTGGAGACGCTGCGCCGGTTCGCGGCCGGCTGCGACGTGGTCACCTTCGACCACGAGCACGTCCCGACCGAGCACCTGCGGGCCCTGCAGGCCGACGGGGTCGCCGTCCGGCCGGGCCCCGACGCGCTGGTGAACGCCCAGGACAAGGGCGTGATGCGGGCCAAGCTGGACTCGATCGGGGTGCCCTGCCCGCGTCACCGGCTGGTCGCCGACCCGGCCGACGTGACCGCCTTCGCGCACGAGGGCGCCGGCTACCCGGTGGTCCTGAAGACCGTCCGCGGCGGCTACGACGGCAAGGGCGTGTGGGTCGTCGACGACGAGCAGGAGGCCGCCGCGCCGTTCCTGGCCGGGGTGCCGGTGCTGGCCGAGGAGAAGGTCGACTTCGTCCGCGAGCTGGCCGCCAACGTGGTCCGCTCGCCCAGCGGCCAGGCGGTGGCCTACCCGGTGGTGGAGAGCCTCCAGGAGAACGGCGTCTGCGCCGAGGTGACCGCGCCCGCGCCGGACCTGGACCCGGAACTCGCGGGCGAGGCCCAGGCGCTGGCCCTGCGGATCGCCGGCGAGCTGGACATCACCGGCCACCTGGCGGTCGAGCTGTTCCAGACCCGGGACGGCCGGATCCTGGTCAACGAGCTGGCGATGCGCCCGCACAACTCCGGCCACTGGACCCAGGACGGCGCCGTCACCTCGCAGTTCGAGAACCACCTGCGGGCCGTCCTCGACCTCCCGCTGGGCGACCCCCGCCCGCGCGCCAGGTGGACCGTGATGGTCAACGTCCTCGGCGGGGACTACCCCGACATGTACCACGCCTTCCTGCACTGCATGGCCCGCGATCCCGGTCTGCGGATCCACATGTACGGGAAGGACGTGAAGCCCGGCCGCAAGGTCGGCCACGTCAACGTCTTCGGGGACGACCTCGACGACGTCCGCGAGCGCGCCCGCCACGCGGCCGCCTACCTGCGAGGGACCATCACAGAATGACTGACCCGATCATCGGCATCGTCATGGGCTCGGACTCCGACTGGCCCGTGATGGAGGCCGCCGCCCAGGCCCTGGACGAGTTCGAGATCCCGTACGAGGTCGACGTGGTCTCCGCGCACCGGATGCCGCGCGAGATGGTGGCGTACGGCGAGCGGGCGCACACCCGCGGCCTGAAGGCGATCATCGCCGGTGCGGGCGGCGCGGCCCACCTGCCGGGCATGCTGGCCTCGGTGACCCCGCTGCCGGTGATCGGCGTGCCGGTGCCGCTGCGCTACCTGGACGGGATGGACAGCCTGCTGTCGATCGTCCAGATGCCGGCCGGTGTGCCGGTGGCCACCGTCTCGGTGGCCGGGGCGCGCAACGCCGGCCTGCTGGCGGTCCGGATGCTCGCCGCGTTCGACCCCGAACTGGCCGAGAAGATGGTCGAGTTCCAGGCCGAGCTGAACACCCAGGCGACCGACAAGGGCCGGAAGCTGCGGGCCAAGGTGGCCGGTTCGGCCTCGTTCGGCTTCGGCAAGTAGCCCGGGTATCCCGGCCGGTGGTGCGGGCACGGTAGAACAGGGGCATGACGCCTGAACTGCTCGACCGTGCCCTCGCGCTGCTCCGCGAGACCCCGGTGGTCGACGGCCACAACGACCTGCCCTGGGCGATGCGGGCCCAGGTCGGCTACGACCTGGACGCCCTCGACCTGGGCGCGGACCAGAGCGGCCGGCTGCACACCGACCTGGTCCGGCTGCGCGCCGGCGGGGTCGGCGCGCAGTTCTGGTCGGTCTACGTCCGCTCGGACTGGGCGGGCGACCGCGCGGTCAGCGCCACCCTGGAGCAGATCGACTTCGTCCGCACCCTGGTGCAGCGCAACCCCGCGGAGCTGCGGCTCGCCCTGACGGCGGACGACATGGAGGCCGCCCGGGCCGAGGGCCGGATCGCCTCGCTGATGGGCGCCGAGGGCGGCCACTCGATCGACTGCTCGCTCGGCACCCTGCGGATGCTGTACGAGCTGGGCGTGCGCTACCTGACGCTGACCCACAACGACAACGTGCCGTGGGCGGACTCCGCCACCGACGAGCCGGTCGCCGGCGGGCTGACCGCGTTCGGCGAGGCGGTCGTCCGGGAGATGAACCGGATCGGCATGCTGGTCGACCTCTCGCACGTCTCCGCCGACACCATGCGGGCCGCCCTGCGGGTCTCCGAGGCGCCGGTGATCTTCTCGCACTCCTCCGCGCGCGCCGTCTGCGACCACCCGCGCAACGTCCCGGACGACGTGCTCGCCCAGCTGCCCCGCAACGGCGGCGTGGCGATGGCCACCTTCGTGCCCAAGTTCATCCTGCCCGCCGCCATCGAGTGGACCGCCGCCGCCGACGCCAACATGCGCGCCCACGGCCTGCACCCGCTGGAGACCACCCCGGAGGCGATGGCGGTGCAGGGCGCGTACGAGCAGGCCCACCCGAGGCCGTCGGCCACCGTGGCCACCGTCGCCGACCACCTGGACCACATGCGCGAGGTCGCCGGGATCGACCACATCGGCATCGGCGGCGACTTCGACGGCACCGCCTTCCTCCCCGACGGACTCCAGGACGTCGCGGGCTACCCCAACCTGATCGCCGAACTGCTCGGCCGGGGCTGGTCCGCGGCCGACCTCGGGAAGCTCACCTGGCACAACGCGGTGCGGGCGCTGCGGGACGCCGAGGACGTCGCCACCGACCTGCAGCTCACCTTCCGCGGCCCGTCCTGGGCCACCATCGGGCAGCTCGACGGCCGTGGTTGACCTTCCCCCTGGGGGAGACGGGACGGTGGTGGACATGGAGGAGGAGGACCCGCTCCTGGGCATCGGCGCCTTCGCGCGCCGCTCCCGGCTGTCGCAGAAGGCGCTCCGGCTGTACGACGGCCAGGGCGTGCTGCGGCCGGACCGGGTGGACCCGGCCACCGGCTACCGCTACTACCGCGAGAGCCGACTGGCCGACGCGCGGCGGATCAGGCTGCTGCGCGGCCTGGACATGCCGCTCGCGGCGGTGGCCGAGGTGCTGGCCGCGCCCGGTCCGCAGGCCGCCGCTCTGGTCGACGCGTACTGGGAGCAGGTCGAACGCCGGACCGCCGCCCAGCGCGAGCTGGCCGCCTACCTCCGCATCCAACTCAACGGTGGCGAAGGGATCCTGGACATGTTCGACATTCAGCAGCGCGAGGTGCCGGAGCAGCTGGTGCTGACCGAGCAGCGGCACGTCCGGCCGGAGGAGCTGCCGGAGTGGATCCCGGCGGCCTGCGACCGGCTGTTCGCCGTCGCACAGGCCCACGGCGGTGTCTTCGGGGCGCCGTTCGTGGTCTACCACGGCGAGGTCAACGACGACAGCGACGGGCCGGTGGAGCTGTGCGTCCCGGTCGACCCGGCCCGCACGGGCGGGTTCGGCGCGCCGACCCGGACCGAGCCGGCCCACCGGGAGGCGTACACCACCATCACCAAGGCCCAGGTGGTGTACCCGCAGATCCTCTCCGCCTACGACGCCGTCTTCCAGTGGGCCAAGGAGCACGGTGAGACGGTCAGCGCCGGCCCCCGCGAGGTCTACTTCGTGAACTGGGACGACGCCGCCCCCGGCGACCCGGCCTGCGACATCGCGGTGCCGATCGGTTAGCCGAGCCGGGGCAGTTCGATCGCCGGGCAGCGGTCCATCACCATGTCCAGCCCGGCCGCCGTGGTGCGCGCGTGGGCGGCCTCGTCGACCACGTCCAGCTGGAACCAGACCGCCTTGGCACCCACGGCCACGGCCTGGTCGGCGACCTCGCCGGCCAGGCCGCTGTTGACGAACACGTCCACCACGTCGACCGGGAACGGGATCTCGGCGAGGGTGGCGTACCCCTGCTCGCCGAGCACCGTCTCGGCCTTCGGGTGCACCGGCACCACCCGCTTGCCCGCCCGCTGCAGCACCTGCGCGACGCCGTACGCCGCCCGGCGGGTGTTGTTGGACAGGCCGACCACCGCCCAGGTGTCGCCCGAGTCCTGAAGGATCCTGCGCACCGTCTCCCGGTCTCCGTAGCTCATGCCACGGCCAACCACGGCCCGGGCCGCCGCATTCCGCCGGGCGGGCCCCGGCCCGGCGGCCGCTACTCCGCGCCGGGGCGGCCCATCGCCCGGTAGGTCCAGCCGGCCGAACGCCAGCGCTCGACGTCCAGGATGTTGCGGCCGTCCAGTATCCGGCGCTCGGCGACCACGTCGCCCAGCTGCGCCGGGTCCAGCTCGCGGAACTCCTGCCACTCGGTCAGGTGCAGCACCACGTGCGCGCCCTCGACGGCCTCCAGCGGGGTGGCGGCGTACGACAGGCTGGGGAACATCTTGCGGGCGTTGTCCATCGCCTTCGGGTCGTAGACCGTCACCTGCGCGCCCTGGAGCTGGATCTGGCCGGCCACGTTGAGCGCGGGGGAGTCCCGGATGTCGTCCGAGTTGGGCTTGAACGCGGCGCCCAGCACCGCGACCCGGCGGCCCAGGAAGCCGCCGCCGCACTGCTCGCGGGCCAGCTCCACCATCCGGGAGCGGCGCCGCATGTTGATCGAGTCGACCTCGCGCAGGAAGGTCAGCGCCTGGTCGGCGCCCAGCTCCCCGGCGCGCGCCATGAAGGCCCGGATGTCCTTGGGCAGGCAGCCGCCGCCGAAGCCGAGGCCCGCGTTGAGGAACTTGCCGCCGATCCGCTCGTCGTAGGAGAGCGCCTTGGCCAGCTGCGTCACGTCCGCGCCGGCGCTCTCGCAGACCTCGGCCATCGCGTTGATGAACGAGATCTTGGTGGCCAGGAAGGAGTTGGCGGCGGCCTTGACCAGCTCGGCGGTCGGGAAGTCGGTCACCACGAAGGGCACGCCCTCGGCGATCGGCGTCGCGTACACCTCGCGCAGCAGCTGCTCGGCCCGCTCGCTGCGGACGCCGACCACCAGCCGGTCCGGGTGCAGGGTGTCGCCGACCGCGTAGCCCTCGCGCAGGAACTCCGGGTTCCAGGCCAGCTCGGCGGCCTCGCCGGCCGGGGCCAGCGCGGCCAGCCGCTCGGCCAGCCGGTTGGCGCTGCCGACCGGCACGGTGGACTTGCCGACCACCAGGGTCGGCCGGGTCAGGTGCGGGGCGAGGGCGTCCAGCGCGGCGTCGACGTAGCTCATGTCGGCGGCGAACTCGCCCTTCTTCTGCGGGGTGTTGACGCAGATGAAGTGGACGTCGCCGAACTCGGCGACCTCCTGCGGGGAGTCGGTGAAGCGCAGCCGGCCGGTCGAGCCCTCGTGGCCGGGGACGTGCTTGACCAGCAGCTCGGCCAGCCCGGGTTCGTACATCGGCACCCGGCCCGCGGAGAGTGCGGCGATCTTCTCCGGGTCGATGTCCAGGCCGAGCACCTCGAAGCCGAGCTCCGCCATGCAGGCGGCGTGCGTCGCACCCAGGTATCCGGTACCGATCACGGTGAGGCGGAGGGCCACTGCTTCCCCTTTGGTGTTCCGGGACTATGGCCGGCCGGGTCGGTACCCGAGGCCGCAGGCACCGATGGTATCCGCCGGACGGGCGGCCGTGGGGCGCTCCCCCCAAGGCGGATTCCGAAGCTCTGGGTAACTCCACGGCCACCTGCGGGTATCGGTCCCGACCGGAACTCCTGTTTCAATCCCGCGGCCGCGGCCGGACCGACAGAATGCGCGCATGGACGCGCGGGAGCACGAGGACGGGGCGGACGGGCAGCCCGGGCCGCTGAGCTTTTTCGACCGGCAGGACGACAGCGGGGAGCCGCCCGAGCAGGAGGCCGCCGACCGCGGTTCCCGGCGCCGGCGCCGGACCAGGCGGGTGCTGGTCTGGACCCTGGCCACCCTGCTGGTGCTGATCGGCGCGGGCGTCGGCGGCGTCTGGTGGACCGCCGAGCACTACGCCTCCTCGGTCGAGCGGATACCCGGCGCGTTCCCGAGCGTCCCGGAGTCCGCGCAGCCCAAGCCGGTGCCGGGAACCGGGACGACGTTCCTGCTGGTCGGCCTGGACGCCCGCTCGGACGTGCCCACCACCGGCGGCCAGGCCAAGGCCCCGGCCTGGAAGGAGGGGGCGAGCCGCAGCGACACCATGATGCTGCTGCACCTGTCCGAGGACCGCCGGAGCGTCTCGCTGGTCTCGATCGCCCGGGACACCTGGGTGCCGGTGCCCGGCCACGGCATGGCGAAGATCAACGCGGCGTACTCCTGGGGCGGCCCGGCGCTGATGGTCGACACCGTGCAGAAGCTCACCGGCATCCGGATCGACCACGTCGCGGTGATCGACTGGAACGGCTTCAAGAAGCTCACCGACGCCGTCGGCGGCGTCGACATCACCATCCCGCAGACCATCGAGGCCAAGGGCGACGCCCGGGAGTGGCTCAAGGGCACCCACCACATGAGCGGCGAGGAGGCCCTGCTGTACGTCCGCGAGCGGCACGGCCTGCCCAACGGCGACCTGGACCGCACCAAGCGGCAGCAGAACTTCCTGCGGGCCCTGATGATCCAGACCATGAACGCCGGCACCCTCGGCAACCCCGCCCGGCTGACCGGCCTGCTGCAGGCCGTCGGCGACGTGGTCAGCGTCGACGACCGGCTCAGCAACACCGACCTCTACGACCTCGGCTGGAGCCTGCGCGCGGTGCGCCCGGACGACGTCCGCTTCATGAACGCCCCGTTCGGCGGCTTCGACAGCATCGACGGCCAGGACGTGGTCAAGCTCGACACGGCCGCCGCCACCGCGCTCTGGGAGTCGATCCGCAACGACCGGATGGCCGACTACTTCGCCCAGCACCGGACCACCAGCGACACCCTGGGGGAGAGCGTCCGCTGAGGCCCGGCCCGGCGCCGGGCCGCTCACCCGCTGTCGCGCAGGTCACCTGCGCGCGGGGTGCGGGCGAGCCTAGGATGCATCTACTGAACGGTAATTAACGCTTTCGCGCGAAGGGTGTGGCACATGGCGGGCAGCTCGGACTTCGACCTCTTCCGGCTCAGTGAGGAGCACGAGATGCTCCGGGAGACGGTGCGTGCGCTGTCGGAGGCGAAGATCGCTCCGTTCGCGGCGGAGGTGGACGAGCAGGGGCGGTTCCCGCAGGAGGCGTTGGACGCGTTGCAGGGCAGTGATCTGCATGCGGTGCACGTGCCGGAGGAGTTCGGTGGTGCGGGGGCGGATGCGCTGGCGACGGTGATCGTGATCGAGGAGGTGGCGCGGGTGTGTGCCTCGTCGTCGCTGATCCCGGCGGTCAACAAGCTGGGTTCGCTGCCGGTGCAGTTGTCGGGTTCGCCGGAGTTGAAGGCGAAGTACCTGGGGGCGCTGGCGCGGGGTGAGGGGATGTTCTCGTACTGCCTGTCGGAGCCGGAGGCGGGTTCGGATGCGGCGGGGATGCGGACGCGGGCGGTGCGGGACGGGGATTTCTGGGTCCTGGACGGGGTGAAGCGGTGGATCACGAATGCGGGGGTGTCGGAGTTCTACACGGTGATGGCGGTGACGGATCCGTCGTTGCGGTCGAAGGGGATTTCGGCGTTCGTGGTGGAGAAGGGCGATGCGGGGGTGTCGTTCGGGGCTCCGGAGAAGAAGTTGGGGATCAAGGGGTCGCCGACGCGTGAGGTGTATTTCGACGGGGTGCGGATTCCGGCGGACCGGATGATCGGTGCGGAGGGGACGGGGTTCGCGACGGCGATGCGGACGTTGGACCACACGCGGGTGACGATCGCGGCGCAGGCGATCGGTATTGCGCAGGGGGCGTTGGACTTCGCGGCGGGGTATGTGAAGGAGCGCAAGCAGTTCGGGAAGGCGATCGCGGAGTTCCAGGGTGTGCAGTTCATGCTGGCGGACATGGCGATGAAGCTGGAGGCGGCGCGGCAGTTGACGTATGCGGCGGCGGCGAAGTCGCAGCGCACGGATGGTGATCTGACGTTCTTCGGGGCGGCGGCGAAGTGTTTCGCGTCGGATGTGGCGATGGAGATCACCACGGATGCGGTGCAGTTGCTGGGTGGGTACGGGTACACGCGGGATTATCCGGTGGAGCGGATGATGCGGGACGCGAAGATCACCCAGATCTACGAGGGCACCAACCAGGTCCAGCG
>NZ_JBXQQB010000037.1:30690-76376 GCF_057220535.1 Kitasatospora sp. NEAU-CNBT7 | reverse complement strand
GGCCGCCGCGGTGACCGTGCTGGGGGCGATGCTGCAGGACGGGACGCTGGTCGCGCAGCAGCGGGTCCCGGAGGGGACGAACGAGATCACCGGGTTCGCCGCCCTGCTCGCGGCCCTCGATCTGAGGAGTGCGGTGGTCACCGCGGACGCCTTGCACACTCAGCGTGAGTACGCGCGGGTACTGGTCGAGGAGTTCGGCGCCCACTACGTCTTCGTCGTCAAGCGCAATCAGCCCGACCTGTGGCAGGCGTGCCGGGCGGTGCCCTGGGACCGGGTGCGGTCGGCCTCACGTTCCACCGTCCGCGGCCACGGCAGAGTGGAGACCCGGATCATCGAGGCCATGACCTGGGATGATCTGGACTTCCCGCACCTGCGGCAGGTCGCGCGCGTCACCCGGTACCGCACCGTTCGTGCGAGTGGGAAGCGGTCCCGGGAGCGCGTGTACGTGATCACCGACCTCACCTCGCGACAGGCCGGCCCGCAGCGGATCGGCGAGATCACACGAGGGCACTGGGGCATCGAGAACAAGGTCCACTACGTGCGGGACGTGACGCTGGGCGAGGACGCCTCCCGCATCCGCACCGGCCACGGAGCCCAGAACATGGCCACGTTGAGATCGGTCACGATGAACTTCCTGCGCAGGACAGGAAGTTCCATCGCCGACGCCCGCCGCCGGCTGGCACTCGCACCCGCACACAGCCCCGCTCGACCTCTTCGGCATCCCCGGTGACCTGCATATTCACGACTGAAATCCGACTTTGCATCAGCCCTGAGTGGGTGACGGCCAGGTGCTCACCGTCCGCACCGACATGAGCACCACCGTACGCAGCCTCCAACTGCTGGACCGCAGCATCGTCGGAGCCGCCCTGGCCGCCCTGGCCGTCGTCGTCCCCGTCACCGCACTGGCCGCCGAACGGATGAACCGCCGTCTGCGCCACGGATCCCGGATCGCCCGCCGGATCGCCGACGGCGATCTCGACGCCCGGATCGGCCACCAGGGCCGCGCCCGCGACGAGATCACCGAGATGTCCACGGCCGTCGACGAGATGGCCACCACCCTGCACACCCGGCTGACCGCCGAGAAGCGCTTCACCGCCGACGTCGCCGACGAGCTCCGCACCCCGCTGATGGGCCTCGTCACGGCCGCCGGCCTGCTGCCCGACGGCGACGAGGCCACCGACCTGGTCCGCACCCAGGTCCGCGCCCTTCGCGGCCTGGTCGAGGACCTGCTGGAGATCCCCCGTCTCGACGCCGGCGCCGAAAGCGCCCGACTCGACGAAGTCCCCCTGGCGGACCTCATCACCCAGATCACCGGACGCGCCGGCAACACCCGGCTACGGCTGGTCGAACCCGCCACCGTCCGCACCGACCCACGCCGCGTGGAGCGGATCGTCACCAACCTCGTCACCAACGCCCACCAGCACGGCAACGCCCCCGTCGAGGTCACCGTCACCGGCAGCCGGATCACCGTACGCGACCACGGCCCCGGCTTCCCCGAAACCCTCCTCGCCGACGGCCCGCAACGCTTCCGCACAGCAGCCGCCGAACGCGGCCAGGGCCACGGGCTCGGACTCACCATCGCCACCGGCCAAGCCGCCGTGCTCGACGCCCGCCTGACCTTCGCGAACGCCCCCGACGGCGGAGCCGTCGCCACCCTCCACCTCCCCAGACCGGCCACCCTGGGGAACCCGTCCCGGCGCTGACCTTGTGACCTGCCTTCAGTGCGCGCCCGGCCTCGCCGGCGACCCGGTCCGCGGTGGCCGGCCACTCGGTGTGCCAGCTGTGTCGTGGTCGCCCTCGGTGATGCGCTCGCCGGTGGCGACGACCTCGCGGAAGTCGGCGCCGCCATCGCCCTGGACCACCTCACCGACGAGCAACACCGGCCCCGCACTCCCCACCCCGCGGCACCGGGGTCCACCCGAGCTGCCCACCCGGCCTCATGAGCGCCCGCAGGGGGCGCGATGCGGTGGCGGCCGGCCGCGCTCGCCCAGTTCGTCGAGCGGAAACGGCATCCCCGGGGCTCCCGCCGCCCAGGGCGAGCACCACACCCAGGCCGTGCTCCGTCTCGCCCGACGTCGGGCCGATGCGCTCTTCGCGATGCTCCACGACGGCACCTTCCACGGATCCGCGCCCGCCTCGACCTCGGCCACCGGGACTCAGGATCCCCACAGACCGGACAGCCGTACTCGTCCTGCGACTCCATGCCCGCCGGGTGACCGCAGCAGCTGCACGGCCGCACACCGGCGGACACCGGGACGGTCGACTCGTCCGCCGTGCCCGTCGGACTGCCGGAGGATCTCCGGTCGGCCGCTCACCCGCCCTGACCGAACACCTGGGGGTACCCCACCCTCCGGCCGCACGGGACGGCGAACGCGTTCCCCGACGGGACGAGGGCCTGGCGGCTGCGGCGGCCAGGCCCTCGTGGTTCACCCGTTCAGGTTCACCCGTTCAGGTTCAGCCGTTCAGGTTCAGCCGGTCTGGACGGCGGTGTCGTCGATCACGAAGCTGGTCTGGAGGGAGGAGTCCTCCACGCCGTTGAACTTGAGCGTGACGCTCTGGCCCGCGTAGGACGACAGGTCGACCGACTTCTGGGCGTAGCCGGTGTTCTTGTCGAGGTTGCTGTACGAGGCGACCGTGGTGCCGTTGACGCTGACGGTCAGCTTGTCGTACTGGGTCGTGGTGGTGGTCTCCGCGGTGTCGATGTGCAGCCAGTAGCTCAGCGTCGCCCGGCAGCCGGTCGGGATGGTGACGGTCTGCGAGGCGCTGTCGGTGTGGGCGGAGCCGTAGCCGTTCAGCCACGCCTTCCACGATCCGCCGTGCGCCGCCTGGGAGGCGGAGTTGTCGACCACGCCGCTGGTGGTGGTCCAGGGCGCGGCGGAGCCGGTCTCGAAGCCCGCGTTGCCGAGCAGCTGTGCCGGGGTGCAGACGCCGGTGCCGTTGACGGTCAGCGAGAAGGCGGCCGTGTGGGTGGTCGACGCCCCGGCGCCGGTGATGGTGACCGGGTAGGTGCCGGGCGGCGTCGAGGCGGCCGTGTTGACGGTCAGCTGGGAGGTACCGCCGGTCGACACGGAGGCCGGGCTGAAGGACGCGGTGGCGCCCGCCGGCAGGCCCGAGGCGGACAGGTTCACCGTCTGCGCCGAGCCGTTGGTGAGCGTGGTGGACACGGTGGCGGTCAGCGAGCTGCCCGGGTTGACGGAACCGGAGGCCGGCGAGACCGCCATCGAGAAGTCGTTGCCGGTGGCCGCGCAGGTCGGGTCACCGGACTGGGCCGGGACGCTGACGGCGTCCCAGGCGGCCTTGACGGTGTTGAACTGGCCGCAGGACGGGTCGAGGTTCTTGGCCGCCTGCAGCGTCCAGGTGCGGTACTTCAGGTACGAGCTGGCCGTGGTCTTCATCAGCTGGGCGTTGTACACGATCTTGAGGGCGTTCTGCACGCCGACGCCGCCGGTGACGGTGGAGCCGTTGCAGGTGGGGCTGGCCGGCCCGCCCGGCGGGTTGGAGCCCTGCGCGAGCAGGTAGAACCAGTGGTTGCCGGGGCCGGCCGCGGCGTGCACCTCGGTGCTCGGGATGCTGCTGGAGTAGCAGTTCGGGTTGCTCTTGATCAGCGACGGGTTGTACATGTTGCGGATCGGGCCGGTGCCCACCAGGTTGACCTGGTTGCCGACCAGGAAGTCCGGTACGGCGTACGGCGCGGGCTCGTTCATGAAGGCCTCGGTCGACGCGCCGTACACGTCGGCGATGAACTCCTGGGTGCCGCCGCCGGAGATGCCGCCGGGGGTGTGGTCGTCGATGCCGTGGCCCATCTCGTGGGCGAGGACGTCGACCGCGCTGATCCACTGGTTGGCGTTGTTGTGCCCGACCTGGACCTGCGAGCCGTCGTAGTAGGCGTTGACGTCGGCCAGGCCGACCCGGATCGGCCAGGCGCCGCCGCTGCCGTCCATGCCGTTGCGGCCCAGCCACTGCGCGAGCATCCGGAACTCGCCCTGCGCCACGTACTCGGCGTCGACGCAGCCGGTCTCCCTGCTGGTGGCGTCGCCGTTGCCCCAGGTGTCGGTGGTCTTGCTGAACGTCGTGTTGTTCGCGGCGTCCTGGCACGGCATGTTCGTGATGTTGGTGGGGCTCATCGTGAACTTGCCACCGGAGGAGGTGGTGCTGATGGTGAGCGGCGCGGGGCCGTTCCAGGCGCCGGTGCCGCTGCCGTGCAGCACGTGCTCCTGGGTGTGCAGCACGGCGCCGGTGCTCGCGTCGACGTCCACGCTCAGCCGGCTGTAGCCGTCGTCGCCGACGCCGTTCACGGTGGACTCCCAGGCCAGCGCGGCCGGGGCGTCACCGAGCGCGTACACCACCAGCCGGGTGCCCTCGACCTTGTTCACCGACTTCAGCTGCGCCGACGCCACCTTCTCGGCCTGGGCACGGCTCAGGCTCGGGCTGGTCGACAGCGTGCCGATCGGGTGCTGCTGGGCGACCGAGTTGTACGTGACGTGCCCGGCGCTGTCGGTCACCACGACGAAGTCGCCGCCGACCACCGGAACGCCCGCGTACGTGCGCTCGTAGGGCACGTACTGCGCCCCGTTCGAGGAAGCGACCTGGCCTCGGACGAACTGCTCCTGCGGGCCGGCGAGCAGGAAGGCCGGACGGCTGGCCACCAGTGCGTCGGCGCTGGTGGCGGCCGACTGCTGGGAGGACTCGGGCGCGGGCGGCGTCGGCGTCGGCGCCGCCACGGCCGCCGTGCCGGCGGCGGTCAGAGCGGCGATCACGAGCCCGGCGGCGGCGAGCACCGCCGTGCCGGAGCGAACCGTGCCGCGGCGCCGGGGGTTTCTGACATGGGTGTGCAACTGGCGGCCCTCCCTGGGGGATGGGGGACGGCACGCAGGAACGGCGTCATGAGTCGCCCTCGATCGGTGCCGGCCCGGGAACGGGAAACTCGCGCACGTGCAGAGCGGACCGCGGCAGGCCACCTGCTCCCCGGGCGTCACCGGATCAGGGTGAACGGGCGCAGTGTGGCCGGGGGTTGCCACAGCCGTGGGGGTGCGGGACGGCGGTGGCCGCCCAGCGGCAGAACGGTAGCGAAGGTGACGGATCGTCAACAGCCGGTACTCGTGGCGGGAACATGCCAATGATTGATCTCTGCCGAACTGGCGGGAGCCGGCCGGGCCTGCCGGCGACCGAACTGGCGATCGAAAACCACCCCGGGGACGGACCGACCGGCATCGAGGCAGGCAGGCAGACAGGCAGGCAGACAGCCAGGCCGCCGCGCCGACAGCGACGAACCCGGCACCCAGGACCGGACCCACGCCGGGCGGGGCGTGGCACCCTCGTGAGCGCCATCGACGCTCGTGCCGGGATGCTGAAGCTGGCCTGCCGACGGCTCGACGACGGCACGGACCCGCGTGCGGCAGACCCGGCCGGTACGCTGCCCCACCCCGACGACGCGTTCGGAGACCCACGGCGTGCCTGCTGCGCCGGGCAGTCGCCCGCACCGGGGCGGCAGGAGCAGATTGTGCTCCGCCGCCTTGAACGGGTGGCCGGCGTCGGTCAGGGCGTGCGGCACGCTGACGGTCGGTCGGACTCGGTACGGCGGGGGCATACAGCGTTCATCGGCCGGTGATGCTCCGGTCCGAGGGCGCACCCGTAGGTGGTGCGGGGACGGCGTGACGGCGCATTTGAACACAGATGTGCGAACACCCGTCACATGATGTCGCAGGTCGGCCCGTTCACAGCCACGCGCGAGGCGTTCGGTCCTGACCGGCCCGACCCTGGGAGAAGGCCGAGCGCGCGCCGGCCGACGACGGA
Source organism: Kitasatospora sp. NEAU-CNBT7 (assembly GCF_057220535.1). Classification (NCBI taxonomy): domain Bacteria; kingdom Bacillati; phylum Actinomycetota; class Actinomycetes; order Kitasatosporales; family Streptomycetaceae; genus Kitasatospora; species Kitasatospora sp. NEAU-CNBT7. The sequence continues at coordinate 70,583 of NZ_JBXQQB010000037.1, read as the reverse complement.
CCGCCAGATCGCGTTCGTGGGCGAGGGCGAGGCCCATGACTCGTTCACGTCCCGCTACCGTGCCGTTCCAGCAGCCGGTCGACGGTGGTCCGGCCGTCGCGGACCCGCTCGGCCCAGTACTGCCACGCCGGGCAACGCAGCATCGCCTCGGCGAGTGCCGTGCCGTCCTGCGGGGCCCCGGACACGTCCGCGGGCGCGGCCCAGGCGGCGTCGAGCAGCGTTCGGGTCAGACGGTGGGCGAGACGGAAGGATGCTCCCGAGTGGAGGAGCAGAGCCTGGACCGCCTCCACTCCCCCTGCCGCGTGGACCGGACGCAGGCGTTCGATCCAGCCCTGTGCCCACCAAGGCCCGAGCCGGGTGGGGTCGGTCCGGGCGAAGGTCGGGGCGAGAGCCGTGGCCAGACGCGGCAGGGCGTCGGCGGTCGTCCCGGCGAGGTGCGGGTACTCCCGCTCGAAGTGGTGTCGCCCGGGTTCGAGACGGTCGGCGAGGGCGGTGATGGTGTCCGCGTCCACCGGGTGTTCGGCGTAGTGGGCCTCGCCGGTGGCGAAGACGTCCCGCAGCACCCGGTGGCGCAGCGGGGTCGACCCGGCGAGCAAGAGGGCGTCGTAGAGGTCCTTGCCCTGGGGGTGGATGTCGGTGACCAGCCACATCAGCTTCCACGCGAGCGACAGTTCGCGGGTCGCTGCGGCGAGGCGGGCTCCGGGGGCGTCCAGGGCGGGCAGCAGGACGGTTTCGGGAGCCACCGGCAGTGGTTCGTTGAAGACGAAGTCGAGCTGCACCGCGCCGCCGGGCAGCCCGTCGGCGTGCCAGGGCAGGACCAGCCGCCTCCCGGGTACCCGGTCGTACGTCCAGATCTCCTCGCTGACCGCCTCGGCCGCGCGGAACCGCACGGTTGCCGTGCTCGCCGCCTCCGCAGCGCAGGCGATGCCCTGCAGCAGGTCGGTGGTGCGGTCCTCCTCGATCCGCCAGTCCTGCGGGACGACCACGAAGTCCAGGTCGCCGGGCTCGCGGGCGGCGGCGCCGTACCAGGCGCGGAGTACCACGCTGCCGCGCACGACCAGGTGCCCGGCCCACGGGGAGTCGGCGACGGCCGCGAGCAGCAGGTCCATGGCGCGTCGGCGCGTCGCGTACCAGACGGCCGACAGCACGGGGTCGGTGAAGCTCGGGTCTGCGGCACGGAATGCGTTGGGGTGCTGCGTGAGCGCCGGATCGAACACTGCGGCCTGCGTGGCGCGGGCGTCGTCGACCGGGCGCAGCGTCAGTGGGAGACCCGGTCCCGGCCGTTGGGTGGCCGGCACCGAACGCGGCACGGTGCCGCGGTACAGCGCGGTCCGGATGTCGTCCATGGGCGCTGGGCTCCTCTCCCCGGCCGGCCGGCGTGTCCCGGCCGCGGCAGTGGATCACGGTAGCGGCCGCTCCGATCCCGCCGGAACCGGATTTGCGGCGCGCACGTGGTCCGGGCCGCCCGCGCCGGGAACGCAGGGAGCGCCGGGAGCGCCGGCCTGACCGGCTCGTCGCCGAGGATGCCGTACAGGTGCGGCCGGACCGGTCGCGTGATGCCCGGACAGGGTCGGCCGCGCTGCCACGTTCGAAGCTGTTGAGGGAGAAGCTCTCGGGGACCACGGCAACTGTGGTGGGACGCGGCTGCGGGCCTCCCGGTCGCCGGTTCCTCGGTCAGCGGGCGGCTCCGGTCCGGCCGGCAGGTCTCACCAGGCCCGTGTCCGCCTGGGGTCCGGCCCGAGTGAGGGTCGAGCGGTACTCGACCTGACGGGCTGACGGTCCATCAGGTGCCGCTCCGCCGTCGCCGACGGCAAGAGCGGTCACCCACCTCCGCAACGGGCGCCCCGACGGGCCCGGTGGCGGTCCGGGAGTTCAGCCGCCCGGGCCGCCGCCCGGGTCCGCCCCGGGCGTCCGGACCGGCGTCCATCCCACAGCAAGGGAGATCCACATGTCCGACACCGCTGCGCAGCACGCCTTCGACCTGGAGGACCTCGACCTCAGCGACCTCACCGTCAGCTCGCTGCGCGACACCGCCGCGCTGCCCGAGACCGGTGCTTCCTGGGGCTCCTGCTCCTGCCAGGGCTCGTCCTCCTGTGCCCAGCCCGAGGTGGACACCCTCGCCTTCTGACCGGCACCACCGGTCCGTACCGGCACCCTTCCGACCCCAGGGAGACCAGATGACCGATCACCAGAACGGCCTGAGCTTCGAATTCGAGGACCTGGACCTCGGCGAGCTCACCGTGACCTCGATGCGTGACACCGTCGCGCTCCCGGAGACCGGCGCCTCCAACGGCGGCAGCTCCTGCTCGTGCGGCTCGTCCTCCTGCGCCCAGCCGCAGTTGCCGACGCTGCCGTACTGACCCCGCGCGGTCGGGGGCCGCGCCCCGGCGCGGTCCCCGACCGCCTCCGACCCCCGACCGCCTCCGACCCCCGACCGCCTCCGACCCCCGATCCCCCAAGTCCCCGCAGCCCCCCGATCGACCGACCCCGGGAGCGTCAGGCATGCCGTACACCGCAGGGCCCGCGGCCGCAGCAGGCACGCCGCCGCCCGACCCCGACGGGTACGCCGTGCGGCCGGCGCCGTACGCGCTCGTACGGGCCACCGTGCTGCGGTACCCGGCCCAGAGCCGGCCGGCCGCGGCCTTCCGTGCCCGGCTCGCCGAACTGGCCGACCTGGAGGCCGACGCCGCCGCGTCGGCCCCCGAGCTGTGCGACGCGCTGTACGCCGCCCGGGCCGGCCACTCCCCCGCCTTCCACCGCGACGTGGTGCTCCCGCTGCGGCGGGCGCTGCACAACGGCCGCGAGCCGCGACCTGCCCTGCTGGAGCGCCTCGGCGACCTGCCCGTCCGGGTACCGCAGCTCGGCGCCTGGCTGGCGCTGCGGACCCGCCGCGCGGCTCTCCTGGCCGACCTGGACTGCGGCACCGACACCGGCACCGGATCGTCCGGCGGCACCACTCTGGCCGCGCTGGCCGCCGAGCGCGCGGCCCTCGCCGAGCTGTGCCGGGAGCCCGCCCTGGCCCGGGCCGTCGCCCTGACCAGCGGCGACCTGCTCCGGGCCGTGGAGCGGGCCGGCCGCGGCTCCGACGACCGCCGGGCCCGCAAGGAGGAGCCCGGGGTCCTCCGGTACGCGCTGCGGGCGAGCACCAGGACCAGCCCGCTGTCCTGGTTCACCGCCGTCGGCTGGGGCCTGGCCGGCGGCACACCCGGCACGGAGACCGGCCACGCCCCCGACGGGGGGACCGGCGACGGCTTCGAGGCGGACGGCCTGCGGACCGTGGTCCGCGCCAACCGCACCCTGGTGAGCGCGCTGACCGAGGCCCTGCTCGACGCCCCGCACCGCCGGGCCGGCCTGCCGCACCGGATGACCAGCACCGCCCGGATCACCGCCGGCCGGGCCGCGTACGCCCGCAGCCGCGTGGTCTTCGCCGGCGGCCGCTACCTGGTGACCAACGAGGACGAGGCCGAACTCGCCGCCGGGCGCCCGCTGGAACTCCTCGCGGCCGGCGACGGCGCACCGGCCACCCTGGCGGAGCTGACCGGCAGGCTGGCCGGCGCGCTGGGCGGCCCCGGCGCCCACGAGGCGGCCGCCGGGTACCTGGCCCGGCTCGCCGAGGCCGGACTGCTGGTGCCGACCGACCCGGTGGCCCCGCAGGACACCGACCCGCTCGCCCGGCTCGCCGACTGGCTCCGCACCTGGCCCGAGGACACCGCACTGGCCGGCCGGATCGACGACATCGCCCGGCTCGGCGCGGACCTCGCCGCCGTGGAAGCCGGCCGGCGCCCGGCGCTGCTCGCCGAACTCGCGACCCGCTGGCGCGAGTTGCTCGCCGCGGCCGGCCGCCCGGTCCCGGTCGGCGGCGCGCCGCTCAGCGTGCTCTCCGAGGACGTGGTCGCACCCCGGCCGGTGCCGCACGCCGGCGCGCCCACCGCCGCCGACCACCGGGCGCTCGGCGAACTCACCGCACTGGCCGAACTGTTCGACCTCGGCCACCTGATGCGTCGGATCACCCGGGACCGCTTCGTCGCCCGCTACGGCGCGGGCGGCACCTGCCGCCACCCGTGGGAGTTCGGCTCCGCCTTCGCCGAGGCCTGGGAGGAGGCCGGCCGGCTGGCCGCCCTCGACCCGCACGACCGCGACCGCTTCCCCACCGGTGCGGCCGAACTGGCCGCCCTGCGCCGGGAGGTGCTCGGCACCGCGCACGCCACCGCCCGCGCCCAGGACCCGGCCGCCGACCTGGTGCTGCCGGCCGACCTGATCGCCGGGCTCGGCGACCGGCTGCCCGCCTGGACGACCGCACGGCCGGCCGGCTACGCCTACTTCGTGCAGCGCGAGCAGGCCGCCGGCGGCCTGCTCTGCGTCAACCACGTGTACGGCGGCTGGGGCCGCTTCACCAGCCGCTTCCTCGACGCGCTCGACCCGGCCGCCGCCGCCGCGGTCCGCGAGCAGATCCGGCACGGCCTCGGCGAGGGGGCCCGGCCCGCCCAGATCCGTCCGGTCGGCGGGTTCAACGCCAACCTGCACCCGCTGCTCGTCCCGGACGAGATCGGGCCCGACCGCCGCTGGGCGTCGATCGGCGAGGCCGAGGTCGACCTGGTGCACGACCTCGCCGGTGACCAGCTCAGGCTGCGGCTGCGGGCCACCGGCGAACTCCTCGACGTGCTCTACAGCGGCTTCCTCGCCCCGATCATGCTGCCGCAGCGGCTCGCCCCGTTCCTGTCCGACCAGCCGCACGGAGTGGCCGACTTCCGGGCCCTGGTGCACCGCCACACCGTCCCGGCCCCCGGCGGCCAGGTGGTTCGCTCCGCCCGGCTGCGCCACCGCCACCTGGTGCTGCAGCGGCGGCGCTGGCAGCTGCCGGCCGGCGTGGTACAGGCGCTGCGCGCGGACCTCGCCGCCGACCGGGCCGTGCCGGCCGCCACCACCGCCCGCTGGCGCGCCCTGCTCGACCTGCCCGAACAGCTCTTCCTGCACCCGGCCCCGGCCGCCCCGGCGGGCCGCCCGACGGACGACTTCCTGGCCCATCTGCGCCGCCCCAAGCCGCAGTTCCTCGACCTCGGCAACGCGCTGCACCTGCGTTCCCTGGCCAGGTGGCTGGCCCGGCACGACGACGGCGCGGTGCTGGAAGAGGCACTGCCCGCCCCCGGCGCCCGTACGACGGCCGGCCGGGCCGTCGAGCTGGTGGTGGAGACCTACCGCGCCGGGCGGCCCCGATGACCGCCCCGGACCCGACCGAGCAGGGAGCAGCCCCGGTGACCGAGACCCCCACCGACCCGGCCGACGGCGCCGCCCGTGACGTGGTCGCCTACTACCACCATCCGGTCAAGGGGCCGCTGCTGCGGGGCGCGGTCCTGCCGCTGGCGGACCGCTGCGCCGCCGAGGGCCTGACCGTCCACGTGGAGCGGCACTGGCTGCACGGCCCGCACCTGCGGCTGCGACTGCGCGGCCCGGCGGCGCAGGTCGCCGACACCGCCGCCCGCGGCGCCGCGCAGCTGCGCGACTGGCTGCGCCGCCACCCCTCGGTGAGCGACCAGGGCACCGGGGAACTGCTCGCCGCCGCGGCCGAGGCCGGCCGCGCCGAGCTGATCGCACCGCCGTACGGGCCGATCGTGCCCGACAACACCGTCCGGGTGGAGCGCGTCGACCTCACCGGACTACGGGCCCTGATCGGCGCCGACGGCGTGCTGCTGCGCGACGATCTGCTCGGGATGGGCCGCCCGGCGCTGCACGCGGCGGCCGACTTCCTCGGCCGGTGCGGGGACGGCGCCGCGGCCCGGGTGCAGCTCGCCGTGGCCGCGCTCGCCGCGCACGCCGCCGCGCACCCCGGCGGGCTGGTCGGCGGCCACTACTCGTACGTCTCCCACCTGGAGGACTTCCTGGTGCACGACGACCCGGACGGACGGCTGCGCCGCGCCTTCGAGGACCGCTGGGAGGCCGCCGGCGAGGCGGTCACCGCCCTGGTCGCCCGGATCGGCGCGGGCGGGGCCACCGGCTGGGAGCAGGCCTGGGCCGGTTGGTCGGCCGCAGCCTGGCAGCTGGCCGAGCGCCGCCACGCCGCCGGCGCGGACCTGGGCGGGCACCCGTACGAGTACCGGGTGCGGGCCGCCGCCACCGGCGACGCCGCAGCGGCCGAGCGCTGGAACCAGGACGTGCGCACCCGGTACAGCGAGTTCCACCGGCTGCTGCGCCGCTCGGACCCGCAGGGCGCGATGTGGAGCCGCCCGGAGTACCTGATCCACCGCGCCAGCACCAACGCGCTGTACCGGCTGTTCGCGATCTGCGATCTGCGGCCGCTGGAGCGCTACCTGGCGGCCCACTTGGTGGTGCGCGCCGTCCCCGCCGTGACCGGGCACGACTGGCGCCGCCAGGTCGACACCGTCATCGACGCCGTGGAGCGGGCCTCGTGACGCCGGGCCGGACCACACCCCTCGACGCATCAGCCGGGGCGCTCGCGCAGGGTGCGGTCGCCGGGGCCGGGCCCGAGGCGTACCCGGCGGCGACGCCCGACCCGCTCCGGGGCCTCGCGGGTCTGCGGCTGCGCCCCGGCGTGGCCGTCACCGCGCTGCGGGCCGGGCTGCACCTGCGCGGCCGGCGGGCCGCGGTGACCCTGGAGGGCGGCGCCGCGCTGCCCGCGCTGTGGCAGCTGCTGGCCGAACCACTACGCACCGGCGACACCGGCGCGCTCGACCGGCAGGCGCCGCCGGCCTCGCCGGTGCGTGCCGCGCTCGGCACCGTGCTCGCCCAACTCCGCGCGCACGACCTGCTGGTGGAGCCGGGCGATGCCGCTGCCGGGCCCTGGCTGCTGGACACGGCCGAACGGCCGGGCGCGGCCGCGGCGGCCCTGGCGGCCGCCCGGCCCCGGGTGCTGGGCGCCGAGCCCGGCGGGCCGTTGGCCCCGGCCGCGGTCCGGGCCCTGGTCCGGGCGGGCGCCGCGCCCTCGTGCGCCGGGCAGGCCGGTGCCACGCCCGGGCAGGTGCTGCTGCGCACGGCCGGCCGGCCGGCGCTCGCGGTGGCGGCCCGGGTGTGCGGCGGAACGGGCTTCGTCACCGCGCCGGCCGGGCCCGAGCAGGCGCTCGCGGACGCCGCCGCCCTGACCGCCCGGCTCGGACTGGACCCGGCCGAGCCCCCGGCCGCGGTGCTGGCCGCGCTGGTCGCCGGGGCGGCCGCGCAGCGGCTGGTGTGCGCGGTGGCGGGCCTGCCGGACCCGGCCGGCGAGGGCGAGGACCCGCGGCTGCTGCCGGGTCGGCCCGCCGTACTGGTGGCGGGCACCGGACCGCTGCGGGCGGACCACCGCCCCTGGCTGGGCGGCGAACCGTTGGACCCCGACCGGTCGGCGCCCGGCGCCGCCCCGGCCACGCTTGCCGAGGCGATGCACCGGGTGGCGGCCCTCGGCGACGAGCGGATCGGGGTGCTCCCGACGGCCGAACCCGGTGCGCTGCCGCAGCTCCCGGTCTCGCTGGCCGGCTGCGCGGTGACCGGCGGCACCCTGCTCGCGGGTGCGCCCAGGACCGACCTGGCCCGCCTGGAGGCGCTCTGCCGGGCGGCCGAACTGCGGCTCGGCGCGGTCACCGTGGGCGCCGACGCCGGCCACGCCTGGGGCCGCGCGCTGCGGCGCGCCGCGGCGGCCCGCGCCGGAACCGGCGGCCGGCCGGCGGCGCTGCCCGCCGCGAGCTGGGCGGCAGACCCGCAGGCCCGGCACTGGTGGACCACGCTCACCGCCCGGCTCGGCGTACACGCCGAACTGCGGGTGACCCCGCTCGCCCCGGATGCGGCCGCCTTCCACGCCGCGGTGCTCGGCACCGGCGGCCGGCTGCTGGCCGAGGCGGTCGAGGCCACCGCGGCGGACGCCGCCGCCTTCGCCGCCCTCGCGGCCACCGCCGGGGTGCAGGCGCAGGCCGCACCCGGCCCGGCCGGCGGCCCGGCCGCCTGCCCGGTCGCCTGCTCGGGCGGCGCCGCCGCTCCGCTCGCCACCGCCGGAGTCCGCCGGGCCGGCTGGGAGGACCGCGGCTGGACGGCCGGCTGGCTCGCCGACGTCGCCTCCCGGGAGCCGGAGTTGCAGGCCGGCCTGCGCCGACTGACCGGCCTGCGCCCCGCCCCCTGGGCGCCCGCCGGCCCGGACGCCCGCACCGTGGCCACCGCCCTGCACGGCGCCGGGTTCACCGTCCTGCCCACACCCGGAGGACCCCGATGACCGGTGCACCGCCCCCCACGAGCCACGCCCCAACCGTCCAGGCCCCAACCGCCCACGCCCCGTCCGCCGTCGCGCCGCTCGGCCTGCCGGTGCTGGACGCCCCGGCCGCGCTGGCCGCCGGCAGCGGCACCGCCGTGGTGCTGCTGGAATCCTGGACGCTGGGCCTGGCCGAGGAGCTGAGCCGGCACGCGCTGGCCCACCCGGTGCGTCTGGTCCCGGTGCGCCTGGACGGCCCGCTGACCGTGGTCGGGCCGGTGCTGGCGCCGGACGCGGCGGCCTGCCTGAGCTGCACCGAGTACCAGCGGCTGGCCACCACGGGCGGCCGGGTGCCCTGGCAGAGCCCGACGCTGGCACTGGCCGGGGTCGGCTCACCGGCGCTGGCCGAGGCGGTCGGGCTGCTCGCCGCGGAGCTGGCTACCGGCGGCGAGCCGGCCGACGGCACGGTGCACCTGGTGCACACCGGCCGGGCCACCTGGTCCACCCACCGGATCCGCCCGGTCGGCGGCTGCCCGGTCTGCCGGCCGCTTCCGCCGGACAGCGCCGCGGCCGCCCGGCTGCCGTACCGGCCGCGGCCGCTGCCGGACCTGGCTGTGCTGCGCGGCGCCAACTCCCGTACGAGCGGCGGCGCGTTGCGCGCGCAGCTGCACGACGAGCGGTTCGGGCCGGTACGCCGGCTGGTCAGGTCGGAGGACTCGGCCGCCGGCCTGACCACCGCCCACGTCACCGACGGCCGGCTGGTGGACGACGGCGGCTACGGGCGCGGCACGGACTTCGCGGGCAGCGAGCGGATTGCGCTGTTCGAGGCGGTGGAACGGTTCGCGGGCATGCGCCCGACCGGCCGCCGGACGGTGCTGCGCTCCTCCTTCGCCGCGCTTGGCGCCAAACGCGCGCTCGACCCGGAGCGGCTCGGCCTGCCCGACCCCCGCCACCACGGGCACCCCGCCTCGCGCACCGTGCCGTACACCCCGGAGCTGGAACTCGACTGGGTGCACGGCTGGTCGCTCACCCACGACCGCCCGATCGCCGTGCCCGAGCACGTGGCCTACTGGGACGTCCCCGGCGCCGACCGGCCGCGGGTGGTGTACGAGTCCTCGAACGGCTGCGGGCTGGGCAACAGCCCGCAGGAGGCCGCGCTGTACGGGCTGTTCGAGGTGGCGGAGCGCGACGCCTTCCTGATGGCCTGGTACACCGCCACCCCGCTGCCGCGGATCACCGTGCCCGCCGACGACCCCGAGGTGGCGCAGCTCGCCGACCGGGCCGAGCTGGCCGGCTACCGGTTGCGCCTGCTGGACGCCACCAACGACTTCGGCATCCCGGCGGTGCTCGCGGTCTGCCGCTACACGGGCGGCCATCCGGACGCGCCGAGGGTGTTCCTGGCCGCCGGGGCGCACCACGACCCGCGCACCGCGATCCGCTCGGCGGTCGCGGAGGTGGTCACCAACGTGCACGAGTCGGCGCAGCGGGCGCTGGCGCCCGGCGGGCCGCGCGCACCGGAGCGGCTGCGGCCGATGCTGGACCGGCCCGAGCTGGTGCGCTCGCTGGACGACCACGTAGGCCTCAACACCCTCCCCGAGGCGGGCGCCCGGCTGGACTTCCTGTTCGCGGACACCCCGGAGCGCGACCTGCGACAGGCCTGGCCGGGCGCGCCCGAGCCGGTGGCCGACCTGACGGAACTGCTGGCCGCCACCGTACGGCGGCTGGCCGGGGAGGGCCTGGAGGTGATCGCGGTGACCCAGGACGAGCCCGGTGTACGGGACGGGCTCGGCCTGCACTGCGTGAAGGTGGTGGTGCCCGGCTCGCTGCCGATGACGTTCGGGCACGTGAACCACCGCACCCGCGGCCTGCCCCGGCTCCTGGAGGTGCCGTACCGGCTCGGACGCACCGAACAGCCACTGCAGTACGACGAGTTGACGATCCATCCGCACCCCTTCCCGTGAGCCGTGCCGACCGCCCGAAACCGCCTCGCCGACACCCCGGTGCCCGGCCCGGACCCCGAGGACCTGACGTGACGGACCGATCCCCCGCCGCCACCGGCCCCGCCGCCGCCACGGACGTTGCCGCCCCCGTCCCGGCCGCTGCCGACCCCGACGCTGCCGACCCCGCCGGCTGGCACAGCCTGCACCTCTTCCTGCACAGCGGCACCGAGGACACCGACGCCTTCCTCACCGAGGACCTGGCGCCGCTGCTGGACGCCCTGGTGGCCGCCGGGCAGGCCGCCGCCTGGTTCTTCATCCGCTACGGCGAGGGCGGTCCGCACCTGCGGATCCGGCTGCGCGCCCTGGATCCGCAGGCGGCGGCCGGGCTGCCCGCGACCCTGACGGAACTGGCCGTCGCACGGCCGGCGGTGGCGGGGACGTGGCCGTCGCGTCACGGCGAGGTCCGGGAGGTGCCGTACGAGCCGGAGACCGAACGCTACGGCGGACCGCTCGCACTGCCGGCGGCCGAGCACGTCTTCACCGTCTCCTCCCGGGTGGCGGTCCGGGCGCTGCGCGAACAGCCGCGCGGGGCCCGGCGGCTGGCACTGGCGGCCGACCTGGCGCACGCCACCGCCGCCGCGCTCGGCCTGGACCGGCTGGCGGCCGCACAGTGGCTGCGCCGGCACGCGGCGAGCTGGCGGTGGATCACCGAGGTCACCCTGCTGCCCGGGGCGGTGGTGCACGCCAAGGTCAATTCCGTGTACGCGGGGCAGCACGAGGCGCTGGCGCAGCGGGCCCGGGCCCTGCGCGCCGCGCTGGCGGACGGCAGCGCGGCGCCCTGGCTGGCGGACTGGGCCCGGGAGGTGCGGGCCTCGGAGGTCCGGCTGCCCTGGGTGTGGGCCTCCCAGCTGCACATGCTGTTCAACCGGCTGGGGATCACCCCCGACGAGGAGCGGGCCGTCTGCCGGCTGGCCGCACGGACCATGCTGGACGCGGGCGAACCGCCGTCGTTCTTCCCCGCCGGGCACCGGGCGCCGGACCGCCAGTATCTGGAACGCAGCAAGTTCCAGGTCGGCCGGCCCGAGGACACCGCGCTGCGCTCGCTGCCGCCGGCTCCGGCATCCACCGCCTCCGCCACCGAACTCCCGCTGCCCGCCGGCCCGTTGCCCGACGTCCCGCTGGCCGCCGTACTGGGTGCGCGGACCTCCGCACGCGGCCCGCTGACCGGCCCGCTCGACGCCCGCACCCTCGGCACCCTGCTCTGGGGCTCGCACGCGCAGAGCCACCGCTCCGAGCAGCCGCTCGCCGACGGCGGCGTCCGCCCGCTGGTGCACCGCCCGTACCCGAGTGCGGGGGCGCTGTACACGGCCCGGCTGCGGCTCATCGCACTCGACGTCCCAGGCCTGCGCTCGGGCACCTACCAGTGCGTTCCCGAGCACCGGGCACTGCGCCCGCTCGGCCCGGCCCCGAGCACCGAAGAGATCGCCGCCCTCTCCTCCTACCTCACCCGCGCCCCCGAGGACCCGGACGGGATCGGCATCGACCGCGCCCCCGCCGTACTCGCCCTCTACCTCGACCTCGGCCTGCTGCGCCGCCGGTACGGCCTGCGGGCCCTGCGACTGGGCCTGCTGGAAGCCGGCCACCTCGCCCAGACCCTGTTGCTCACCGCCACCGCCCTCGGCCTGCGCACCACACCCCTGGGCGGCTTCCACGACGACCTGGCACACGAACTGCTCGGCCTCGACGACCTCGACCAGCCGCTGCAGTACCTCCTCCCTCTGGGGGTCGTCTGACCCCCGGAGGACTCGGCCACCCGGCCCGCAGGCCGGCATGCGAAGCTGCGGGCCGGCGGCCGGTGGCCGGCGGCCGGAAGGAGCGAGCCGGGCGGCGCCTGCCGCGGACGTCGGGCCGAGCCGGCACAGCGGACTGCTGCCGGGGGCCGGCCGGACGATGCCCACCACCACGGCCTCGGCGAGGTGGATGCGACTCCGCTTTCACCACCCGCCGGCGTACCCGCCCCCACGTGCCGACGGCGGTGATGTTCTCCTGACCCGGTTCGCCTGCGGCGTCGGGCGGGTCACTGATCGGGCGGGTCACTCAGCGGGGGCGTGCGGCGGCGGGGGTGAGGTGGCGGGCCAGGGTGTCGAGAGCGGCGGACACCTCGCGCAGCAGCGGCTCGTCCGGGGCGCTGCCGTCGGGGGCGGTGAGAGCTGCGGTGAGGGCGTCGTCGATGGTCGTGGAGCGCACTTCTTCGACCCGGGCGGACGGGTGCGCGGCGGCACGGACACGCCGGCGGCGGCGGTCGGCGGGGTCGGGTTCGGTATCGACCGAGCCTGCCTCGACCAGCCGGGCGACGGCGGTGGAGACCTGACTCTGCGGCAGGCCGGTGCGGACGGCGATCTCCCCGACGGTCGCCCCGGGGTGTGCCAGGACGTCGCCGAGGGTGACCAGGACCGCGCGGACCGAGCCGCCGGCCACCGTCTGCGGCTGCGGCATCGCCTGTTCGCCGATCTTCATCAGGGTGCGGCCCAGGAGGAACAGCTCGACTCCGTTCATGCCCCAAGAGTACATCGAAGTAGATGCATCTTTCTTGATATATCTACTTCGATTGTTTATCGTCGCCGTGCCGGGCGGCAGCACCGCCGGCAACCGACCGAGGGGGAACCAGCATGGCCACCGTCCGCACACTCGCCGTCCCGGGCGCCACGCTCCACTACCGGGTCGAGGGCACGGGCCCGACACTGCTGCTCTCGCAGAGCGGCGAGGGCGACGCGGACCGCACCGTCGACCTCGTCCCGCACCTCACCGACGCCTTCACCGTCGTCACCTACGACCGCCGAGGCCTGTCACGCAGCGTCCTCGACGACCCGGCCACCCCTGTGACCATGGCCGACCACGCCGATGACGTCGTCCGGGTACTCGCCGAGGTGACCCACGAACCGGCACTGATGGCCGGGTTCAGCATGGGCGCCGCGATCGGCCTGCGGGTCGCCGCCCGACACCCGGGAGCGCTGGACACGCTCATCGCCCACGAGCCCGTCGTGCCGAATCTGCTGCCGGCGGACGGCCGGGCCGAGCACCTCGGGGAGTTGGCGGCCATCCGGGCGGCCTACCTCGACGGGGGCACAGCGGCCGCCTTCCCCGCAATCGCCCGCCACCTCGGGATCGACCCGGCCCACGACCGGACCGAGAACAGCCTCACCCCGCAGCCGCTGACGCCCCGCCGGCTGGCCAACTTCGGGTTCTTCATCGGCACGGAGTTCCCGGCGATCACGGCGGACGACCTCCTGCCCGCCGAGATCACAAGGGCCGCAGCAGCCACCGGCACTGCCCGGATCGTCCCTGCGACGGGAGAGGACACCCGGCCGGACCTGCACACCTACCGCTGCGCGCTGGCGCTGGCGGAACTGCTGGACACCGAGCCGGCCATCTTCCCCGGCGGCCACAACGGGAACACCGCCTTCCCGCGCGCCACCGCGCGGACACTGAAAACCCTCCTGACGCGGTGAACAGGCACGGTGGGCCGCGACGACGGCTCTCCGCGGACGGCGACCTGGTCGGCGGTGCCATGCTCCGGTTCGACCAGCCCGACAGCACGTGGCGTTGCGGCCTGCCCCGGGCCGATGCCGCCGGCTGGAACATCAGCGAGGCCGCCCGCCGCACCGGCGCCGTCAGGTCCGACGGCCGGACGGCCCACCCGGGCCGGAGCCCCCGCACACCGCCGGGGCTCCGGCCCGGGCCCTGACCGTTCCGGCCACCGCGGCCCGCTCCCGCAGGCCTCCGACCGGTCCTGCCCGCCCAGCGGTCCGGAACCCGGTCCCCGCACTTCACCCGGTCCCCCGCAGGCCCTCCCACGCCCTCGCGGGCCCCTGACGGATGGCCTCGCGCAGGGACGCGACGCGGCGGGCGAGGCCGTCAGCGAGCGGGACCGGCGCCGTCGGGGCCGGCCCGGCAACGGGAGCGCAGCCCGTCCAGGCGCTGCGCGATCACCTCGGACGGCTGTCAGGTGACACCTACGGTCCGGCGGGCGGGGTGGTCGGGGATCCGGCCGGGGCCGCGGAGTCCGGCACCCCGGCGTAGTCGGGCAGCTCGACGCCGTTGATCGCCCGCCCGACCAGCTCGGCGAACCATTCGCCGGCGAAGTCGGGGAGCGGCTCGGCGTCCGGGCCGGGTACCTGGCGGCTGCGGGCGTTGAGCCGGCCGATCTCCTGGTTGGCCTCGACGAACGAGCGCATCCGGGCCTCGTAGCGGGCGAACCCGGCGTCGGCATCCCATCCGGCGGCGGCCAGTTCCCCCGCCAGCAGGTAGGCGCCGACCAGTGCCAGCCCGGTGCCCTGTCCGGACATCGGTGACGAGCTGAACGCCGCGTCCCCGAGCAGCCCCACCCGTCCGCTCGACCAGCGCTCCATCACCACCTGGGCAACCTGGTCGAGGTAGAAGTCCGGGGTGTCGTCCAGGTGCGCCAGGATGTCGGGGGCCAGCCAGCCCAGACCCGCCATCCGCTCTCGCAGCAGGCGCTTCTGGGCCGCGACGTCGCGGTAACCGACGTCGCCGCCGGGCGAGGCGGAGTAGAACATCGCCATCGCCCGGGTGGCGTCCTGGATGGGTCGCAGCAGGACGGAACGCCCCGACTCCTGGTCCTGGTACTCCAGCAGCCAGCGGTCCAGGGCGAACTCGTTGGGCACGCTGTAGAAGGCCAGTACGTGCCCGAGGGGGCGCACGAATCGCTCGTGCGGCCCGAAGACCATCGCCCGCAGCTCCGAGTACAGCCCGTCGGCCCCGACCACCAGATCGAAGCGCCGCCGGGCGCCGCCCGCGAGGACCACGTCGACCCCGTCCGCGTCCTGGGCGAGCTCGGTGATCCGGTCGCCGAAGATGTACTCGACGTCGTCGCGGGTGTCGTCGTAGAGCACCTGGGACAGGTCTCCACGCAGGATCTCGATGTCCGCGATGAACCCGTCGCCACCGTCGTCGTCCGCGCGGAAGGTCTCCAGCACCTTCCCGTCCGCGTCCACGGTGTGCGCGCCGGCGGTGTCGGTGCACGCCGCCCGGACCTCCGCGTCCAGGCCCATCCGCCCGATGACCTCCTTGGCGACCCCACGCGCATCCACCGCCTGCCCGCCGGAACGCAGCCCCGGGGCCCGCTCCACCACCGTCACCTCCGCCCCCCGCCGGCGCAGCCAGTGGGCGAGGGCGGGTCCCGCGATGCTGGCCCCCGCCACCAACACCCTGGGACCGGGCACCGCCGCCCCCGGCTCACCCGTCCGGATCGCGCGCTCCGGCCCGCGGTCGTCGACGTCCATCACTGCCTCCCTGTGCTACCTCCACCGACCGGCCGGGGTGGTGCGCCCGCCGGACCGCGGTACCTCGATCGCTGTGACGCCCATCCTCGCGCCCGCCCCTGACACATGGCCGCAAAGCCGCCCAACTTCCCGTGTCGCGGCGGGTGCACCTCGGCAGGTCTCCCGTCGGCCGGACCGGGGAGCGGCCGCGGCCGCCGGTGAGCAGCACGGAGGCCGGGCACGGGCGCCGGGCCCGGGGCCTGCCCGGTCGCATTTCATGTGACCGGGCGCTTCGGTGGGCCGGTCGAGCGCGGAGGATATCCTCGGACGGATCCGGCAGGCTTCCCGCCATCGCCTCGACGAGGCGGTCGACCTCCCGGTGGAAGGCGATGAGGCACCTTGATCTCCGACTACCAGCGACGCCTGCGAGAACGGTTCCTGTCCGTCCCGCTCGTTGCGCCGCCCGCTCCCTGGTGCCCGGTCCTGGACCGGCGCACCCCGATCGGCGGGCTGCTGGGCATCGGTTTCGCCGTCGCTCCCGACGACGGCCGCGACCTGGTCATGGTGGTCTCCGCCGACGGCCACGGGCTCTTCGACGCCGTCACCGGCGAGAAGCTCGCCCGGGACCGTGATCCCGACCCCGACGGCAGCACCCCGGACGCGGAGCCGGATCTCTCCTGCCCTGGGCTCGACCCCGTCGCCGAGACCCGGGTGCGCATCGCGGGACTCTTCGGGGGCGGTCTGCACACCACCACCTGGGACGGCTGGACGTTGGAGGTGGTCAGTCCCGAGTGGCCGAACGACCGCGTCCTCCTGTCCGAAGACGGAGGCATGCCTCATGACGGGCCGCACGGCGAAGGCTGGTGGCACATCTTCGACTCCGACTACTCGGAATTGCGGGCCGCCGGCTTCTCGCCGTCCGGACGCACTCTCGCCGTCGCCACCAGCAGCGACCTCACCCTCTGGAGACGTCCGGCACCTGACACCGAACGCCCGGCCGGCCCGACCGCTCACCGGCCCTCTGAAGCGATCAGCCACATGTCACTTCATCTGCCGCCGCCGCGTCCGGAATGATGCTCCCGCCCCCTCCCGCATGCTCCCCGCGGGGGCCGACCCGTGGTCAGATCCTTTCCCCGAGAACCCCGGGCGGGGCTTCGCCGGCCTCCACCTCACGCTGCCCGCTCCCGCCGGGAGCCGGACCGCGCTGGCCTGCGGCCGCGGGTGCGGCCCGGCGCCACCTCCTGCCAAGGAGCCGGCGGCGGGCACGCCGAGCCCCGGAGAGCACCCGTGCCGCCGCCGACGGTCGCCGCTGCGGCCACCAGCACCGGTTTCCTCGCCGCGCACCCGTTCCTCACGCCGCAGCTGCACCACGAACCGGTCGCCCCCGCGCCGGCCACCCGGCCCGGGGCCGCCCGCAACGGCGGTGCGGCGCAGGCCGGGAGACGGGCGCACGGCGGCCCCGGGGGTCACGGCCCCGGGCCGCACGTGCGGCCCTCCGCAACCGCCGTGCGCGGACCCTGTGCCCGGCGTCACACCGGCGCTACAGTTCCCACACCGCAGGGGGCTTGCGGAACGGGTGCGGGCGGGAGGCGGCGGGGATGGTCTCGGGGGTCCTGGCGAAGCTCGGCACAGGGATCGGCGGGCGGACGGCCGCGCTGATCGTCACCGGAGGGCTGACGGCAGCCGGCGCCGGCGTCTGGTGGGCCGTCCACGGCCCCGCGCTCCAGGTGGTGCAGCGCAGTGCGCAGGTCGTGGTGGCGGGCGGCGGCGAACAGGCCGCGGTGGCCGGCTGCGCCAAGCACGAGACCGCGCTCGGCGGCGGGTACGCCGTCGACGGCGACGGGTTCGCCACCACCAGCGAGTTCGTCGGCAGCTCCGCCTGGCTGGTGTCCGCGTACAACCCCGGGGGCACCTCCGTCACCCTCACCGCCTACGTGCTGTGCGTCAACGCAGCGGTGGAGTTCGCCCCGCGCGGCGAGTACACCATGCAGGCGCACGCCTTCCAGGACCGCATCGGCGACAAGCTCGGGAGCGGCGACCGCGACCTGACCGAGCAGGGCCCGTTCGCCGGGCTGACGGCGAAGTCGCTGGCACGGCCCTACTGCGACGGCGCCGGACTCATCCAGCTCGGCGTGGAGTTCCGGGCCACCCGCCTGGTCACCGGACGGGCGGTGGCACCCGTACCCCTGGCCGAACTGAACTCGGCCTCCGCCGACACCGGCTCCGGTGACCCCAGCTACTGGGCGGCCAAAACCAACCCCGGGACCGCGCTCAGCACCAGCCCGTTCCCGCTGGGCGACAGTGACGGCGCGGAACGCATGACCCGGATCGTCGATCCGCAGCCGCCCGAGGCCAACTACGCGGTCGGCGTCCGGCCGATCTGCGCCAAACTGCCCTCCGCCACCATCGTGACCGGCGCGGTGGACGTTCCCGCCGGCGCAACCGCCACGGCCGCCGTCGCCTGCCCCAAGGGCCGCTTCGTCGTGGGCGGCGGGTACAGCTTCCGCGAGAAGGCAGTCGGCGGCGCCCAGCGCTTCCACAGCGACGGCTGGCTGTACGCCCCGGCCTCCGGGCCCACCCCCGGCGCCGGCGGGCACCCCGTCAAGGACTGGCAGGTCACCGGCCGCAACCGGCAGCAGGCCGGCGCCCAGTACGAGGACTCGGTGTGGATCGAGCACAGCGACCGCGAAACCTCCACCGGCAACGTCTACTTCGACACCCACCCGCACGGCCCCGACGACCAGCTCCTGCGCGGCACCACCGCACCGGACAGCCAGCACCTGGTCGCCGCCGCCGTCTGCGCCACCATCGACGCCCAACCCACCGAACCGGGCACGGTCCACCTCGCCACCGGGCTGCCGCAACCGCCGCCCGCCGTGGACATCCCCGGCACCATCGCCCCACCCACCGTCGTACCGACGCTCCCGCCCTCCGCCCCGCCGTCGGCCTCGCCGTCGGCCTCACCCTCGCAGTCCGCCCCGCCGCAGTCACCCCCGCCCGGCCCCTCCGCCGCACCGAGCACCCCGTCCGGCCGGCCCAGCAGCCACAGCCCGTCCGGAGCCCCACCGACCACTCCGACCACTCCGACCACCCCGGGCAACTCGCCCACCGCGAACCCCGAACCGCAACCACCGGCCGTCACCATCGAGCAGCCCACCACCGGCGGCACCCTACGGCGTGGCTGCGAGGAGCACTTCAGCGGCACCGCGCGCACCCGGCCCGGCAACCAGCCGATCACCGACCCGCAGGCCACCACCTGGCAGCTGATCGGGCCCGACGGACCACTCACCCTCGGCCACGGCACCACCGCCACCTTCACCGTCCCACTGCTCGCCGACGGCACCTACCCGCTCGTCCTCACCGCCCGCGACCCCGCCGACGGCCTCACCGGCCGAACGCAGACCACCGTCCGCATCACCGGCTGCCTACGCTGAACCACCCGCACCGAGTTGCCCGCACCGAGCCGCACCGCTACCGCCCCGGCGGGATCCCCCATGACCTGGTCGCCACCCCGAAGGGGCCGCCGACCCCGGCCGCACCGAGAACGCCCGCCGGCGCCGGACCGGCCGTGGCATCACAGCGCTGCAGCCAGGCAGGGAAACCCCGTGTCGGGCGGAACGACCGCGTCAGCGTCGTCAGCGCCGCGTCAGCCCGCTCCCGCCAGGATCGGACCTCCTCTGCGTCAAGCCGCTCACCTGGCACTTTCCCTCGAGTGCCCCTGTGGCCCGCCGGCGCGGGTCCGGAAGAAGAGATCGGAAGAGGAGATCGGAAGAAGAGATCGGAAGACGGCGAGGGTCCTCCGCCCGGAGGGCCGTCGATCGGGAGCCCGCAACGGTCGGACGACCGCGAACCCGGCCCCGGCCGTGGCGGACCGGCCCTACCCGCAAGAGCCGTCCGGCGGGCGTCGGCCGCCCCCGCGACCAGTCGGCGCGGCCGTGTCAGGCCGCCGCGCGGGCGGCCTTGATGCGGGCGGCGTCGAAGACCGCGGCCGGGTTCCCGTAGTAGGTCCACGGGCCGGCGATCTCCCGGCCCATCCTGCGGAAAAGGCTCAGGGCCTGCGTCGGGCGGCCATTCTCGATCAGGCCATGGGCGATCCAGCCACTCGCCGGGACGATGCCGGGGTGGGCGGGGTCGGCGGCCGCCAGGTCGGCCAGGGCCGCGTCCAGGGCGGCCGTGTACTCGGCGGAACGGTAGAGCGAGGCCGCGGACTTGTCGCGCAGGACCTGCTCCCAGTACGCCCGCAGCTTCAGCACCGTCAGCAGGCTGCCCGCTCGCGCTCCGGCGATCGCCTCGTCCGCGAACTCGTGCATCAACTCGTTACTGCCGCGCCACTTCTCGCACCAGTACTGCAGCGCGGCGGTGTGCGCGCCGAAGTGGTGGGGCTCGCGGGCCACGATCTCCGCCCACAGCGCGCGGTAGCGCTCGTGCGACCAGCCCTGACCCATCGCGATCGGCTGCTGCATCACCCAGGCGTTCGGGTCCCCGGCCGGGGCGAGTCGGATCGCCTCGTACGACACCGCCGCCGCCTCCTGCAGCACCTGGTGAAAGCCCATGGCCTGCTCGCGGGTCACCTGTGAAGCGTACTTCCCGGTGCGGATCCTCCACGCCCGCTTGACCAGGGCGTCGGTATGCACCTGGGCCGCCTCGGGGCTGTCCGGCTGCTCCTTGCGCCACTGCCAGAGCCAGATGTCGTCGGTGGCCGCGAGGTCACCGAACGGGTTCATCCGGGCGTAGCGGGTGCTCCAGTCACCGTCACCGTCCGAGAGGTAGGCGGCAACGGGTCGCCAGTCCCCCGCCTTGGCCGCATCCAACGCGGCCCGCCCCGCCGGCCCGGCGGGTTCACTGCCCAGTTCGACCAGTCCGGCGCGCGGCACCAAGCCCGCTGCGGGCGCATCGTGGCCCGCGGTGGCCTTGCGGTGCTTGTTCAGCCAGAGGCCCAGTCTGATGAGGAGGACGAGGAGGGTGACGATGACGAGCGGGTGGGCCATGGACCTGCTTCTCTACGGAACTTCGTCGCACAGGTGTGCATTCGGCGAAGATCGTACCGTTCGGCCGCGGAGCCGTGAACGGGTTTTCCTGGCCGGCTAGCGCCCGTGGCTCCAGAGCTGTCCCGACGTCACGCACCGGGCACATCCCCGGAAGCCGCTTCCGAGCCCTGCGGCACTGGCCCACCCTGGAGGCCTCCTACGAGGCCGTGGCGGACATCGCCGCACCGGCGTCGCGGACGACGGCCTGGCGGATCGCGGCGTACCGCCCGGCCTTCGACATCTGCGGCACGACCAGGGCACTCCACCTGGGGTCCACCAGCTCTGTCCACGTGAAGCGGTGCTGCCTCAACTTCCGCGAAATGGCCACGCAGAGTGACGAATTGGCTCGGCCTGGACTCCAAGTGCAGTCGGAGCGCCCAGGAGACCGCGCCCGCACAGGAGTCCTCCTTGCTCGAACCGGACCGTTTCACCCTTCTCATGGTCATACCGGACGGCATGGCCCAGCACCTCACTCGGCTCATCTCCCTCTGGACACGGGACCGGGGCTACAAGCTGCGCGGGTTCCGGGAGCTGATGCTGAGCCAGGAGCACCAGCTCATCCTCGACGCGGACACCCACGCCGGAGGCCGGATCGATCGGCACCTGAGCGAGGCGTTTTACGGCACAGCGCCCTGGACCTGAGCCCGGACTCGTGAGGCCACCACCACCGAGGTTTGCGACCGTCCCGGCCCGGGCTGCCGGGCCACGGCTCACAGGCGGGGTGCTCCCCGGGCGCGGGCCGGGAGTTCAGGCAGGGAACGGGCGAGCCCCGGCAGACCCGGCCCGCCGGCGGTCGTGGTGGTGGCGGTGGCGCGGGGACCGCGGTGGCAGCGCCCGACAGGCGACCCGGTCGCCGCCAGGCACGCCACAACACACAGCGGTCACCGGAACTTCCCCACGGACGGCCGGTTTGCGGTTGTCACGGTGGGTGACCGCGGGAGCTCGTCGGCGGTGGGCTCGTGGCGGCTTGTCCGGCCGGCGCCTTCCGGTTCGCGTCGGTGCGTCCTCGCCCCCGGCCGCGCCGCCCGTCGGGACGGCGTGGTGGCGGTGGTGTGTCGCTACCGGGTGGCGAATCCGTCCACCAGGGCCCGGAGCCCGTCCGAGTAGGTGTCCTGGGCGGTCAACGCCTCCCATCGGTCGGCGACTTGCGCCAGCCGGGGAACCTCGACGGGGTCGAGGCCGGCGAACACGCTCTCTCGGTGGACGGGCCGGTCGTCGTGCGCGCGTCGCCGGGCCGCTGCCGCCCGGACCGTGATCTCCCCGGCTGTGTAGTACCAGATCGCGCGGTAGCCGTGCACGGCCTGGTCGAGCGTCAGCCCGCAGTCGACGAGCCCGTCCACGATCTGCTCGACGAACCACAGCGCGGTCCTGGACAGCAGGTCGTCGGCGGTCAGCACCGCCACGATCCAGGGGCAGGCGGCCAGTACCTCGTGGATCGCCTCCGCGGCGACGATGATCCGCTCGCGCGGGTGGGCGGGCAGGTCGGGCCGGTGCAGTGTCCGCGTCGCGTAGTCGTCCAGCAGCAGCACGAGCAGCTCGTCCTTGTTGCGGACGTGATGGTAGAGCGCCATGGGCGTACTGCCGATCTCCGTGGCCAGTCGGCGCATCGTCAGCCGGGCCACGCCTTCCTCGTCCAGGATCCGAAGGGCCGTCCCGATGATCTCCTCGCGGGAGATCCGGGGAGGTCGGCCGGGGGTCTTGTGCGGTGCGGGCGTCTGCGGCATGTCCCCCATCTTCCCCCGGGTGTCGACAGCGGGGCGTACCGGGCGCTAGTTTTCGTACATGTACAGAAACTTACGGGGGCGCCCCGGCGCCGTGCTGGCGGCGGCTGCCGTCGCGCAGTTCGTCTTCGCCCTGGACCTGTCGGTGGTCAACGTCGCGCTGCCCGCGATCCGCCTCGCCCTGGGATTCACCCCGCTCGGCCTCTCCTGGGTCGTGCACACCTACGCGCTCGCCCTCGGCGGACTTCTGCTGCTCGGCGGCCGGGCCGGCGACCTCTACGGCCGACGCCGGCTCTTCGTGCTGGGCCTGGCGGTCTTCGGACTGTGCTCGCTGGCGGGCGGCCTGGCCCAGGCGCCCTGGCACCTGGTCGCCGCCCGGGCCGGCCAGGGCCTCGGCGCCGCCGCGGCCGCCCCGGCCGCGTTGGCCATGCTGACCGCCACGTTTCCCGAGGGCCCCCGGCGCACCCGCGCGCTCGGGGTGTGGAGCGCGGTGAACGCGGTGGGCGGCGCACTGGGGGTGCTCGCGGGCGGGCTGCTGACGCAGTACGCGGGCTGGCGGTGGGTCATGCTGATCAACCTGCCCATCGTCACCGCGGCCCTCCTGCTGGTCCCCGCAGGCGTACCCGCCGACGCACCCGCCGCCCGGCACAAGGATCAGGACGTGCTCGGCGCCGTCCTGGCGACCGGCGGAACCGGCCTGCTGGTGTTCGGCGTCGTCCGTACCGACACCGTCGGATGGACCTCCCCGGCCACGCTGCTGGTCCTCACCTCCTCGGCCGTCCTGCTGGCTGCCTTCGTCGTCACCGAATCCCGGACCCCCGCACCGCTGTTGCGCCTCGGGCTGCTGCGCAGCCGCCAGGTCGCCGGCGCCAACGTCCTGGTGTTCCTCGCGGCGGCCGGGCAGTTCAGCGCCTTCTACTTCGTGTCCCTCTACCTGCAACAGGTCCTCGGCATGGGCGCCGCCGCCACCGGTGCCGCGTTCCTGCCCTTCTCCGGCGGCCTGATCGTGGGCACCATCGCCGCGACCCGCATCACCTCCTCCCGCTCCCCTCGCGCGGCACTGGTACCCGGCGCGCTGCTGGCCGCCGCGGGGCTGGCCTGGTTCGCCACGATCGGAGCGGACGGCGGCTTCCTCACCGACGTACTCGGCCCGTCCGTCCTCACCAGCATCGGCACCGGACTGGTCCTGGCGCCGGTCGCCGCCGCCGCGACCACAGGCGTCACGCCCCGCGAGGCCGGCATGGCCGCAGGCGTCTTCAACAGCTCACGCCAACTCGGCGCCTGCGTCGGGCTGGCCGTCCTCGCAACCGTCGCGGCGCACCGCACCGGCACGGCCACCGGCCCCGCCGCACTGAACGACGGCTACGCCTCGGGCCTGGCCGTCGCCGCCGCGCTCTTCCTGCTCGCCACAGCCGTGGCCATCGCCGCAGTCCCCCGCCACCGCGCCACGACCACCATCCTGCGAGCCACCACCCCCGCAGAGAACCAACCGGAAGGAACGCCGTCATGACGACGACACCCATCGACCTGTTCGCCTCGGCGCTGCTGTTCCACCCCGACGGCGACGTCCGGGCCGCCGAACGCCGAATGACGAGCAGCGACCCGGGCACATGGCAGATCGCGACCTTCCACGTCGAGACGGATGCCGACGTCCACGCCGATCACTGGGAAATGCACCCGGAGGCGGACGAGGCGGTGTGCTGCCTGGCAGGCGGCGCGCGGCTCCACTTCCGTCCCGCCGGACCCGGCGAATCCGGTGAGGCAGTGCACCTGCCGGCGGGCGCCGCTGTGATCGTTGCCCGCGGCCGCTGGCACCGCCTGGAACTGGACGCTCCCAGCGACCTCATGTCGATCACCCTCCGCCGCGGTACCCGCCTCGAACGGCGCACCGACACCCGCTGACCGCCGCGCGGCCCGGCAAGCCCCGCCGGCGGGCCGCCACCCGGCGCCCACGGCAACTGCGCCGATGACCGAGCGGCCCGGGCAGTGCGCAGACCCACGGCCAACCGGGGGAATCGGCGAACGCGCCTCCGCGAGCACCACATCGACCTGCCGACCCGTCGGCGACCCACGTGCCGTGACATCCGCGGCCGGATGCTCCCAACCAACCGGCCGCGCACGGGGAATCCGAACCGGCCACCGACACCCGCCGACGGGTGGGCACGAGTGGACACGGGTGGAAGCCGATCGCCCGTATTTGGCCTGGAAGGTGGACAGTCTTCCGTTGGAGTCTCGGTCACGTCCGAACGACGCACCGCAAAAGGGGCGGTCGGTCGGGGGCCGGGCGAACGCGCCCGGCACGAAGAAGCGCGGATCCGCGCTTCGGGTCGATCCGGGACGTCGGAGAAGGAAGACCATGGCAACGATCGCACCGGCCGGTGTGCACATCCACGCGGAGCCCAAGGGCGCGCCCGGACACGGGGGCGGCGACAGGAGTGCGTCCATGACGCACCGCCAGATCATGAAGGCGCTCTCGGGCCTGATGGTGGGCCTGTTCGCCGCACTCCTGTCCTCGACCATCGTGACCAACGCCCTGCCGACGATCATCAAGGACCTCGGCGGCGGCCAGTGGGCCTACACCTGGGTCGTCACGGCGGCCCTGCTATCCCTGACCGCCTCCGTCCCGCTGTGGGGCAAGCTCGCCGACCTGGTCAGCAAGAAGGCACTGGTCCAGACGTCCCTGGTCATCTACATCGCCGGCTCGGTCATCGCGGGTCTGGCGCAGAGCCCGGCGATGCTGATCGGCGCCCGGGTGGTGCAGGGCCTGGGCGCGGGCGGTCTGACCGCCCTGGTCCAGGTGGTCATGGCAGCGATGATCTCCCCGCGCGAGCGGGGCCGCTACTCCGGCTACACCGGCGCGACCATCGCCATCGCCACCGCCGGCGGCCCGCTGCTCGGGGGCGTCATCACCGACGCCGACCAACACGGCTGGCGCTACTGCCTGTTCGTCGGCATCCCCTTCGCACTGATCGCCATAGCCGTCCTGCACAGGACCCTGCACCTGCCCGTCACCCGGCAGAAGGTCAAGGTCGACTGGACCGGCGCGTTCCTCGTCACCGCGGCCGCCTCGCTGCTGCTGATCTGGGTGACCTTCGCCGGCGACGCATACCGGTGGCTGTCCTGGCAGACCTTCACCATGGTCGGCACCACCGCCCTGCTCACACTGCTGTTCATCGTCACCGAGACCCGCGCCGCGAACCCGATCATGCCGTTGCGCCTGTTCCGCAACCGCACCATCACCCTCGCCTCGCTCGCCTCGCTGCTCGTCGGCGTCGGCATGTTCTGCGGATCGGTCTTCTTCTCCCAGTACTTCCAGCTCGCCCGCGACGAGTCACCGACCATGTCCGGCATCATGACCACCCCGATGATCGCCGGCATGTTCGTCTCCTCCACGCTCTCCGGCCGGTTCATCACCTCGACCGGCCGCTGGAAGGGCTGGCTGGTGGCCGGCGGCGTCCTGCTCACCGCAGGCCTGGGCCTGCTCGGCCTGATGCGCCACGACACCCCCTACTGGCAGCTCGCCCTCCCCATGACCCTGCTCGGGGCCGGCGTGGGCATGATGATGCAGAACCTCGTCCTGTCCACCCAGAACCAGGTCGACACGGCCGACCTCGGAGCCGCCTCCTCCGTGATCACCTTCTTCCGCTCACTCGGCGGCGCGGTGGGCGTCGCAGTCCTCGGCTCCCTGATGTCCTCCCGCATCGCCCACCACGCCACCGCCACCATCACCGGCCTCACCCGCGAAGCACAGACCGAAGCCGCCCACGCCACGGGCAGCGGCGCACTGCCCGCCATGAACCAGCTCACCGCCCCCGTCCGCACCTGGCTCCAGGGCGCCTACGGCCACGGCATTGCAGACGTCTTCCTCTACGCCGCCCCCTGCGCACTCCTCGCCCTCCTGCTCTGCCTCCTCATCGAGGAAGCCCCCCTGCAGACGTCCGTCGCACCGGCCCGGCCCGCCGACGACGAGACCGTGTAACGCCGTCACCCGGCCACCCGGCCACCCCGACGGCACGTCACCCCGTCACCCCGTCACCTTGTCGGCACGGTCCACCACCCGGCGGACCGCCCGCCACCGCCGGCCCGGAAGCGGACAGCACCCCGTCAAGTCTTCGTCACATCGAACGACGCCCGGCCAGGGCGGCCGATCGAAGGGCTGCACGAGCAACCCACTCCCCTTCATCCCCCTTGCGCGGCCGACCCCGGCCGCGCCGCACCCCCAGCGAGGTCCCCATGAACCACATCGGCTCCGAGTCGCCGGCCGACATCGTCGCGCGGCTGCGCGCCACCTTCCGCACCGGCCGCACCAAGCCCCTCCCATGGCGCACCGCACAGCTGCGCGCCCTGCGCGAGATGCTCACCGAAGGCGGCGAAGACCTGGCCGCCGCCCTGCACAGCGACCTCGGCAAGCCCTCCGCCGACGCGTACCGCACCGAGATCGACTTCACGATCCGCGAGATCGACCACACCCTCGAGCACCTCCGGACGTGGCTGGCCCGCGAGGCGGTGGAGGTCCCGCCGCAGCTGGGACCGGACGCGTCGGCGTGGACCCAGTACGACCCGCTGGGCGTCGTACTGATCATCGCCCCGTGGAACTACCCCGCCGGGCTGCTGCTCGCCCCGATGGTCGGCGCGCTGGCTTCCGGGAACGCGGTCGTCGCCAAGCCGAGCGAGCTGGCCCCGGCCACGTCCGCGGCCCTGGCCAGGCTGCTGCCCGCCTACCTCGACACCACCGCCGTGGCCGTCGTCGAAGGCGCGATCCCCGAGACGACGGCGCTGCTGGCCGAACACTTCGACCACATCTTCTACACCGGCAACGGCACGGTCGGACGGATCGTCATGCGGGCCGCCGCCGAACACCTCACCCCCGTCACCCTGGAACTGGGCGGCAAGTCCCCGGCCTTCGTCGACCGCGGCACCGACCTCGGCGTGGTCGCACAGCGGCTGGCCCGCGGCAAGTTCCTCAACGCCGGACAGACCTGCATCGCCCCGGACTACGTGCTGACCGACCCGCAGACCGCCACCGCCCTCGAAGGCGCCCTCACCCGCGCCGTCGAAGACCTCTACGGAACCGACCCCGCAACCTCCGGGAGCTACGGACGAATCGTCAACGAACACCACTTCGACCGCCTCACCCGCCTGCTCGACTCCGGCCGCACCGTCGTCGGCGGGGACGGCGATCGCACGAACAGGTACATCGCCCCCACCGTCCTGGCCGACGTCGACCCCGCCTCCCCCGTCATGCAGGAGGAGATCTTCGGCCCCATCCTGCCGGTCGTCACCGTGGCCGGCCTCGACGAGGCGATCGACTTCGTCAACGACCGCGACAAGCCCCTCGCCCTGTACGTGTTCACCGACTCCGACACGACGCGGCACCGCATCGCCGCCGAGACCTCCTCCGGCGCCCTCGCCCACGGCCTGCCCGTCGCCCACGTCATGGTCCTGGACCTGCCCTTCGGCGGCGTCGGCGCCAGCGGCATGGGCAGCTACCACGGCCGGTACTCCATCGAGACCTTCAGCCACCGCAAGGCCGTACTCGCCAAGCCGCTCACCTGAACAGCCACCCACCACCCACACCCGACAACACCCCGAAAACGAGGAACCGCCCACCCGAACACGGCTACTGGACCACCACACACCCCGAAACGCAGGCGCACCCCACCGACAACGAACACCCTGCCCGCCGTCCGGCATCCGGCCCGCACGAGGACAGCGCCGACACGACGACCGGCAGCAACAACGCCACCACCTGCCGCACAAGCAGGACGGCACCGATCACAGGAAACCGCCGTACGTCATGAGTACGCGCACTCTGGTCCCGGGCCCGGGCACACCACCACGCTTGGACCATGCGCCCCACACCACCGAACCCCGTACTGTCCCTCCTGCTGTTCCTCGCCGCGGCCGCGGCATGGGCCGCCTGGCTGGGCTGGGACCAGCACTACGACGTCCACCCCGACGGATCACAGACCGGCCCCTACCAACCCTGGCAGGTCATCGCCCTGGTACTGACCCTCCTGCCACCCGTGGCCTGGGCGGCCTACCGCAACCACGGCACCGACGCCGTCCTCGGCACCACGACAGGCCTGACCGCCGCCGCCTCCTACGACTGGTCCGACGACTCCACCGGCCTCTACCTGATCGGCGTCGCCATGGTCGCGGCCGCAAGCCTGGCGGTGACCCTCGTCCTCTCCACCGTGATCAGCACCCTGACAAAAACCACCCACACCCCCTCCCACACGCCCTGACACAAGCCGCCACGCCCCCCGGCCTACACCGACACACACCCCGAACACCAAACCCACCCCACCCGGTACGCCACCGAGCGCCGTCAGGGCGGCGGCCCGGCGTCGGACCACAGGGGTGTCGTCCGCACCGCAAGCGCCGGACGTCGACCTGCTGAAGGACGACCAGGGCCTGACGTGGGGGTTGTTGGCCATCGTCCATGCCGCTCGGTGGGCAAGGCATCGCTGGAGCACAGCCCAGGAAGCAGGATCCAGCGGGACGGGGTGCGGACGTTCGCCGAGTCGGACGGTCTGCGCGAGCGGGTCGATGTCGGTGATCTGGAGCCTGCGAACCTCTGCGTTTGAGGCGCCGTACAGCAGACCGAGCATGCCGGGCAGGGCTTCGTGCGGTCGACGCGGTCGTCGCCGGTCCAGCAGTGGAAACGTGGCTGCGGTTCCTGGAGGAGGCCGAGGGCGCGCCCGCAGGTGTGCTCGACCGCCCGGTGGTCGTCGGCGGCGGTGAAGCCGAGGCGGCGGCGGACGTGCGCCTGCCCGTCCTCGTCTGTCCACGCGACCGAGGACGAGTCGGGCTCGACCACCTGGTCGACCCGAGCAGGTCCACGGTGTCGATCCCGATCCGCGTCCGGACCAGCGGCCGGCGCGCGCAAGGGCCGGTGCGTCTCTCGTGTCACCGATCCCCCGGGCGGGTGAGAGCAGGGAGGTGACGGCATGTCGGGGACGGAGTGTGCGGGCGCGCGTCGATGATGGCTGCGTCCGCCGCTGACGTCGTCCTGGAGACCGCCATGCCCCGACGGGCTACCTTCCGCTTCCGTTTCATGACCTCCGCCGCCGCGCTCGCCGTTCTGGCATCCGCCTCCGCCTGCGGGTCGGAGAGCTCGCCGAGCGCGGCCCCCTCCGGGCCGGCGAGTGGTACCTCGATCGCCTGCGCCGGGTCCGGCCAGCTGCTCGGGGCCGGCTCCACCGCACAAGGCAATGCGATCGACGTGTGGAAGGCCGCCTTCGGCGCGGCCTGTCCGTCCGTCACCGTCACATACGGCGCGGTCGGCTCCGGCGCCGGCGTCCAGCAGTTCAACGAGGGCAAGGTCGCCTTCGCCGGTACCGACGCGGCCCTGAAACCGGCCGACGTCGACGCCTCCAAGCAGGTCTGCACCGGCGGCCGGGCCATCGACCTGCCGATGGTCGCCGGACTGATCTCGATCGTGTACAACGTGGACGGCGTCGACAAGCTGACCCTGGACTCCCCGACCATCGCCAAGATCTTCAACTCGCAGATCACCAACTGGAACGACCCGGCGATCGCCGCCCTCAACCCCGGCGTGAACCTGCCCGACGCCGATATCCAGAGCATCCACCGCTCGGACGACTCCGGCACGACCGCCAACCTCACCGCCTACCTCGCCGCGACGTCGAACGGCGCGTGGCCCTACCCGTCGAGCAAGGCCTGGGCGGGCCAGGGCGGCCAGTCGGCCAACGGCAGCGCGGGCGTCTCGGCCCAGGTGAAGCAGGTCAAGAACTCGATCGGCTATGTCGAGCTCTCCTTCGCCCAGACCAACAACCTCAAGAGCGCGCAGATCTCCACCGGCGCCCCCTCCCCCGTGGAGGCCACCGCGGCGAACGCCGCCACCACCTTCGCCTCTTCCAAGGTCGTCGGCACCGACGGCGACCTGACCCTCGACCTCGACTACGCGACCACGGCGCCGAACGCCTACCCGATCGTCCTGGTCACCTACGAGGTCGTCTGCGACAAGGGCAACAAGTCCGCGTCGCTGGACGCCCTGAAGGCCTTCCTGACCTACACCAGCAGCGCCCCCGCCCAGCAGTCCATCGGTTCCGTCGGCTACGTCGCGCTGCCGCAGGAAGTCGCCTCCAAGGTCCAGGCGGTCATCCCGACACTCTCCTGATCCGGCCGGCGCCCGGCCGAAGGCCCGTCGGACCGGGGACCATGGACCAGGGGCGAGGGACCGGCAGCGGAGGAGCTGCCGGCTGGGCGAGCGCACTGTCGCCCGGCTCGGCGGCTTCCCGCCGGCTCCACCGCCGCTACGAACGCAGGGCCGACCACTCCGCGGCCTCGCCGGCATCGCAGCAGGCATCGCAGCAGCAGCGTCTGCACCCGCAGACGCTCCGGGCGAGATGATGTCCTCTCAGCCCCAGTTCTGCAGCTGCTGGAGCAGGTCGGCATCGCCCTCCACCCGCACCGAACCGGCCGGGATGCGCATGTACATGAGCAGGGCCACCTCGCTCGCCGTGCCGTGGATAGCGGCGGTGGGCTTGCTGTCGGCGGCCTCCGCCGCGGTGAGGCGGGTGAAGCGGGAACCGGCGGCGTCCACCGTCTGGCGCCAGGTGCCGGCCTCGGCTGCGTGGTAGTCCATGGTGGCGGGCTCGCCCGTCCACGGGACCGTCACGGTGCAGACGGTGGCGAGGAACTCGTCGATGGCTTCGACCGCCTCCGTCGTCGGCAGCTCCTGCGGGGTGCCGGAGGCCAGCTGGGCGTCGTAGGTGTGGATCAGCGTCTCCGGGACGCGGCGGCGGGCCGCGGCGGCCACCGTGTGCGGCGAGGCCAGCGGCTCCCACCAGGCCCAGCAGCCCCGGTCCGGGCCGGTCTCGCGCAGAGCGGTGAGCAGCTGCTCCGTCGAGTCGGCCAGCCAGGTGATGAGGGCCTCGCGCTCCCTGGGCGCCGCCAGCCCGTCCTTGCTCGGCCGCTCGTCGCCCGGCGCGGTGTTCCGCACGATGTGGGCCCAGAAGCGGTCCCCCTCGCTGAGGTGGTTCGCCAGGTCGTACAGCGTCCAGCCCGGGCAGGAGGGGACGTCGGCGTCCAGGCTGGGGGCTGCGGCGACGGCGGCGCGAAACGCGGCGGACCGCTCGTCGAGCATGCGCAGCAGGGTGGGGAAGTCGAGATGTTCAGTCACGCAGACCTTGTATCACCCGGACCGGAACTCTCGCACTCGATTTTGAGGCCCCCGATACCCGGTTCAGCACCGCAGTTCTGCCTCGCGCTCGCACATCACCGGACCTCCGGCAGTAGTGCGTCCCAGATCGAGTTCTCCATTCCCGATCCAAGCAGCCCACCTTCTCCTACCACCACCACCGTATTGCCGGTGCGCCGCGCGCGAAGACCCACCTCCGCATCCGCCGCAACTGAATCGGCCTCGGGGTCACCCGCCGGCCCTGCTTCCGGTCGGTCGCCGACGGCGTCATCTCGCGGGGCGAAGGATGCCTTCGGGGTCGGCGAGCGCCTCCTCGGCAAACTCGTCGAAGTCCATGTTCCCGATCGACAGATTCGCGTGCACATCATGGACGGCGGCCGGAGTGCTGCGGAACTCGCGTGCCGGCGAAGAGTCGATGAGCTCCTGGTAGTACATCGGGTCAAGGTCCTCGTCCCCGCACAAGAGGTCGAGAGCCAGAAGGGCGTCCCGAAGCCGGGATACACACTCTGCTCAGCGGGCTGGACAGCGAGGAGAACACGCTCGCGGCTACGAGATCGTCCTGCGCGATCCGTCCAGCCGGGAACACATCGCGGCCACGGGGACCAGCACCGGGAGGGTCGCGCGAGAGGTCTTCCACTCCACCGCCGCGCCGACGAACAAGCCTTGCCGTGGTGGCAGGAGCAGCAGCCGAGGCCTCGAAACCTGCGTCGGCGTCCTGAGAACTGGTTCTCCGCCCGGTCCGAGGCGTCGATGACGAGACCTGACCGCCGGGCCATCGAGATTCCGGCGCAGGCCCTCACACAGGCGTAGGAGAGGGCGAACACGGCTCGCAGCGCAGTACCTGCCGCCAGAACGCGCTTGTCGGGGCAGCGACCGGTCGGGTCCACACCGCCCAGCGCCGACCCTCCTAGAGTGATCTCCATGGACATCGAACTCGACCCGCCGAACGGAATCACCGGCTTCCCCATCGGCATGCCCGCCGAGGACGTCAGGACCGCCGCCGCCCGTCTCGGCCGGGTCAAGGTGTCCAACGAGGGCTCCACCAGTCCCTTCCGCCCGATGCGGATCACCGCCCTGCACCCGCAGTTCGAGATCGTCTTCCACCTGGAGAAGGCCCGGACGCTGCGCGCCGCCGAGGTGTGGATCCCCCGGCCCGGCCCGGAGGAGATCACGGTCCGGTTCCGCGGCACCGACGTGTTCCGTACCCCTGCCCTCCAACTGGTGCGACAGCTGGAGGAGGCGGGCCTGACCGTTCGCCACGACGAGCCGAGCTTCCGGACCGTCCCCAGGCTCTCCCTCGGCTTCACCCGCACCGCCGGCCACGAGGTGCCCCTCGACGCCGACGGCGAACCCCTGTACTTCCAGGCGGTCCTTGCCGGCCCGACCGACTACTACGACTTCCTCCTCGACAACGCGTAGAAGCCGCAGCCCTCCGAACCGACGCGAGCCCGCACTGCGCCTCCCGGCCCAGGCCACCCCGGACCGCCGGCACCCGGTTCGTCTCCGGCGGCTTCGGCGGCTTCGGCGGCTTCGGCGGCTTCGGCGGCTTCGGCGGCTTCGGCGGCTTCGGCGGCTTCGGCGACGATGCTGCTGTCGATCAGGGCTGTCCAGTTGCGGTCAGCGGTCGTACTGCAGGACCGCCTGCCCGGAGGATCGCACGGCGGTTCTCGGGATCCTGAACGTCGCAGGTCGTTACCGGGATCACGGCATGGATGGCCCGGGCCCGGGGAGTTCGATGGTGGCGTCCTTCGATGCTGCCCGGGCGAGGGTGTCCGCCAGCGTTGTGCAGGCGAGCCGGGTGACGGACCGCAGCTCGGTGTCCGGGGTTCCGGCGCGGCTCAGGACGGCCAGCGACTGGTTGACGGCGACCACGAAGACGGCGAGTTCGTCGAGCGTCCGGGTGTCGGCGGAGGAATCCGCCAGCGCTGCGCGTACCCGTTGGCGCTGCGTGTCGAGCAGGCCACGGACCTGGAGGCTGTGCTCCTCGTTCAGCGTCGGCGACAGCGTGGCGGACTGGGCGATGAGGCACCCCGTGGGGACCCTCGGGTCGGCGATGCGGCGCAGGGTGACGTCGAGGAACGCCTCGACCGCGCGCACCGGATCACCGGGGTGCGCCGTCAGCGCCTGCTCGTACTGCGTGCCGTAGATCGACGCGTAGCGGTCGAGGCACTGGCGGAACAGGGCGTCCTTGGTCCCGAAGGTGCCGTAGAGGGAGCCGCGGCCGAGACCGGTGGCGGACCCGAGGGCGTCGAGCGAGGCGTCCGCGTATCCGCGCTGCCAGAACACGCGCATCGCCTGGTCGAGGGCCGCCCCGACGTCGAACTGCTTCCGGCCGGACATGGGTGCACCTCTCGTTCCGCGATCTCCGGTGCGAGCCTACCCCCATCTTGGATCGATCGGTCAAACTATCTTTGACTGATCGATCCAAGATGCTTAGCGTGGTGAGCCGGCGCTTCCCACCGGAAGGCCGCACGAGGATCGATGACACCGCATCAGACGTCCACACCCCCGTCGTCCCGCCCGTCGACGGACCCCCGCAACGCGTCGGGTTCTGGCCCATGGCCCGCGTGCACACCGGGTAGTGCCGGACGGGACGCCGCCGATTCCGCTGTCGGTCCCGACAGCCCTGCCGCAAAGGATGATCATGACACTGCCATCGGACCACCTGCCCCTGCCCGAAGGCCCCGGTTCCGCCTCCCGGGCGCCGAACCTCCCGGACCGATTCGCCGACACCTTCACCAGTCGGTACGTCGACATTGGCGAGCTGCGCCTGCACGCCGTCACCGGCGGCGAAGGCCCCCCGCTGCTGCTGCTCGCCGGCTGGCCCCAGACCTGGTACGCCTGGCGCCTCCTGATGCCCGCGCTCGCCCAGGACTTCCGGGTCGTCGCGGTCGATCCGCGCGGCGTCGGGCTCTCCGACAAACCCCTGGCCGGGTACGACACCCGCACCCTCGCCCGCGACATGGTGGCACTGATGGACGCGCTCGGGCATCGGCGCTTCGCCATGGTCGGCCACGACATCGGGATGTGGACCGGCTACGCCCTCGCCGCGGATCACCCCGACCGGATCGACCGCCTGGCCGTCGCCGAAGCCGCGATCCCCGGGCTCTCCCCCACGCCCCCTCTCTTCGGCAGCCAGGAGGCCAACGACCGTCTCTGGCACTTCGCCTTCAACCGGCTGACGGGCATCAACGAGCAGCTGATCAGCGGACGGGAGCACCTCTTCTTCGGCCACCAGTTCGCCACGAAATCCGCGAAGGCACTGCCGGATTACGCCGTCCGGCACTATGTCGACACCCTCGCCGCCGACCCGGAAGCCCGGCGGGCCAGCTTCGAGTTCTACCGTGCTCTCGACACGACCATCGAACAGAACCAGCAGCGCACGACACGACGGCTGACCCTTCCTGTCCTGGCGATCGGGGGTGCCCAGAACCTGGGCGCATCGGTCGGCGCGACGATGAAGCTTGCCGCCGACCACGTGGAGAGCATCGTCCTCCCCGACTGCGGCCACTACCCTGCCGAGGAGGCCCCGGAGGCGATGCTGTCGGCACTGACCACCTTCCTGGCGCCCTACCGTGAGACGGTGCACACAACGACCGCGCGGAGCTAGGCAGTACGGGAGACCACCTTCCGCCGGCGCGGCCGCGTCAGTGCCACCGCCCTCCTGCGCCGGCTCACCATCCGCGCCGAGCACCGTCAGAAGCGGCCCACCGGGTGGAGCAGGCGACGCCGCGCTCCCGACCGCGGGGGTCAGTGCGCAGCCGTGCCCTCCGTGCCGTCCACGCCGTCCGTGCCGTCCGTGCCGTCGGGCAGGACCGGTAGCGGCCAGGCGGGGTCGGGAGTCCAGGCGGTCCACGGGTCGGCGAACGGGCCGGCCCGGCCCTGGAGGAGGCCGAGCGCGCGTTGGCGGGCCTGCTCGACCAGGGTGTGGAGGTCGTCGCCGACCAGGCCCAGCCGTCGGCCGTGCGCGTACTCGTCCTCGTCCTTCCAGGACCAGGCGGAGAGGTCGGGCTCCACCACGAGGTCGACGAACAGGTCGAAGGTGTCGATCCCGGCCGGGCGCCGGGTGTGGGGCAGTTCGAAGTTCACGTACCAGTGCAGCGGCTCCCCCGTGCGGGCGTCCTGGAACCGGTGCACCGAGAAGTGCTCCCCGGCCAGGAAGGTGCTGCGCAGCGCGGTGCCGGTCCAGCGGTAGGGGGCGAGGGTCCAGGTGCCGGCGGCGAGGTGGTCCAGGCCGCTCTCGCGGAGCGCGGTGTCGCCGGTGGCGAGGGAGTCGATCCAGGTGGTCGGGGCGAGGGAGGTGATGCCGGGCCAGTAGGCGAGTTGGAGGTTCTCGCCGGTGTCGTCGATGACCCGCTGCGGCATCGCGGTCCAGACCCGGCCGCGGTGGACGTCGCGGTGCACCACCGTGCTGCCCGCCCGGAACCGGGCGGTCGGGGTCCGCCCTGCGGGGTCGGTCACGGCCGGGCCCCGGTCGGGCAGACGGGCTCGTGCCAGACCGTGCGGACGACCTGGCCGCCCGGACGGATGTGTTCGCTGGACCAGGTCCGGCAGCACCTGCCTGCGCCGCGCCGCCGGACCGCGGCCGACGGCCTCGCGGCACAGACCGGGGCGACGGGAGCAGGCACGGCGAGCGAGGCCGGACGGCGGCGACGGCGGCGCCTGGTGGTGGGAGTCGTCATACCGCTGGCTCTGCCCATCCCCACCCGCCGACGAACCCGAACCTCACCCGAACGGAGCAAGCTCTGCCCGTTCCACGCCGGGCCCCGCCCTGGCACCGAGACCCGAAGCCACGGGCGCGAGTGGGAGGACGCAGCACGGTCCGGCCGCCCGGCTGGCAGGACCCACCGGTTCCGCTGGGCGGAACTCTGCCAGCAGCAGCTTGGCCTCGATCGGCAGCCCGAGGCGGCTCGGCTCGACCGGGGCCTGGGTGACCAGCCTGCCCTGGGCGGCCAGTTGGGCCAGGCGGCGGCGCACCGTGCTCTCCGGGTGGCCGGTCCGCGAGGCCAGGGCCGCCGCGCTCGGCCGCCGCGCGTTCGGGCCCGGTCGGCACCCGGTGGGGCCACTCGGAGGTGAGCCGGAAGACGTGCAGGATCGTGGCGCTCTCCGGCCACGTCACCGCCTGCGTGGACGGAAGTTGACGAACGACCAGCGGGTCGCGTGGGCCCGGCTCGGTGCGGGCGGCCGCGAGGATCTCGTCCCCCGAGGTGGTGACGTCGACGAACGGGATGTGCTCGCGCGCCACGAGCGCGGCCACGATCGTGTCGGGTCTCCCCCGCAGGACCCGGATGCGCAGGAACAGGGCCCCGGCCGACCCGCCGTCCCGCGGCCGCACGACCGCGCGACCGCGCGACCGCGCGACCGGTGAGATCACCACGCGCAGGGTGGCGGCACTGAGCCCCAGCACCGCGCAGGGCGAGGCGGTCCGGTCCTCCGCAGGCCGGCTGGTCAGGTGGCCGGGGTGGCGGATCTTCCCGGTACCGGTGGGGATCCCGGGACCGACCACCCAACCTGATAATCGATTATCAATCTGATCGTCTATCATTTCGCCATGGCCCGAGCAGGTCCACACACACGACGGGACGCGATCATGCGCGGGTACCACGCCCCCGGCGACGCCCTCAGACCCCATGACCTGGCCAAGGAGCAGGGCGTGAGCCTGGCCGTCGTACGCGAGGCACTCGTCCGGGTGGTCGGCGCGGGCCTCGCCGACCGGCTGCCCACCCGCGGCTTCGCGGTCCCGGCCTTCTCCGACCACCGCCGGCAGGAGACCACGAACCCACGGAACCCAGGAACCCACGGAACCCACGGGATCCACGGGATCCACGGCCGAAGCCTGATGCGCCTCGCCCCCGTCCGCACCACCGCACCTGACCACAGAGATCGGAGCCACGGCATGACTTCCGTCGAGGCGAGCGCACGCCGCCGCTGTCACCACGCCGTCAGCCCCCTGCACGCATCGGTGTACTTCGCATCGGAACACACGGAAGCACTCACGGCACTCGGCCTGGATCACGGCCCCATGGCCTACCTCGCCGGCCGCGCGGCACCGCTCGGGGCCGTCGGCGCGGGCACCGTCACAGCAACGTTCCACAACTTCGACCACGCGCACATACGGCGGTACATCCCCGCCGCGTGGGCCGTGACCACGCCGAGGGAGGTGCTCACCGCACGGCTGCGCGGCGTGGACCGGACACTGCGACGGCTGCTCGGCAAGGAGACCGTCACGTCCACGGCCATCACCGAGGCGGCCCAGCTGGCCCTGCACGCCACCGAGGCCTGCCGCCGCGAGGCCCGGCCGCTGTACGCCGCCAACGCCGACCTCCCCGTCCCCGAGCAACCGCATCTGGCGCTGTGGCACGCCGCAACGCTGCTGCGCGAACACCGCGGTGACGGCCACGTCGCCGCCCTGACGATCGCCGGCCTGTCCGGCATCGAGGCGCTGGTCCTGCACAACGCCACCGGCACGGCACCCACCTCGGCCCTGTTCATGCGCACCCGCGGGTGGTCCGCCCTGCAGTGGGACACCACCCGGGACCGGCTGCGTGAACGCGGCCTGCTGGACGCAGCAGGCGATCTCACCGGGGCGGGCACCGCCCTGCGCGCGGAGGCCGAGGCACTGACCGACCGCCTCGACGCCGCCCCGTACGACCACCTGGGCCCGGCCGCCACCGCACGCCTCACCGAACTCGCGGACCGGCTCTCCACCACCCTCCGAGCAGCAGGCGCCTTCCCCGCGCAGCACTTCGGCAAGGGCTGACAGGGGACGACAACGACCGGGACCATCGACGCGGCACGCGCCGACGACCTGACCGGCTCCCACGCCTGCACCCGACGGCCTCGTACGGGACCCTGCCCGCAGGCATGACCCTGTGCTGAACCCCGGCATCGTCGAAGGCGCCACGCAACCGGATCGCGCTGTGGGATCCGAGCCGCCCGGTGGCACCGAGAGGCCTGCCGCTCCCGGAAACTGCTGGTCGATCGAGCCGCGGGCTGGAAGACTCGGCCCCCGTGGACATGGGGATCTCCGGTTTCACGCCGTCGTTCCTGACCGGGATCGAGGCGGTTCGGCAAGCTCACGGATCACGGCTGGCGACGCTCGTCGGCAGGCCGCTGACGGGGTACGCCCTGGTCCGCTTCGTCGAGGACGGAGACTGGTTCGCCGACTGCCCGGTGGTGCTCGACTTCGACGGCCTCCAGGTGGAGGTCTGCCACACGCAGCTCGACCGGCTCTCGATCGGCTGGAACACGATCGACACCACGGCCGCCATCACCGGGTGGGAGTGGTTCGAGCTCACCCCGCGGTGGTCACACGGCGATGAACGCCTCGAACCCCTGGTCGGCCAGGAACTGCTCGAGGTCGCGCTGCTCGAGTGGCGTCCGGCAGAGCACGACCTGGCAACCGGCACGGTGGAGGTGGAGTTCACCTTCGCCGAGGGCCGTCTACGGATCGTCAACGGCCTCGACGAGAACCGTCTCGAGCTCGGTGCGGCCCGGCCGCAACACATCCGGCACCGGCTCGAGCGCTGAGAGCCGGAGAGGCAGCAGGCTCAGCGCACGAACAGGCACCCGGCCGCGACACCCAGACAGAGCGCGGCACCGAAGAACAGGCCGACGATGCGGTGCAGGCGGTACGCCCGGGTGAACACCCGGGCGCTCTTCGGCCTTTCGGGCAGGTAGGCGACCGGTACGCGGGCTCCGAGGGCAGGCCCCGTCCCCGTCGTGGGAGGCCGGAACCTGACGGATCCGCCCTGCCGGTCGGTGAACTCGATGACGGGGGTCGAATAGTCGTCCCCCGACGTGTGCTCCTGGTCCACCACCACCCCCACGGCGTGCACCCCGGAGCGCGACAGCCGCATCTGCAGCCACGCCTCCCGGACACCGGCCCCCAGACTCACCAGACCCGCTATGACGGCCAGCCCGACACCGATCGTCTCCCCTGCCATCCGTCACCTCCTCCCCGTACACGGCGCCCGCCCGACACGGCCACCCACCGGGAGGACGCGACCCGAAGCCCGACGGTTCACCGAACTGCGCCGCACCGCGCCGCGCCGGCCGTCGCCCGTCGCCCGTCGCAGGCGCAGCCTGCGCGAGTGCGTCGCCGCCCACGGGCACCCGATCAGCACCACCCGCCCCCGCCCCACCCCCGCAGCAAGAGGAGCCCGCCGGGACACCCGGGCACACCGCCGGATCGGTCTCCGTCCGCACCGCCCAGGGCGGCCACGTCGCCGGCGACGTGATCGCCGACTCCCTCACGGGCCTGATCCCCGGCAGACCCGCGAACCCGCCGCGCTCCACGTCGGCCACGGCACCGCGCTGGAACCCGGCCGGGTACGGCACCGGGCCGGGCGCGAACACCGCCGCCTGTCACGGTTGCAGTCCGCAGGCCGCCTCACACCCCCCGGACGGGACGACCCAGCCGCTGAACCGCACCGGGCACCAGCATCTGCCGCGGCCGTCCGTAGCCGGCCCTGCCGAGCCCGCCGGTCGGCCTGCGGCCGGGTGGTCAGCCGTACGGCCGCGGCCGGGACGGGCCCGTCAGTACGGGTCCCGCCCCGGCCACGGGTCGCGGGTCCGCCCGGCCGCA
>NZ_JBXQQB010000037.1:0-30680 GCF_057220535.1 Kitasatospora sp. NEAU-CNBT7 | reverse complement strand
TGGGTTTCGTTTTCCCCCCCCCCCATTCCCCGCGGCCGGGCGGACGACGACTCAGACGGTGCCGCCGGCGCGCCGGCGCCCGACGATGACGAGGGCAGCCGCACCGGCGCCGACCAGGAGGGCGGCGATGCCCGCGAGGAGACCGGTGCGGCCGCCGTCGACACCGGTCGAGGCCAGTCGGCCTGCCGGGGCCGGGTCCGGGTCCGCGGACGCCACCGTGGACACCGACGGCGAGGCGCTCGCGACCGCCGCAGGCACGGCCGCAGCAACCGCCGCGGGCACGGCCGTGGCGGACGGCTGCGCCGGGGTGGTGGGCTTCGGGGCGGCGGCCGCGGTGATCGCGATGGTGGCGCCCTTGTGGCAGAAGGTCGTGCCCTCGAACGGCCGGCCCGGGGCCTCGTTGACGAACACGCACGACCGCACCTCGCCGGCCGAGCTCGCGGTACCCGCGGGGTAGCCGATCCGTACCCGTGCGGTCTTCGTGCTGCCGGGCGCGGCCGAGGAGTCGTGGCCGTCCAGGTAGAAACCGCCGAGCCCGCCGTCCTCACCGGGCACCGTGACCGCGGGCAGGACGGACCAGCTGCCGTCGGCGCCGCGGACCTCGACCTTGGCGTGAGGGTCCGCGAACAGCACGTTGCCGAGGTTGGTGTAGGCGGACGGCGTCGGGTTCCTGAGCACCGCGTCGAACTCGACCGGCGCACCGCCCGCGACGGCCGTCGCCGGCACACCGACCACGTCGTTGGAGATGCCGCCGACCGGGACGGTACGGGTGTCCTGCACGGCCGGCTCGACCGGGAACTCCTGCCACCAGCCCTTGACCTCCGAGCGCAGGGTGACGGCGGACCCGACACCGCCGTTGGTCGCACCGGCGTGCGGCTTGCCCATCGGGGCACCCAGCCGCAGGTGGACGTCCTTCTTCTCCCCCGCCGGGACAGTGATCTTTCCGATGACGTCGGCCGAGAAGACGCCCTTGCCCTGCTCCTGACGGAAGGTCAGCGGAACCGTCTCCCACGTGCCGTTCAGGTCGTTGCGGGCCTCGATGGTCATGAAGTCCGCCCCGGCGCCGTCCCCCGCCTCGACGGTGAGCTTGAGGACCACGGCCCAGCCCACCGAACCCGGGTTGGTGATGGTCTCGGTGAACTCCA
Source organism: Kitasatospora sp. NEAU-CNBT7 (assembly GCF_057220535.1). Classification (NCBI taxonomy): domain Bacteria; kingdom Bacillati; phylum Actinomycetota; class Actinomycetes; order Kitasatosporales; family Streptomycetaceae; genus Kitasatospora; species Kitasatospora sp. NEAU-CNBT7. Next base: position 29,535 of record NZ_JBXQQB010000037.1, on the reverse strand, counting down.
CCGGCTGTCCGGCGGCACCGATCGCCGACGGCGGCTGCACGGTGAGGGTCAGCGGCGGCGTGGCCGCGAACGCCGGGCCGGCGGTGACCACACCGCCGGCGAACAACCCGCCCGCCACCACGACAGCCGGCACGGCACGACGGACCCGACGCACGACACGGTCGGTCTCAAACATGATGATCCCCCCTGGATCCCGCCCGGACCGGCAGGAGCCGAACCCGGGCAGCACAAAGTAAGCCTGATGAAGTGACATGAGCGGCAGCCGGCCCGACGGGCCCGGCAACGCGGTGCGGCCTTTCCTGCCGCCCACCCACAAGGACGCGTAGGCGAACAAACGGTTGCAGGCAGAACCGGAGAACTTTCCCGAACCTTCCGAACGCCCCCGCCCCGGCCGAACCGGACGACCCGACAGCCACCAGAACCCGGACAGCATCGGCTCGTTCGACGAGTCACCCGGGTACGCGCAGACGCCCGCCGACCCGCGAGGACGCATCACCGCACAGCGGCACCACCACGACACCAGCACGGCACCAGCACGGGACCCGCCGGCCCGCGGACCGGGTTCCGGCGCGACGGCCCGCCGCGCGCCTGGGCGGCGAACGTCAGCCCTCGTGATCTCATGAGTGCCGTCATCCCACAGGACAGGGGACACTTGCGATGCCGATGCCCGCACACCCGCCGAGGAATCCGACGAGTCCCTTCGCCTCGTTCGGCGGCCACCACGTCGGCGTCCGGGTCCCCGACTACGAGGCCGCCAAGGCCTGGTACACGCAGAAGCTCGACTTCCGGGTCCTGCACGAATGGCCGTACGGCGAGCTGAGACTCGCCTACCTCTGCCCGCCCGACGACGACGGCTTCCACCTCGAGCTGCTCGCCGGTCCCGTGCCCTTCCCGAACGAGGTCGTCGACGACCTGGGTGTCAGCCTCCAGCACGGCGGCTACCAGCACGTGTGCCTGAGTGTCGACGACGTCGACGCGGCCCGCGCCGAACTCGCCGCGCGCGGCGTCGATCTCATCGGTGAGCCCTTCGACATCGAGGACATCAGCCGCCGTCTGGCGTTCCTCCGCGACCCGTGGGGCAACATGATCGAACTCTCCCAGAAGCTCCCCGGCGCCGGATCCTGACCGCCCGGCTGGTTCTACAAATCCGGCCCCGGGCGGGACCTCTCACCTGCGGTCCGGGAACCGCCGCCCACTCCCGGGTCTGCAGTCCGGCCCGGGGACGGCGCTTAAAGCAAAATCATTGCGTCTGGCGGTCCGTTGCTGTGCCCGGCGGCCTCCTCCGGCGGCACGTCCGTACGGGCCCCGCCGCCGGGCCGCATCGTGCGTTCACGCGGCGTGCGCGAGCTCGCGGACGGGCCGGGCCTGCTCGTAGGCGCGGCCGGCGCGCAGGAGCGTGCTCTCGGCGAGCGGCCGCCCGAGGAGTTGCATGCCGATCGGCAGGCCCGCCGAGTCGTGGCCCACCGGCAGGGACAGGGACGGCACCCCGGTGATGTTGGCGGGGGACGACAGCCGCACGTAGGCGTCGGAGACGCTCTCGACGGTTCCGTCGCTCCAGGTGACCGTCGTCTGGCCGGCATCGACGGCGGTTGCGGGGACGGAGGGGGCGGCGACCACGTCGACCTCCCGCAGCATGCGGGCCCATTCCTGCCGCATCAGGGTGCGGGCCCGCTGGGCGCGCAGGTGGTCACCGGCGGACATCAGTTCACCGGCCTCCAGGAGGATGCGCACGTCGTCCTGGTAGAGCTCGGGGGTCGTGCGCAGGGTCGCCTCGTGGTAGGCGGTGGCCTCGGGCACCATCAGGCCCCACTGGGTGGCCTGGATGTAGCGCGTCATGGGGATCTCGACCTCGACGAGCTGCGCGCCGAGCGCCTCGAGCTGGTCGATGGCATGCCGGACAGTGGCTTCGACCTCCTGGTCGACGTGGTCGAAGTAGTAGTTGCGCGGCACGCCGACCCGCAGTCCCGTCAGGTCCGTCAGGTCCGCGCCGGCGTCGGGCCGGTAGTCCCTGGGCGGCGTGTTCAGGGAGGCGGGGTCGCGGGGGTCGTGTCCGGCCAGGGCGGTCAGGACGGTCGCGGCGTCCTCGACGGTGCGGGTGATCGGGCCGACGTGGTCCAGCGACCAGGACAGGGAGGTGACGCCGTGCCGGGGCACGAGGCCGTAGGTCGGCTTGAGGCCGACGACCCCGTTGAGCGCGGCGGGCACCCGGATCGATCCGCCGGTGTCGGTACCCAGGGCGAAGGTCGCCATGCCCGAGGCGACGGCGACGGCCGATCCGCCGCTGGAACCGCCGGCGACCCTGCTCCGGTCCCAGGCGTTGCGGGTCTGCGGGGTGATCAGCCCGTAGGCGAACTCGTGCGTGTGGGTCTTGCCGACCAGGATTGCTCCGGCCTCCTCCAGCCGGGCGGCGACGGCGCTGTCCGTCTGCGCCCGGTGGCCGGCCCTGACCCGGGAACTGGCCGATGTGGCCGTGCCGGCCACGTCGATCAGATCCTTGAGCCCCATCGGGATGCCGTGCAGCGGGCCGCGGTGACGGCCTGCCGCGATGTCGCGTTCGGCCGCACGCGCGGACCGGCGGGCGCGCTCGGCGGTCACGGTGACGTAGGCCCCGAGGAGGGGCTCCGCCTGGGCGATGCGCCGGAGGACGGAGTCCGTCAACTCGACCGGGGACAGCTGCTGTTCGCGGATCGCCTCGGCAGCCGCGGTCAGGGACATCTCATACGGCTGCATCGTGCATCTCCTGTCCGGCGTGGAAGGCGGGGGCGGGCGGGGTGTCCCCGAGGTCCAGCTCCCGCAGGACCGCGACGACGGAGTGGATGTGGTCGGCGGTGGCGGCGACCGCGGCCCGGCGATCGGCCGGCAGGTGGAGCCCGGCGCGGGCGGCCCAACGGGCCGCCTCCGGCGGGGTGAGCTCTGTGACGGACATGGACTTCTCCCGACTGACGTGGCGGAGCGCAGCCCAAAAGCTAAGGCTTTGCGTTAGCTCACCCTAGGAGCATGGACGGCTTAAAGCAAACCCATAGCGTTTAGCCCCTCGGTGCACCCACACCCGCCGGATCCGCCGGCCCGTGCACCCGGGCGGCGCCGCCGGACCGCACCAGGGATCCCGAAGGGACCTCGAGCGAGCCGCGCCGCCCCCACGGAATACCCCACCGGCGCTCGCTCCGCGCACGCAACTGAACGCGAAGATGCCGAGCCGGCCATGCGGGGCCGAGCATGCCCGGCCGACCCCGAAGGCCGGATGCCGCCCGCCGGCGCCCGCCGGGCAGGCCCGTCAGCCCGGCCGGCCGTGCTGGCCCGCCTCGAGGGTTGCGCGGAGGGCAGCCAGGGTCGAGGCGATGCGGGCCAGGTCGTCCAGGGGGACCGCCGCGGTCAGCGAGGCGAGCTCGCTCTCGACGATCGGGCGGGATGCGGACAGCTGCTCCTCACCCGCAGAGGTGAGTCGCAGGACGGACGAGCGGCGGTCCTCGGGGTGCGCGACCCGCCGGCACCAGCCCGCGGCCACCAGCCGGTCGACCGCCTTGCTGACGGCCCCCACGGTGATCGCCAGTTCGCCGGCGATGTCGAGCACCCGGCACCCCGGTACGCGGTCGATGATCTCCAGAAGTTCGAACTGTCCCAGCCCGAGGCCTTGTTCGGCGCGCAGCCGGGCGCTCGCCGCGTTGTAGAGCCGGGTCTCGACGCGGACCAGGTCGATGAAGATCGGGGTGATGTGGCTCACATTCGCCTTCCAGTAGATTCCTGGGAATCATCTTCCCCGGAATCCGGTTAGGGTCGGACAGGTGGATTCCAAGGAATCCATCCTCGCATCCCGACCCATGGAGGCCCCCATGTCCCGACAGCAGCGCCACGCCCTGGACACCGCACTGCGCTCCGCCCCCCGCAGTGAGACGCGACCCACCCCCGAGGAGCAGCGCAGCGGTTTCGCCGCTGCCCTCACCCGGCCCGCACCGCAGGGCGTGACCACCCGGGAGACCGTCCTCGGCGGGCGGCCGGCCCTGGAACTGGAGCCGGCCGAAGCATCCGGCCCCGGCCGGCTGCTCTACCTGCACGGTGGCGGCTACGTCATCGGCTCACCCGACACCCACGCGGGGCTGGTCGGCGAACTGGCCCGCCGCGCCGGGCTGCGCGCGACCTCGGTGGACTACCGGCTGGCGCCCGAGCACCCCTTCCCCGCCGCCGTCGACGACGGGCTCGCCGCCTACCGCGAACTGCTGGCATCGGGCACCGACCCGCGCGACCTCGTCATCGCCGGTGACTCCGCCGGCGGCGCACTGAGCATCGCCACGCTGCTCGCCGCCAGGGAGGCCGGGCTGCCGCAGCCGGCCGCCGTGGTCGTCTTCTCCCCCTGGGCCGACCTCACCCTCGCCGGAGCCAGCATCCGCTCCAAGGCGGATGCCGACCCCATCTTCATCGAGGCCGACCTGCGCGCCTACGCCGATCTCTACATTGGCGCGGGCGACAGGGCGCACCGCTTGGCAAGCCCGGTCTTCGCCGACCTCTCCGGACTGCCCCCGCTCCTGATCCAGGTCGGCGCGAACGAAGTACTCCTCGACGACGCGGTCCGGCTCGCCGCCCGCGCGGGCGCCGACGACGTCGAGGTCACCCTCGAGGTCGGCCCCGGCCTCCCCCACGTCTACCAGCACCACTACGGCCGCCTCGACGAGGCGGACGCCGCACTCGACCGCGCCGCCCGCTTCCTCACCACCCACCTCGACACCGCGCACCACGACACCGACCACCTCGAACCGGTCCGCTGACACCCCGTCCGCTGACGCCCGACCCGGGCAACCTCCACGTGGTGGCGGCGGCGACGGCCGCAGGCTCACCGCCGCCGCCACGGGGGCCCGCGCGCCGGACGGTGTACGGGCCCCGCGTCGGCTAGCGCCGCCCGTCCGCCAGCACCTCGGACGCCAGCGCCTCGGACGCCAGCGCCTCGGATGCCAGTGCCCCAGATGCCAGTGCCTCGGATGCCAGTGCCTCGGACGGCCCTTCCCACTGGTGCGGAAGCTCCGGGAGGGACGACGGCGCGACCGGCCCGGCCGCCCCGTCCTGCTGCAGGGAGACCGTGCGGGTGGGCGCCGGGATCGAGATGCCCTCCGTCCGGTACCGCTGGTGCAGGCGCTTGATGAACTCATGCTTGATCCGGTACTGGTCGCTGAACTCGCCCACGCCCAGGGTGACCGTGAAGTTGATCCTGGAGTCCGCGAAGGTGTGGAACCGGACCGCGGCCTTGTGTTCGGGCACGCCGCCGCTGACGTCGGCCATCACGCGGTCGACGACCTCGAGGGTGACCCGCTCCACGTGGTCCAGGTCGCTGTCGTAGCCGACCCCGACCTGGACCAGGATCGACAGCCTCTGCTCGGGCCGGGAGAAGTTCGTCATGTTCGTCCGTGCCAGGCGGCCGTTGGGGATGATCACCAGGTTGTTCGACAGGTTGCGCACCACGCTGTTGCGCCAGTTGATGTCGACGACGTACCCCTCCTCCCCGCTGGTCAGCCGGATGTAGTCACCCGGCTGGACGGTCTTCGAGGCGAGGATGTGCACCCCCGCGAAGAGGTTGGCGAGGGTGTCCTGCAACGCCAGCGCGACCGCGAGACCGCCCACCCCGAGCGCGGTGACCAGCGGGGCGATGGACACCCCGAGGGTCTCCAGGGCCACCAGGACGCCCATCGACAGCACCACGATGCGGGTGATGTTGACGAAGATGCTCGCCGACGCCGCGACGCCCGTCCGGGACGCGGCCACCGACTGCACCAGCCCCGCGACCACCCGGGCCGCACTCAGCGTCGCGATGACGATGAGCACGGCCGTCAGCGACCGGTCGACCAGGGCCCCGATCCGCGCGGTGAGCGGCAGGGCCGAGGCGGCCACCGCGGCCCCGGCGACCACGGCCGCCCAGGGGACGATGGTGCGCAGCGCGTCGACGATGATGTCGTCCCCGCTCCACTTGGTCCTGCTCGCGTGCTTGCCAAGCCACTTCATCAGGGCCCGCAGCACCAGAGCGGCCACGCAGCCGCCCGCCAGCGCGATGCCGGCCACCACCCAGTCGTGCAGCACCAGCTCCCGGGTCACCGCCGCACCCCCGCCGCGTGGGGGGCGAGGGAACGGGCCGCCGCCGGCCGCTGTCCGTGCTGTGTCGTCACCTTGTCGCCTGTCAGGTCGTATCGTGCGCTGCCGCGTTGGAGCGGATGTACGTGTTCCGAACGCACGGCCATCCTGCCCCATCCCCCGGCCGCCACCACAACCGGACCCCGGCGCTCCGCCGGCCCGGCGAGGTGGCCCGGCTGCGGCCGGACCATCCGCACGCCGCACACCGCACGGAAACCACCGATCTCGTCCCGCGCCACGCAGAGGCCGTCGCCGTCGGACCCGTGGGGCCGAACCACGAGCCACAGCCCCGGACCCCGGGCCTCGGCCCTCGGACCTCGGCCCGCATCGGATCCCCGCCCCAGGGCCCGAGTGCCCCCGAAGCCGGTCAGCGGCCCGTTCGGGCGGCGAGGCCGTCGAGGACGCACTCCAGACCGAACGCGAACTCCGCGTCGGGGTCGAGCTCTTCGGCCTCGTGGACGCGGCGGGCGAGCATCGGGTGCTCGCCCGCCGCGAGGACGGCGCTGATGTAGGGGCCGAGGCTGTGCTGCCACTGCTCCTCGGTCAGGCCGGTGCGCTGCTCGGCGCGCCGGGCGGCCTGCTGGCTGGCCACCGAGCCCAGGACGTAGGCGTGCACGGTGCCGAGCGCCTGCGACGCCAGTGTGATGTCGGGGGTGAGCGCGACGGCGGCGCGCAGCGCGGATTCGGCCCGTCGCAGCGTGTTGGGGCCGAGCGAGGGCCTGCCCGCCAGTTCGGCCGCCAGCCACGGGTGGCGCAGCAGGGTCGCGCGCTGGGCGTGCGCGACGGCGGCCAGGTCGGTGCGCCAGTGGGGGGTGGGTTCGGGGAGCGGGTCCTCGCCCTGGGCCGCGTCGACCATCAGGTCCACCAGCTCGTCGCGGTTGGTGATGTAGCGGTAGAGGGTGGCCGTCCCGGAGCCGAGGTCGCTCGCGATCCGGCGCATCGAGACCGCGGCCAGGCCCTCCGCGTCGGCGACGGCGAGCGCGGCGGCCACGTACTGGTCCACCCCCGGGGCGCGGCGGGCCGGTTCGGGGCGGGGCCTGGTCCACACCGACCAGGGAGCGGGTTCGGTCATCGGGTACTTCCCCTTCTCGTTGACCGGCATTCTAGCTTCTGGCTACGGTGTAGCCATGACGAAGACAGCGTATCCAGAAGTGCCGGCCCTCGTGGTCGGGGGCGGCAGCGTCGGGCTGCTCACCGCGGCGCTGCTCGCCCACCACGGCGTCCCCGCGGTCCTGGTCGAACGCCGCCCGGGGCCTTCGGTCCACCCGCGCGCCACCGGCGTCGGGCCCCGGACGGTCGAGATCCTGCGCGAACTCGGGCTGGACGCCGCCGTCGACGCCGCCGCCGTCGACCTGCGGGGTGCCACGGCCAAGGCGGTGGCGCGGACCGTCGTCGAGATGGGCGCGGGCGACGTGGTGACCGTTCCCATGCCGGTCCCGCCGGCCACCGAGCCCGACACGACGCCGTTCAGGCTGCGCGGCGTCTGCGCGCAGGACCGCCTCGACGCCGCGGTGGCGGCCGACCTGGCGCGCCGCGGAGCCGATGTGCGCTGGTCGACCCGCCTGCTCGGCGTCGCGCAGGACGCCGACGGGGTCGACGTCGAGCTGGAGGGGCCGGCTGGCCGCTACGGGCTGCGCTGCGCGTACGCGGTGGCCGCGGACGGCACCCACAGCCCCGTGCGGACCGCGCTCGGCGTGGGCCTCTCCGGGGCGGGCGACCTGGGCAAGTCGAAGATCAACATTCTGTTCCGCGCCGACCTCCGGCCCCACCTGCGGGGGATGTCCTTCGGCACCTGCACGATCACCACACCGCAGGCACCCGGCCTGCTGGTGACCGTGGACGGCGCGAGGACCTGGGTCCTCCACGTCACCTGTGACGTGAACGGGGGCGAGCGGCCCTCGGACTTCACCGAGGAACGGTGCGTCGGGCTCGTCCGCGCGGCGGTCGGCGATCCCGGGCTCGAGGTCGAGGTGCGCAGCGTGCTGCCGTGGCGGCCCCGGAGCGCGCTGGCCGACCGTTTCGCCGTCGGTCGGGTGTTCCTGGTCGGCGACGCCGCCCACACCGTGGCTCCGATCGGGGCGTTCGGCCTCAACACCGGCGTCGCCGACGCCCACAACCTGGCGTGGAAGCTGGCCGCCGTCCACCACGGCGAGGCGGGTGCCGGTCTGCTCGACACCTACGCGCAGGAGCGCGAGCCGGTCGCCGCGGCAACGCTGGACCAGGCGATGCGCAGGTTCGCCGACCCGGCGCTGCACTGGGGGCGTGGACCCGAGGCCGACGCCGCCAGGGTGGCGGCGGGGGTGTGGGCGGCGCCGGTCGTGCACCTCGGCCAGCGCTACGACTCGGCCGCCGTCGTCGGTCCGCGGCCCGAACTCCCCTCCACGCTCGACCTGGTGGCGGCGCTGGACGGGTCACCGGGTTCGCGGGTGCCCCACGCGTGGGTCGACGGGGTCTCCACCCTCGACCTGGTCGCATCCCGCTGGACCCTGCTGGTGGGCGCCGCGGGCGACGGGTGGCTCGCCGCCGCGGCGGGCATCGGACTGCCGGCACATCGGGTCCGCGCGCCGTGGCTGCCCGACGGCGGGGCGCTGCTCGTGCGGCCGGATGCGATCGTCGCGCTGCGGGTCGGGGCGCCGGTCCCGGATCCGGCGCGGCTGCTCACCGAGGTCCTGGACCGGGTGCTGGCCCGCCCGGTCGCCGTACCGGGCACCTGACCCGCGCCGACCCGGGAGCGCGGCGCCGGCGCACACCTTCGGTCGAGGCCGATCGCCGAACTCGCCACCGGAGCGGGGGACGGCGCCCCGAACCGTCACGGCGAAAGGTTCCGGCAGGATCCGGCAGGACCCGGCGCGGCGGACCAGGGACCCGGGCCCGAGGTCACGTCAACACGTGTACCGGCAAGCCACCCTGACGCGCTCTTCCCCGCCCGGCCGCGTCCGGGCACGATGGCTGCCAGGCCGACGCGAACATCCGTGCCGACCGTCCGACGGGAGGGGAAGCGCAGCCATGGGTGAACACGAGAAGCCCGCACCGGACCCGGGCCAGGGCACCCCGCCGCCCGGCAACAGCGACGGCCAGGTACCTCCTGCACCGCCCGGCGACGGAAAGCACCGGAAGTAGGCGTTCGTGACGATGACGACGGTCGGCCGCGCCGGTCTCGACCTCGACCGGTACCGTGCCCGCCTGGACGAGGTGATGGCCGCGCGGGGCGCGTGGCCCGAGCGGTCGCCCTGGGTCAGGGAGGCGGTCGCCGCGCTGCCCCGCGACCGGTTCGCGCCCGACCTGCTCTGGCGCTGGGACGGCCATCGGTGGCTGCCCCTCGAGCGGGCGGCCGACCCGGGCGGCTGGGCCGGCGAGCTGTACGGGGATCCGGACACGGCGGCGATCACCCAGCTCACGGCCAACCTGCCCACCTCCAGTCTCTCCTGTCAGGCGGTGGTCGCGGACATGGCCGACTGCCTGCTGCTGGAGCCCGGGCAGCGGGTCCTGGAACTCGGCGCCGGGGCGGGGTGGAACGCCGCGCTGCTCGCCCACCGCGCCGGACCCGGCCACGTCACCTCCGTGGAGCTCGACCCGCAGCTCGCCGCCACGGCCGCCGACCGGATCCGCGCAGCGGGCCTGGACGTCGCGGTCGTGGTCGGCGACGGTGACGCCGGCTGGCCGGCCGGGGCGCCGTACGAGCGGGTCATCGCCACCTACGCGGTCGAGCGGGTGCCGTGGGCGTGGGTGCAGCAGACCGTGCCGGGCGGACGGATCGTCACCCCGTGGGGCCGGCTCGGGCACGTCGCCCTTGCCGTCGCCGACGACGGCAGGTCGGCCTCGGGCTGGATGCAGGGCCTCGGCCAGTTCATGGCCACCCGCACCGCCGAGGCCTCCGCAGGCGGCTCGCCGGGGCCGGCCGCCTTCGCGGCGATCCGCGGCCGGCACGAGCCCGCGCACCACGGGGAGACCGACCGCGACCCCGCGGCGCTCACCGACTGGTGGCGGCTCGGCTTCGCGGTACGGGTCGCCTTACCCGACACCGCGGTGACCTGCGCGACCGACGCCGACGGCACCAGCGCCTGGCTGACCGACGGCCGCTCCTCCTGGGCCACCCTGTCCGCCCGGCCCGACGGCGGGGCCTGGGTCCTCGAGGGCGGCCCCCGCCGGCTCGCCACCGAACTCGAGGACGCCTGGTCGCAGTGGGAGCGGATCGGCTCCCCCGGCGTCTACGACTACGGCATCACCGTCACCGCCACCGGCCAGTACACCTGGGCCAACGACCCGCACACCGGCCCACGCTGGCCGACACCGTAGGGCCCGGACGGCGCCCGGCCAGGCCGGCACGCAGCCCGGGCGGCGCCAGGTGTCACCGGACCGGGCTACGGAGGAGGGACACCCGGACGTCCTGGCCGAGATCCTGGCCGCCCTGGGCCACCACGAGGACCCGAGGATCGAGCCCCTGGGCCTCACCTTCCTCGCGCACCCATCCTCGGGGGTGCGTATCACGGTGCCCTCGGCCGTGGAACGCGTCGCATCGGGCACCCCGGGAGGGTGGACCTACACTCCCGACGGGCTGAACGCGATGCTCGTCCTGGCGCGTGACGATGACGCCGCCGTCCGCAGGATCGTCGCTCAGCAGTTCGCGGAGAGCAGGGATCCGGCCCCCGCCGTCGGGGACGCTCTGGCCGAACTCCTCGACGAGGAGGACCGGATGACCCGTATCCTGGCGTACGAGCAGCGCCAGCAGGAGCGGGAGGAGGCGCCGGGCACAACCGCGTAGCGAACCCGGCAGTCAGCTCCGCCGAGACGTGCGGAAAACCGTGAGGACAGCCGTGCGGACAATCCGCCACCAGCTCGGCGCCGGAAGGGAGCAGAGGTGTTTGACCACGTGATCGGGCTTCGTCCCGAGGACGCCGCACGCTGGGTCGCACTCGTCGAGGAGTCCCGGCCGGTCCTCGAGGGCAATGGCATGGAGGCTGTCCAGACCCTCCTGGCCGAGCGCGGCACGAGCATCATCCAGGCGATCGCCATCACCCGGGCGCTACTGGGGGATGCGGAGACACCGCTCCGAGTCGCCATCGACATCGTGGCCACGAGCAAGGCTCGGCAGTAGCTTCGGGAGCTTCGAGGAGAGCACCGGCGCAGTGTGGCTGCGAGGGAGGCGCTGAACTCGACCTGGTGCTGCTGGCGTTGGTGTACCGGTACGCGGTGACGACCGGGCATCCTGGGCCGAGCCGCCTCACGGGAAACCCCGTCGACCGCGGGGGCGGGGCTGTCTAGGCTGCACTGCATGATCCCCGCACTGCGCGTCCGCCGACTCTTCCACACCCTGGAGCAGTACCAGGGTGCGGACGCCTTCCTCGCCGTAGTGGTTCCGTGGCTGGACGAGCACGCCGGTGCCGTCCGGGAAGCCCTCGCGCCGGTGGCCGCCTTCGGGGGATGGACACGGACCGCGTACGAGTTCGGCGATCATCTGGAGACGCTGTATGCGCTCAGCCGCGTCAGCGACGCACTGATCTACAAGCTTCAGCCGCCGCTGCCTCCGGGCTCCGAGACTCCCTGGGCGCACGACATCCACGGGCCTGAGCGCTGGCCGCATGTCACCCGGGACCAGTACCTCGCTGCCTTCTCCCGGCTCGGCATGGCGCCGATCGGCGACGTCGCGTTCGAACCGTTCTTCCACGAGGTCGTCCACGTCGAGCAGCACGAGCGCCCGGAGGCACCGGTTGAGATCACCGGGACGGTCTGGCCGGGCCTGATGCTCGGGGAGATGCTGTTCAGCCGCAGCGGTGTGAGGGTGCGGTCCGGCGCCCAGCACCTGGTCGCGGGCATTGCGGACCGCTCACCGCTCCACGACGTGTTCGTGCGCCGCTACCGGGAGACGTTCGACGGGTCGCTGGGCTGGGGCCACAACTCGCAGTGGAAGACCGACTTCCGCCGTGACTACCTCACCGAGTCGGCCTTCTGCCTCAACGTCGACGAGGAGCCCGACTCGGAGCAGGGCCTCCTCGGCAGGCCGAGGCGGCTGACTCCGGCCGAGCGGTCGGACCTGGTGCGGCACCGCTGCTTGACCCGTCCCCTCCAGGACCCGGGTGCCTCACAGGACGCCGGCCCGGGCGGGCGGCTCACCGTTTCACGGACCTGATCCGGTCCGAGGTCAGGTCCCCCTGGATCGACATGCCCTCGCCCACCGGGCCGGCGGGCCGAAACCTCCGCCCGCCCGCCGCGACGGTGCCGCGCGTGGTGGTGCCCGGGGCGGATCAGCGTCGTTCCCGGCCCGCGAGCCAGGCCCCCGCGCAGCCTCCGAGCACGAGCGGCAGCCCGTACAGCACCAGGCCGACCGCCGCCATGGCCCACAGCCAGGACGGGTTGTCACCTTCCGTCCATGCGCCGACCGCTGCGGCGACTGCGGGGAGCACGGCGGTCCCGGCTCCGACCGTCACCATCAGGACCGGCAGTGCGCGGTTCCGTCCGAGGAAGACCCCGAGGGGAACGGCCGGGATCGTGCCGAGCGCGATGGCTCCCAGCACCGGCCCGACGAACGGCCCCACGGCGGCCAGGACCACCCAGCCGACCGCGCACGCCCAGGCGAGCGCCGGCCGGTACCGGCCACCCTCCGTAGCCACACTCTCCACGTGTCCCCCCGATCTCAACGGTAAGCGGTGGCCATCATGACACAGATTTGAACATGTTCAACACCACCCTGCGGCGCAGCGCTTGACGAATGGTCAAGAAATGTTGACCATTGAGGCATGCCCACAGACGATCTTCCCGAGACGTTCCACGTCACCACCGACGAGCAGCTGCGCGCCGTCTCCAACCTCACGCGCCACCGGATCATGGCCGTGCTCCGCTTCGAGCCCGCGACGATCACGCAGATCGCCGAGCGGGTCGGTCTCGCGAAGGGGAGTTCCAGTTACCACGTACGGCTGCTGGAGCGGGCCGGCCTGGTGAAGGTGGTGCGGACGCGGAAGGTCCGGGGGGTCACCGAGCGGTACTACGCCATGGCCGCGCGGGCGATCGTGCTGCCGGATCCGGGCGAGGGAGGCCCGGATGTGCTGATGCGGCATGCGGTGGCGGACCTGGAGGCGGCGCCGGTGGACGGCGCGCGGCACGTGCGGATGGCGCATCTGCGCCTCACCGACGAGCAGTTCGCCGAGCTGGGGGCGCGGCTCGAGGCGCTGGCGGACGAGTACCGGGAGCTGTCCGACCCGTCGCTGCCGGACACGTCGCTCGTCTTCGCCCTGTTCCACCCGGCAGCGCGCGTGCAGGCCGAGGGGGACGCCAAGTGACTTCGGACGTTCGGAAGTTGCCGGCCGGCTTCGGTCGGCTGTGGACCGCGCAGACGGTGTCCTCGCTCGGTGACGGGGTGACGCATGCCGCGCTGCCGCTGCTCGCCCTGACGTTGACGCGGGATCCGATGGCGCTCGCCGTCGTCACCGCCGCCGGCACGCTGCCGTGGCTGCTCTTCGGGGTGCTCGGCGGCGCCCTGGTGGACCGCTGGGACCGCCGGCGGACGATGTGGGTCACGGACGCGGCACGTGCGGTGCTGCTCGCGGTACCGGCGGCGGCGGCCGCCCTCGACGCGCTGAGCGTTCCGTTGCTCGCGGCCGTCGCCTTCCTCCTCGGCCTCGGCGGGCTCTTCTTCGACACGGCCGCCACGGCCTACCTGCCGGACCTGCTCGGCCGCGACCCCGCGCTCCTGGAACGCGCCAACTCCCGCCTGCGCGGCGCCCAGACCGCCGCGTCCGGCTTCGCCGGCCCGCCCGCGGGAAGTGCCCTGCTCGCGCTGGGACGGGCGGTTCCGCTGCTCGCCGACGCGGTCTCGTTCGCGCTCTCCGCGGCGCTCGTACGGTCGCTGCCTACCACGCCCCGGCCCGTGCCGCAGGCCCGTGAGTCGCTGCTGCGACAGGCGCGGGCCGGCGCCTCGTACGTGGTGCGGGACCGGCTGCTGCTCGGGCTCGCGCTGCGTCCGGCGGTCGGGAACATCGCCTTCCTCGCCGTGGAGACCGTACTCGCCCTCTTCGCGCACGACCGTCTCGGCATCGGCGCCTCCGGCTTCGGCCTTCTCCTCACCGCGGAGGCCGCCGGCGGTCTGCTCGGTACCGGCATCGCCTCCTTCCTCGGCCGACGGCTCGGCACCGGCACCGCGCTGACCTGCACGGCCGCGGCCGAAGGGCTCGCCGTCCTCGGCCTGGCCGCCGCCCCGAACCTGTACCTCGCCGGCCTCGCCCTGGCCGTCTGCGGGGCGGGCATGGGCGCCACGATGGTGCTCGGGCCCTCCCTCCGTCAGGCGATCGTCCCCGCCCACCTGATGGGCCGGGTCGCCTCCACCTCCCGCATGCTCGCCATGTGCGCCGCCCCGTTCGGCTCCTTCCTCGGCGGCTGGCTGGCCAGCAGCTACGACGTCCGCACCCCGCTCTTCGCCGCGGCCGGTCTCCTCCTCGCCATGACCGCCGTCACGGCGACCATGACCGGCAACCGCAGGATCGAGGCAGCGCTGCGCGCCGCTGCCCCGGCCGCCGCCCCGGGCGGTGCTCCGGATCGGCAGGAGTGCTCGGAGCCTGTTCACGCGGGAGGTGTGTAGCGCGCACCCCTCGCCGGTGCGGGGCACTCCAGGCACTCCGGCACCTTGGACCGGAGGATCGCGACGAGATGGCCGCCGGGCGGCGGCCGCCGGGCGGCGGGCTGCCTCGGACGGTCCGTCGGACCTCGTCGGTCCTCGTCGGACCGGCCTGTGGTCGGTGGGTGCGGCTAGGGTGCCGGTCATGTCCGGTGATATCCGAAGTGATGGTCAGGTCCGTGAAAGTGCGTCGGGGCGTGGGCGGTTGACCGATCCGGGGTGGCTGGTGGAGGGCGACCCGGAGCAGGTCCTGGCGGCGCTGGACGCCGCGGTCGGGCAGGAGGAGACGGCGGTTGGTGCCGTGTACCGGACGTCGGGGCATGTGCACCGTGACGCCGGCACGCAGGTACGGAGGCAGCTGCTGGCGCTGGACGCCGCACGGTACGGGAACCCACCACTGGCGAGAAGGCTCTCGGAGGTGCCGCTCCCTCAGGACGAGTCCGGGGGCTGGGCCGTGGAGTGGGCGACCGGCACCGGCCTGGACGCGCGGCTGCGGTACGCACTGCCCGCGCCGGCCGCGGTGACCGCGGTGGCGACCGTGGTCGTGGAGGGCCGGGGGTTCGCCGTCGCGGGCTGCGAGGACGGCACGCTGCACTGGTGGGACCCGGCCACGGGCCGGAAGCTCGGGCAGACCGCAACCGGCCGCACCGGCGCCGTTCGTGATCTGGTGACGGCGGTGGCGGACGGGCGTCCGGTGGCCGTCACCTGCGGCTCCGACGGGGTGGTGCTGGCCTGGGACCTCGCCGAGGGACGACCGGCCGGGGAGTACCGCGCCGGCGACGGCGTCCGGGTCATCTCGCTGGCCACCGCACCGGTCGAGGGCCGGTCGGTGGTGGTCGCCGGCGGCACCGACGGCCTGCTCAGGGTGTGGGACCTGGCCTCGCCTACCCCCGCCGCCGAGCTCCTGACGATCCGGGCCGGCCAGGTGCGGGCGCTCGCGACGGCGGTGGTGGACGGCCGTCCGGTGGCCGTCACCGGCAACGCCAAGGGCGCGGTCCGCAGGTGGGACCTGACCACGGGACGGGAGCTGCGCGCCGGCGGCGACGACGAGGCCCCCCACGCCGCCGACGGCGGCAACGGCCCGGACAGCAGCGCCGGCGGTGACGGCAGTACCAGCGGTGAGGGCGGTGACGGCGGTGAGGGCGGGATGCGGCGGTGCGGCACCATGGAGATCGAAGCCATGACGCACCTCGTGGCCACCGACCCGGCGTCCGGGTGCCCGTTGGCGATCGGCGCCAACTCCTACGCGACGTACATCTGGGACCTGGCGACGGGCGAGCAGGTGGGTGGGCCGGGTGGTGGGTTCGCGCAGGCGGCGGCTCTCACCGTGGTCCGCGGGCGCCCCACCGCGGTCGTCGGGTTCGGCCTCGGCGGGCCGGTCGCGGTATGGGACCTGGCCGCCCGCGGACGCTCGCACCGACCGCTGACCGGCCACGAAGGGGCCGTGCGTGGAGCGGCGACGGCCGTGGTGCAGGGGCGCCACCTCGCCGTCACCGGCGGCAACGACCGATCGGTCCGCATCTGGGACCTCGAGGGTGCGGAGCAGCCGGCCGACCGGGCGGCCGGGGAGGCGGCGCCCGTGCAGAAGGTCACCACGGCGGTCGTCGACGGCCGTCCGGTGATCGTCACCGGCGGTCCGGACACCAAGGTGCGGTTCTGGGACCTCCACGGCGGGGGTCAGCTGGGTGAGCCGCTGACCGGCCACACCGCCGCCGTGACCACGCTGACGGTGGGTACGGTGGCGGGGCGGCCCGCCCTCCTCACGCGCGACGGCCACGAGACGGTGCAGGTCCGGGATCTGGCCACCCGGGAGGAGCTGCACGGACTGACGACGAGCGAGTACACCAGCTCGTACATCCAGTTCTTCGCGGCACCAGAGGGCCGGTTCGCCGCCGTGACCTCGGAGGGACGCGTGTGGGACCTGGCCGCGCACGCCTGGACGGGAGTGCGGCCGCAGCAGCGCGGCGCCCTGGCCCTGGAGACCCTCGACGGCCGTGATCTCCTCCTGACCGGCGACCGGACGGAGACGGTCCAGCTCTGGGACCTGGCCACGGGTGAACGCTTCGGGCCGCCCCTGACGGGCCACACCGCCAAGGTGTCGGCCGGCGCGGCGGGGACGCTGGACGGGCGCACCGTCGTCGCCGCCGGGAGCGTCGACGGAACCGTCCGCGTGTGGCACGCCGCCACGGGGCAGCAGATCGGAACGTACGCCTTCCCCGCCCCGATCACCGGGCTGGCGGTGGCACCGGAAGGGCGGCTGGTGGTCTGCTTCGGCTCGGACCTCGCGGTTCTGACCCGCCGTTGACCGGGCCGCGGACGGCACCGGCCCCGCGCCCGTCGCGCGTGAGGAGGGCGGGCCGCCCGTTCGGGGTGGGGCTACTGGTAGGTGAGGTTGAGGGTGACGTCCGGTCGTCCCGGAGGGAGTGGTTCCGGGCGCGGACCGTGACGGTGCAACTGGTGCGGCTGTAGGCGGTCGGCGGGTACGCGGGCGGGTATCGGCGCGGCGACGGTTCTTCCGGGCTCCGGCCGGTCTACATCTTGAACGGGACGACGACCGACTCATCAGGAGTGCAGACATGGGCCTCATCCACCTCGAGCAGTTCGCCACCCTCGACCTGGTCGGGCAGGCGCCCGGCGGACCCGACGAGGACCCAGCGGGGTTCCCGTTCGGCGGCTGGCAGGCGCCGCTGCTGGACGAGACCACCGGGGCGCAGATCCTGGCCGCGTACGAGGGCACGGACGCCCTCCTGCTCGGCCGGCGGACGTACGACATCTTCGCCGGCTACTGGCCGCACCAGAAGGAGGGTGAGATCGCCGAGCTGTTCAACCGCGTGCCGAAGTACGTGGCCTCGCGGGGCAAGCCTGCTCTCCCGTGGGCCGGTTCCGTGCTGCTCGGCCCGGATCTGGCGGCCGCGGTGCGCGAGGTCCGTGACCGGCACGAGAACGTGAAGGTCGTCGGGAGCCTGGACCTGGTGCAGACGCTCCTGCGCGAGAAGCTCTTCGACCGCCTCGACCTGTGGGTGCACCCGATCGTGCTGGGCGTCGGGAAGAAGCTGTTCGACGGCGGCGCGGTGCCCGCCAACCTCTCGCTGCTCCAACCGCCGGTGGCCGGTCCCCTGGGGACCGTGTACCTGCGCTACGGGCTGGCCGACGGCACGCCGCGGACGGGCGACATGAGCGCGCCCGACCGCGGCCTCGGGTCCGACGGCTGATAGCCCCTCCCCCGCCGGCGGCCACCTGCACGGGAGCGCCGTACAGGTGGCCGCCGGTCCGGGGGTCACAGCCCGGTGGCCAGCCAGACGGTTGCGGCCGCGGCGGCGGTGAGCCCGAGGTTGAGGGCGATCCGGCGGTCGTCGCCGGTCAGGTGGACGGTGATCGCGCCGGCCTGGAGGAGGACGAGGCCGACGGCCGCGGCCGACGCCAGGGCGGGTGCGATGCCCGTCAGCGGCGGCAGGACCAGGCCGGTCGCGCCGAGTAGTTCGACCGTTCCCAGGGCCCGGACGGCGGGCAGGGGTACCCGGTCGACCCAGGCCATCATCGGCCGGAGCCGGTCGCGGCTGCGGCTCACCTTCAGCGTGCCCGCGTAGAGGTAGAAGAGGGCGAGTAGTCCCGCGACGATCCAGTAGGCGGTGGTCATGGTTCCGTTCACGGTGGTGTTCATGGTGGCGTTCATGGTGCTGGTCATGTCGCTGGTCGTGTCGCTGGTCATGGTGCTGTTCACGGTTCAGGCGAGGCCGGTGGCCGGCTCGGTGGCGTAGCGGCTCATCGCGTCGGCGTTGGCCTGCGGCGTCAGCGGACGGCCGTCGGCGAGCACGTCCTGGAGGTCCCGGAAGTACTGCACGTACAGGTCGGGGGTGAAGGTGCTGAGCAGGACGGCGGGTCGGTCGGTCGGGTTGGCGAAGGTGTGCGGGGTGCCGGGCGGAACCATCACGAGCGTGCCGGTGGTGGCGTCGTGGTGCTCGTCGCCGACGGTGAAGCGCACGGTGCCCGAGAGGATGTAGAAGCCCTCGTCGTGCTGGGCGTGGCGGTGCTGCGGCGGTCCCTGGGTGTGCGGGGCGAGGACGGACTCGGCGATGGCGAGGCGGTGCCCGGTGTGGCTGCCGTCCTCCAGGACGCGCATCCGCGTCGTGCCCAGCACGATCATCTCGCCGTCGCCGGGACGCACCACGGAGACGGCGGGGCCGGCCTGCGGCGCCTCGGATGCTGTCTGTTCGGTCATGTCGGTCATGCGAACCAGTGCATCGCCGGGGGTCCGCCGGTGTCCAAGACCCATCCCGCGGAGCCGATACCCGGCGGGTATCATTGCAGCGTGGAGCTACGAGTCCTGCGCTACTTCGTGGCCGTCGCCGAGGAACTCCACTTCGGCCGGGCAGCCACCCGACTGCACATGAGCCAGCCGCCGCTGAGCCGGGCGATCAAGCAGTTGGAGGCCGATGTCGGGGCCCCGCTGTTCGTCCGCTCGCCCACCGGCGTCACGCTCACGGCGGTGGGCGCGGTGCTGCTCGAGGAGGCGCGGTCGCTGCTCGAGCACGCCGACCGGGTCCGGGTCCGGGTGGGCGCGGCGGCCGGCGCCTCGACCATCACCGTCGGCATCCTGGGCGACGGCACCGACCCGGGGGTGTCCAGGCTGGCCGCCGCGTACCGCCGGACCCACCCCGGCGTGGACATCCGCATCCGCGACACCGATCTGACCGACCCGACCTGCGGCCTGCGTGCCGGGCTGGTCGACGTCGCCCTGACCCGGGCGCCGTTCGACGGGACCGCCCTGACGGTGCGTGCGCTGCGGGACGATCCGGTGGGCGTGGTCCTGCGCGCCGACGATCCGCTGGCCCGCCGCGGCCGGCTGCGGCTCGCCGAGCTGAGCGGCCGCCGCTGGTTCCAGTTCCCGCCGGGCACCGACCCGCTCTGGCAGTCCTACTGGAACGGCGGCACGCCGCGCGAGGGTCCGGTGGTACGCGGCGTCCAGGAGTGCCTGCACGCCGTGCTGTGGAACGGCACGGTCGGCCTGGCCCCGCTCGGGCACGACCTGCCCGCGGACCTGGCGGTGGTTCCGCTGGCCGACATGGCGCCGAGCCGGGTGGTGGCGGTGTGGAACGAGGGTGACGCCAATCCGCTGATCCGGTCCTTCGTCGAGATCGCGACAGCCGCCTACCGTCGCTGAGCGCCGCACCGGACGCTGCGCGCCGGCACCGGTGGGGAGGTCGGCGCCGTTGTCGGTGGGGGCCGGTAGCGTGACGCCCCATGCTCGCGCGATTGATGAACAGGACCAGCCTGCCCGCCGGAGTGCGGCTCGTTCGGCCGCTGGCCGGGGGTGGCTGGTGGGTGACGTGCCGGGACGACCCGCGGCAGGCGGTCGTCCTGGACGGCCGGCTGCAGGAGGTCCGCCGGGTCGGTGTGCCCCTCGCGTCGGACACCGCCACCTACGCCGTCTCCCCCGACGGCAGCCTGCTGGCCGCCTCCCTCGAGGACGGCATCCAGGTGGCCGGTACGGACGTCGACTGACGGCGGGGGCACGGCTCGTGGAGCGACTTCCCCTCGGGGCTCGGTGCCTGCGCGTTCTCGCCCGACGGCACCGAGGTGTGGGCCACGGTGCGGCCGGGCGACCCGGACGGTGGGGATCTCGACGAGGAGGACGAGGAGGACGCGGAGGGCTGGGGCGACGAGTGCTGGGCCCTCGACGCCGTGACGGGCCAGGTGCTCGGCCGCACGTCCCTGGACAGTGAGATGTCGTACTCGCATCTCACGGTCCATCCCGACGGCCGCCACGTCGGGGTCGTGGTGAGCGAGGGACAGGACGGCAGCTTCGGCTACTGGGTGCGCCGCGACGGGAACCGCCTGGTCAAGACGCCCACCGACCTGCTGGGACGCCGCGACCGGTCGCTGGCGGCCCTCGCCCCCGACGGCCGCCACTACCTCAACCAGGGCTGGGCCACCCTGTCCACCCACTCCTTCCCGGGCGCGGAACTCCTCACCGAGCGCGCGGCCGCCGATGTCCTGCGCCGGGGACAGCCCTGGAACTACGTCTTCGGGTACTACGACGCGTCCACGGTCCTGGCCACGGTCCCGGACGACGACGGCGTCGCCTCCACCGTGGTGCTCCGGGCGCCGTCCCTGGAGCTGCTGGGCGAGGTCGAGTACCCCGCTCGCGTCCGGCCCCGGGCCGTCGTCTGCGCAGGTGACGGCAGCTGGCTCACCGTCGAGGGAACGGACCTGGCGCGCTGGTCCCTCGGGTAGCGGCGCGACCGCCGCTACCCGACGGACCGGTCTCCCCTGACCGGTCTCCCGGAGCGGACGTCGCCGCCGTCGATCAGGCCGGCCCGGCGGCCGGCTGCCCGAGGTCGCAGTCCGAGAGGCAGTAGTCGACGTCCGGGTCGGCTTCGATTCCCAGCAGCGCCGCCATCTCGGGGATCCGCTCCTCAGGGACGTCGAAGACGGAACCGACCAGGTCGGGCCAGTCGCCCACCCATGCGGCGGCGGTCTCGACCGAGAAGGATTCGGGCAACCGGTACCAGGCCGTCAGTTCGTCCTGACCCTTGCGGAATCCCTCGATGATCCACGTCATGTCACACACTTCCTGCCCGGGACGGGCCCCTTGAGCCGGTTCCCGATGTCCGGGTCGTCGGCACCCAGGTGCTTGCCCTGATTGTTGTACATCTCGACCTCGCCCGGCCGGGAGTCCCCGCCCCACCGACGGCGTCCCCTACCGGCGGTCAGCGGACGGGGAGCCGTGCCTCGAGGGAGGCCGCGAAGGCTGCGGCATCCGTCTCGTCGCCGAAGTGGTGGATCACGTGTTCGCGGACGTGGTCCTGCTGTACCCGGGTGAAGGCCGCGCAGGCGTCGTGGACGACGTGGGCGGTGTAGCCGCGGTCGTGGGCCTCGCGCAGCGTGGATTCGACGCACACGTGCGTGGCGAAGCCCGCCAGGTACAGGTCGGTGACGCCGAGTCGGCGCAGGATCAGGTCGAGGTCGGAGGACCCGGCGAAGGCGCTGGCACCGGCGCGGCCGCGCACGACCGGTTCGCCGGGGCCGGGCCGGAAGCCCTCGGCGAACTCGACGCCCGTACTGCCCTCGATCCAGGTGCCGGCCTTGGGGATCGCCGCGCGCAGGCCGAGTACGGCCGGGGTCCAGCTCTCCAGCTCCGGCGCGCCCGGGGTGAGGACGAGCGGCACGTGCACGACGGGAACGCCGTGCGCCCGGGCGGCGGCCAGCGCGACGGCCGCGCCGTGCACGGCGGTCTGCAGCAGGTCGCGGTCCTCGACGAGGTGGTGGAGGCGTCCGTGCGAGGGGTCTAGCCACTCGCGCTGGAACTCGATCAGGACGAGGGCGGCGTTCGGACGTGCGGGAATGACCGTCATGGTCGGCCTCCTGGTGCGGAATTTATCCAACTGACGAGTTGGAGACTAGCGCGAGCGCACCCACATCTCCAACCATTGAGTTGGAAGTGTGGGCCCCGCGGGCGTGTCAGAGCGCGAGCCTGCGCACCATGTCCACCACGGCGGCGCGCCTCGCGGCCGGATCCGCGTCCACCGCCCCGCCGATGATCATGCGGGCCAGCTGCGGCGCCGCGAACTGCCAGCCGGCGAGCGCGATCACGGCGTACAGCAGGTCCGCGGGCGGGAGCCGCGACCCACCCTCCCCCTCGCCGGCCGCGGCGCCCCCGACGTCGCCGGAGCTGCGGCGGGCGCGGGAGACCGCGGCGACCTTCTCGGCGTAGTGGGCAGCCCTCCGCTCCTCCCCCGCGACCGGGGCGGAGCCGTCGCCGCACAGGGCCTCCCACTGCAGCAGGCGCAGCAGGTGCGGGTGGGCGAGGTGGTAGTCGAAGACCCGGCCCGCGTACTCCGGAAGGTCCACCGCCCGCCCGTCCGGTTCCGCCAGCGGTACGGCGGCGGCGAGTTGCTCGAGCTCACGCCGGACCACCGCCGCGAACAGCTGCTGCTTGCCCCCGAAGTAGGGGTAGATCCGCTCCTTGTTCACTCCGGCCGCGGCCGCGATGCGGTCGATCCGCGCGCCCTCCGGCCCGTGCGCGGCGAACTCGTCCACGGCCGCGTCGAGCAGCAGCCGCTTGGTCCTCTCGATGTCCCATGCCATGCCCCCAGGATACGGAGCCGCCAACCGGCGGGTTGGAGTGCCACTGGCACCGCCGCCGACCCACTTCCAAGCGGCGCTTTCGAACATCCCACTGCTCCTTATGGCCCGATATCACTCGTTCGAGTGAGTTTGGAGCCCCCCGCCCGCACTGTGCGCACCGGAACCAATCGGGGACGATCGAACACCCTCACAGTCGCGCAATCCGCCCGCAACAATCTCCGTGAAGCCCGGAGCGCGAGCACATCTCGCTTTCCTGGCAAGCAAGTTGACGTGTCGTCAGATCTCTTACTCACGGATAGGGACGCGCCATGACCACCGAGACCGCTCCGCAGGACCAGCGGAGCCTCAGCACCTCCGCCGCAAGGAACCTGGCCACCACCACCAAGACCGCGCCGCAGATGCTCGGCATCACCCCGCGCTACCTGCTGCGGGTGCTGCCCTGGGTGGATCTGGAGGCCGGCGTCTACCGGGTCAACCGCCGGCGGGGCTTCATCCTCGGCGACGGGCTGATCGGCACCTTCACCGACGGCGGCGGCGACGCCCGGGTGATCGCCGAGGACCTGCGCGAGATCGCCTTCCTGCGCGAGCTGGAGAGCTCGCTGCTGAGCACCCTCGCCAACGGCTTCGTCCAGCGCGAGGTCGAGCCCGGTGAGCTGATCGCCGGCGCCGACACCCCGCCCGGGCAGCTGCACGTCATCACCTTCGGCCGCGCCGAGAAGCGCGCCACCGGCCAGTACGGCGAGGACGCGCTGCTCTCCGTCCTCGGCGACGGCGACTTCTTCGACGACGGCGCCTGGGTGCGCGACGAGCCGACGCCGTACCAGGTCCGGGCCGTCACCCCGTGTACGGTGCTCTCGCTCGACCACCGGATGCTCGCCGAACTGGCCGACCGGGAACCGGCGCTGCGGGCCCGCCTGGACGCCTACGCCGCGAACGGGCAGGCCCCGGCCGACCGCGAGCACCCGATCGACCTGACCTCGGGCCACAGCGGCGAACCCGAACTGCCGCAGACCTTCGTGGACTACGAGGAGTCCCCGCGCGAGTACGAGCTGAGCATCGCGCAGACCGTGCTGAAGGTGCACACCCGGGTCTCCGACATCTACAACTCCTCGATCGACCAGGTCCAGGCACAGCTGCGGCTGACCACCGAGGCGCTGCGCGAGCGCCAGGAGTGGGAGATGCTCAACCACCCCGAGTACGGGCTGCTCAACAACGTGGTGCCCACCCAGCGGGTGCACACCCGCAAGGGCTCGCCGACCCCGGACGACATGGACGAGCTGCTCACCCGGGTCTGGAAGCAGCCCGCGTTCTTCCTGGCCCACCCCCGGGCGATCGCCGCGTTCGGGCGCGAGTGCACCCGGCGCGGGGTGCCGCCGCAGATCGTGGAGCTGTTCGGCAGCCCGTTCCTGACCTGGCGCGGCGTGCCGCTGCTGCCCTCCGACAAGCTGGACCTCAGGGGTTCCAGCAACTCGGCGCCCGGGACCACCAACATCCTGCTGATGCGGGTCGGCGAGGCGGAGCAGGGCGTGGTGGGCCTGCGACCGTCGAAGGTCCCGGACGAGGTGGAGCCGGGTCTGTCGGTGCGCCCGATGGGCGTCGACCGCCGGGCCATCACCTCGTACCTGGTGACCAGTTACTTCTCGACCGCCGCGCTGGTGGACGACGCCGTCGCGGTGCTCCAGGACGTCGAGGTGTCGAACTACTATGACTACTCCTGACGGAAGCGGCGGCGGTGCCGGCGCCGCGACCGCCCGACCACCCTGGGAGTCCGTACAGTCGGGCGCGCTCCCGATGCCGCAGCCGCAGCCGCTCCCGGTGCCGCAGCCGCCGCCGCTGCCGGCCGCCCTCGCGCACCTGGCGGGCGGCCCCCGGTACTGGCTGCCGGAGCAGCCGGACCGCGGGGCCACCGCACCACCGACCGCACCGCCGACCGCACCGACGCCCCCCGCGGCGCCGCCCGCCGCACCGCCGGGCGGATTCGACGTCGAGGCCGTCCGGCGGGACTTCCCGCAGCTGCACCGCGAGGTGAACGGCCGCCCGCTGGTCTGGCTGGACAACGGCGCCACCACGCTCAAGCCCCGCCAGGTGGTCGAAGCCGTCGGCGAGCACTACGCGATGGGCACCTCCAACGTCCACCGCGGCGCGCACACCCTGGCCAAGCAGGCCACCCAGGTCTACGAGGAGGGCCGGCAGGCCGCGGCCGACCTGCTCGGCACCCCGGACCAGGGCGAGATCGTCTTCGTCCGGGGCACCACCGAGGCCGTCAACCTGGTGGCGCAGAGCTGGGGCCGGGCCAACCTGGGGGTCGGCGACGAGATTCTGGTCTCGGCGGCCGAACACCACTCCAACCTGGTGCCCTGGCAGCTGATCGCCGCCGAGCGCCGGGCGCGGATCCGCCCGATCCCGCTGCTCCCCGACGGGCAGCTGGACCAGGACGCCTACCGGGACCTGCTCGGCTCCCGGACCAGGATGGTCGCGCTCACGCACGCCTCCAACGTGCTGGGCACCGTCCCGCCGGTGGCCGAGATGACCGCGCTCGCCCACCGGTACGGCGCGAAGGTCCTGGTGGACGGCGCGCAGGCGGTGAGCCACTTCCCGGTCGACGTCACCGCGCTGGACGCCGACTTCTACGCCTTCTCGGGGCACAAGATCTTCGCCCCGACCGGCATCGGCGTGCTGTTCGGCAAGCGCGAGCTGCTGGAGGCCATGCCGCCGTGGCAGGGCGGCGGGAACATGATCGACTCGGTCGGGTTCGAGGAGACCACGTACGCCCCGGTCCCGCACCGGCTCGAGGCCGGCACCGGCCACATCGCCGGGGTGGCCGGGCTGCGGGCCGCCCTGCAGTACCTCGCGGCGCTGGACCGCGAGGCGGCCACCGCCTACGAGGAGCAGCTCACCGCGTACGCGATGGCGGCGCTGGCCGGTGTCCCCGGTCTGCGGCTGATCGGCAACGCCCCGGGGAAGATCGGCGTGCTGACCTTCCTGCTCGCCGGGGCGGACCCGATGGCCCTCGCGGGCGCCCTCGACCAGCAGGGCATCGCCGTGCGCGCCGGTCACCACTGCGCCCAGCCGGCGCTGGCCGCGTTCGGGCTGCAGGCGGCGGTCCGGGCCTCGCTGGCCCTGTACAACACCGTCGAGGACGTGAACTCCCTGGTGGCGGCGCTCCAGGACGTCCAGGCCCGGTCGGCGGCGACCACCGGATAGGCCGGGGCGGACGGTCGGCGGACCCCGGTCCCGGAACCGCACGGCGCACGGCGCGCCGGGCGGCTCCGGGACCGGGCGCGCTCCGGCGCCACCGCCCCGCCCGGGGCGGACGGCCCGTTCGGTCCGGGTGCGTGGCGCGCCCACCGCTGCACCCAGGCGCCATATGCCATATTGCGGGACATACTCCCGACGAGAGGCACGTCATGAAGATCGCAGTCATCGGCGGTACCGGGCTGATCGGGTCACAGGTCGTCAGGAACCTGAACGCCGCCGGGCACGAGGCGGTGCCGCACTCGCAGTCCACCGGGGTCGACGTCATCAGCGGCCGGGGGCTGGACGAGGCGGTGGCGGGTGCGGACGTGGTGGTGAACCTGACGAATTCCCCGACCTTCGACGAGGCCTCCCCGGCCTTCTTCCAGACCTCGATGGACCTGCTGGTGGCCGCGGCCCGCAAGGGCGGGGTCGGCCACTTCGTCATCCTGTCGATCGTCGGCGCGGACCAGGTCCCGGAGCTGGACTACTACCGTGCGAAGGTGCTCCAGGAGAGCATCCTCGCGGCCGGGCCGGTCCCGTACTCGATCGTGCGGGCGACCCAGTTCATGGAGTTCATCGCGGCCGTGCTGTCCTGGACCTCCGACGCCGACACCGTCCGGCTGCCCGCCACGCCGATCCAGCCGATCGCCTCCAAGGACGTGGCGGCCGCGGTGGCGGACGTCGCTGTGGGCGCCCCCCTGGGCGGTATCCGCAACATCGCCGGGCCCGAGATCTTCCCGCTGGACGAGCTGGGCCGGATCACCCTGTCCCGCAAGGGCGACCACCGTACCGTCGTCACCGACCCCACCGCCGGCATGTTCGCCGTCGTCAAGGGCGACGTCCTCACCGACAAGGACGCCCGCCTCGCCCCCACCCACTACGCGGACTGGCTCTCCTGACCCACCCGCCCCCGCATGCCCCGGGCGGCCGGTTCGCCGGCCCGGCGGGACGGTTCGTCCGTCGGGCGGCCGGCGGCCCCTCGGGTGCGAGGGGGCAGGACCTCGATGATCTCGGCGATGCCGGTGGCGGTCCGGGCCTCGTGCATGGTGATCACATCACCGGGTTCCAGATGCCGCCACCGCCCGGGCCG
This sequence comes from Kitasatospora sp. NEAU-CNBT7, assembly GCF_057220535.1. Classification (NCBI taxonomy): domain Bacteria; kingdom Bacillati; phylum Actinomycetota; class Actinomycetes; order Kitasatosporales; family Streptomycetaceae; genus Kitasatospora; species Kitasatospora sp. NEAU-CNBT7. The sequence continues at coordinate 2,404 of NZ_JBXQQB010000037.1, read as the reverse complement.
CAGGGGGGCCAGGCGGACGTCCGCGGTTCCTCCCGGGCCGAGCTGCGGCGTGAACTCCACCCAGAGCCGGGCGACGTCCAGGTCCTGCTGCCCGGCCGCGGTGCGGTGGCCGATGTCCCACAGGGGCCTGAGCCGGCCGTCCCCCGCGAACGGGCCCTGGCGTCCGGCCTCGTCCGCCCCCAGCAGGGTCAGGGTCGCCCGGATCGTGCCGTGCTCGACCTCCCGGGCCCGCCATTCGCACCAGCGCCGGCTGCGCTCCAGCATCATCTGCCGAGCGGCTTCGGCGAGCTTCTCCCAGAAGGCGACGGGTACCGGACGGACATCCGCGATCTCGATGAACACATCGAGTGCCATCTCCCATTCCTGGAGCCGGATCTCCCCCCGGACGTCTGCGACCGTCCGGCCGTTCTCGGCCACGGCGTCCTCGGCCAGGAGGTCGACGGCCTGCCGGATCAGGGTGAATGCGTCATCCATGCCCTGGATTGTCGCCCGACCGCGGGCCCTTGTCACACTCGGCCCGGCACTGTGCAGCGACGCGCGGGCCCGCCCGGGCGCCCCGGCGACCGTCCCTGTCGGGCCGTCAACTGCGCCGGAGCGCCGGGAGCCGCGTCGGATCGGCGCCGCTCGGACTCGTCCGCGACGCTCTGGTGCGGACTGCGCGCGGCCGCCGGGGCGCGGCATTACGGGGGATTCCGACGCCATGTCACCAACCCGTGTGACTTAGCACACACTTTACCTGCACATTGTCCAGATTTGGCAGACATGGTCGCGCTTGCTCCACCCGGAACTCGGCAGCTCCACCCCCTTGACCTCGCAGTTTTGTTGACACCCGGTTCGATGGTTCACGAAGATCTGCTTCGCCTTAGAAGATCTTAAGAATTCGGGGATGAGTAGGCGTGGCAAGAAGAGAGTGGAGACGGGCGACGCGGACGTGGATGGCCGCGACCGTGGCCGCCGGAGCACTGGTCGGCTCCGGCCTGCTTCCGGTCGGCGCGTACGCCGCTGACGGGGCGTCGGCCGATCCGGCGAAGGCGGGCGCGGGCGTGACCGCGACCGACGCGGCCGAGGTCGCGGCGGTGGCCGAGGCGAAGCGGACCGGGAAGCCGGTGGAGGTGGCGTCGAAGCGCACCGAGACCGTTGACGTGGTCGCGCAGCCGGACGGCAGGCTGGTGGCGACGACGTACGTGCAGCCGCACCGGGTGCGCAAGGCGGGTGGCTGGGTGGACATCGACCCGGCGCTGACGGTGCGGGCGGATGGTTCGGTGGCGCCGAAGGCGGCGACGGCGGACGTGGTGTTCTCCGGCGGCGGGGGCGCGCAGCCGCTGGTGCGGATGGCCTCGCAGGGCAGGGAGCTGACGCTCGGCTGGCCCCACGCGCTGCCGAAGCCGGTGGTGGACGGCAGCACCGCGGAGTACCGCTCGATCCTGCCGGACGTGGACCTGAAGCTGACCGCGACGCGCACCGGCTTCAGCCAGATCCTCGTGGTGCACACCGCGGCGGCGGCGAAGAACCCGGAGCTCGACCAGTTGCGGCTGGGCCTCAAGGGCGACGGCCTGACGGTGAAGCAGGCCCCGGACGGTTCGCTGACCGCGGTCGACAAGAACGCCGGCGGCACGGTCTTCGAGGCACCGACCCCGGTCATGTGGGACTCCTCGCGCCCCGCCGTCGCCGCCGCGGGGGCCAGCGCCCTCACCTCGCCGACCGCGCGGACGGCGCCCAGGGCCGGCGCTCGGGCGCTGCTCGCACCGCCCGCCGCGGCACCCGCCGCCCCGCTGGACGGCCTGGTCCCCGCCGACGGCGCCAAGGTCGCCCGGATCAAGGTCGACCTGCCCGCCGCCCAGGACAACCTGGTCCTCACCCCGGACCAGGCCATGCTGGACGACCCCGCGACAGTCTTCCCCGTGATGATCGACCCGGCCTGGAACACGCCCAACGCCGCCGACTGGGCCGGCGTCTCACGCTACTACTCCTCGCAGGCGTACTGGCACTTCACCTACAACAGCACCTACGTCCACGACTGGGGCGTCGGCTACTGCGGCGACACCAGCCGCTGCGCACCGTCGGACGTGAAGCGGGCGTTCTTCCAGATCCCGACGAGTGCGTTCATCGGCAAGCAGATCCTGAGCGCGGAGTTCGGGACGTACGAGAGCCACTCCTGGTCGTGCTCGCCGAGCAACATCGAGCTGTGGAACACCGGCTGGGTGTCCTCGGGCACGAACTGGAACGCGCAGAACGCCTCGGGCTTCTGGGCCCGCAAGCTGCAGACCATGAGCGCGGCCAAGGGCTGGAGCGGCAGCTGCCCGGGCGGCTGGCTGGAGTTCGGCGGCACCTCGGGCGGCGTCAAGGACCTGGTCCAGGACGCCGCGAACTGGGGCTGGTCCTGGGCCACGTTCGGCCTCAAGGC
>NZ_JBXQQB010000036.1:0-76544 GCF_057220535.1 Kitasatospora sp. NEAU-CNBT7 | reverse complement strand
TTCCCACGTGTTACTCACCCGTTCGCCACTGATCCACCCCGAAGGGCTTCACCGTTCGACTTGCATGTGTTAAGCACGCCGCCAGCGTTCGTCCTGAGCCAGGATCAAACTCTCCGTGAATGTCTGCTCGTAATCGAGCTTCCACCCGCGTTGAGCGGCACGGCAACCACCGGAATAGGGCGGCCCCGCGCACTGCGTCCTCGCTAGTGTTTTGTTACTAAAGGAATCTCCAACCGATCCGAACGGACCGGCCGGGGATGTCAACATATCTGGCGTTGACTTTTGGCACGCTGTTGAGTTCTCAAGGAACGGACGCTTCCTTCGGACCGCCTTCCAGCGGGCCCTCCGGGCGCTTCGTTCTTTCGTGTTCCGAGCTTATCAGATGTTTTCCGCTCCGTTTCCGGGGCTTCATTCTCCGACTTGCCTTCCGCCGGTCCGGCCTGACGGCCTGTCCGACGTTTCAAACCTTAGCCGATCCACGCTCCGAAAAGCGAATCCGGCTGCAATCCATAAAAGCGCGCACGCCAATTCGCACTGGAGCACGACAAGACGCGCCCAGCCGAATGGGAAGTGGTGTTTCAAGGGATTGGCCACTCCGGGACCGTCCGCGTAGACACGTGTCCGGTGCTCCCAGCCGAGCGACTAGAGAACAGTACGCCCGTCCGTGGCCGAAGGCAAATGCCCACTTGGGACGGCCCAGTCGCACCCCGCAGCGCCCGCCCTGACGTACTCGCCGTTGGGGTGGTCGTTGGCGGCGATCCGTTGCTCGGCGCTCTCGTGGGTCTCGCCGGTGCTCCGGTGGCGGCGGAGCAGGCGTTCGGTACGGACGGTGTCGTGGGCCTCGACCCACCAGAGCTCGCGAAGGAGGTGCCGGACCGCCGGCCAAGGGGCGGCCGGCACGGCGAGGTAGTTGCCCTCGGTGACCACCAGACGGGTGTGCGGCCGGATGACGTGGCGGGCGGCGATCGGCTCGTCGAGGTCACGGTCGAAGTCGGGGACGTAGATGTCCCGGAATCGTTCGGTGGCCGCACGGGTCACCAGGGCGGCGTACCCCCAGGCGTCGAAGGTCTCGGGGGCGCCCTTGCGGGTCCGCAGGCCGAGGCGGTCGAGCTGGGCGTTCGAGAGGTGGAAGCCGTCGAGCGGGAGGTAGGCCGCGGTGTCCGTGCCCTCCAGGCGGTTGACCTCGTCGACGAGGTAGCGGGCCAGGGTGGACTTGCCCGCGGCGGGCGGGCCGGCCAGACCCAGGATGATCCGGCCCGTGCGGCCGGCCCTCCCGTGCAGCAGGCGCCGTGCCCGTTCCAGTGCGGCGGCGGGCGGGTCCGCAGGGTCCGCCGGGTCGGTGGGGGTGGTGGCCGCTCCGCCGTCCTGGCCGGCTTTCTCATGCATGGCCGCACCCTACCCATCTCCGTACCGGCTCCGGCCGGTCCTCACCCTGCCCTCACCCGGTCGTCGGCGGTGCGCCGTCCGGACGGACGGGCGCGGGAGCGGAGACGGGAACGGAGACGGGAACGGAGACGGGAACGGAGACGGGAACGGAGGTGGAGGTGGGAGCGGCCAGGGCCGGCTCGTCCAGGGTCAGGGTGCCGGCGTCCGCGTCGAGGGTGACGGTGACGCCCAGTGGGACGGTCAGGGTGGACGGGCTGTGGCCGAAGCCCAGTTCCCACAGGACCGGGACGCCCAGGGGCGCGAGGCGGTCCTGCATGACCGCGCGCACCCGGTCGGCGGGGCCGCAGCCCGCCCAGGAGCCGAGCGCGATGCCGGCCACACCGTCCAGCGCCCCGGACCGCAGCAGCTGGGTCAGGATGCGGTCGAGCTGGTAAGGCTGTTCGTTGACGTCCTCCAGCAGCAGGACGGTGCCGGCGAAGGACGGGCGGGCGGTGCGGGTGCCCCGTTCGGCGGCGAGCACGGCGGCGCATCCACCCGCGGTGGTGCCGTGGGCCCGGCCGGGGACGAGGGTGGCGGCGGTGCGGGAGGTCAGCACCGTCGTGCTGGCGGGCTCGAACAGGGTGCGGCGCAGGTGTTCGGCGGTCGGGGGGTCGGCGGAGAAGGAGACGGCGCCGGGCATGGGTCCGTAGAGGGTGGGGATGCCCAGGTGCCGGGCGACCGCCTCGTGGAGGACGGTGGCGTCGCTGAAGCCGACCAGGATCTTGGGGGGTGCGGCGCGCAGCGCGTCCCAGTCGACCAGCTCGACCATGCGCTGGGTGCCGTAGCCGCCGCGGGCGCAGAGGACGGCCGCCGTTCCTGGGTCGAGCCAGGCCTGCTGGAAGTCGGCGGCGCGGTCGGCGTCGGTGCCGGCGAGGTGGCCGAGCACGGGGTGACGGTCGGCGAGGTGCGGGGCGGGGCGCGGCTGCAGACCCCAGGAGCGGAGGATCCGGGTGCCGAGTGCCAGCCGGGCGGGGTCGACCGGGCCGCTGGGCGCGACCAGCGCCACCTGGTCGCCGGGGACCAGGTGGCGCGGGCGGGGGCCGCGGTCGGCCGGCGGGGACGGTAGCTGAACCATCGACGGGTCCTTCCGGTCGTCGGTGCACTGCCGATGACGTTATCCCCCGTCGGCGGGCCGGAATTCGCGGCGGGTCCCCACGGCCTCCACCGCTTCCACGGACTCCACGGCCGCCTCGGACCCGGCCGTCCCGGGTGCGTCAGAGCGATCCCATGGCGGCCCGGACCTCGTCGAGGGTGGCATCCGCGACGGCGTTGGCCCGTTCGCCGCCGGCGGCCAGGACGGCCCTCAGGTGGCCCCGGTCGGTGGCGAGTTCGGCCCGTCGGCGGCGCAGCGGGCGCAGGTGCTCGTTGACCGCCTCGGTGACGGTGGCCTTGAGCCGGGCGGCGCCGCCGGATCCGATCTCCGCGGCCACGTCGTGCGGGTCGCGGTCCTGGCAGAGCGCAGCGAGTTGGAGCAGGCCGGCGACTCCCGGCCGGTTGCGGGGGTCGTAGCCGATGTGCCGGTCGGCGTCGGTGGTGGCGCCGCGGATCAGCCGGGCCGTCTCGTCCTCGGTGGCGCCGAGCGCGATGGCGTTGCCGCGGCTCTTGCTCATCTTGCCGCCGTCGGTGCCCGGGAGCAGGGGGGCGGTGGAGAGCAGTGCCTCGGGTTCGGGGAACAGGCCGGTCCGGTAGCGGTCGTTGAAGCGCCTGGCGATGGTGCGGGTGGTCTCCAGGTGCGGGAGCTGATCCTGGCCCACGGGGACCAGGTCGGCCTTGCAGAACAGGATGTCGGCGGCCTGGTGGACCGGGTAGGTGAACATCAGGCCGCTGACGGCGGACTGCCGGGAGTGCGCGATCTCGTCCTTGACGGTCGGGTTGCGGCCGAGTTCGGCGACGCTGACCAGGCTGAGGAAGGGCAGCAGCAGTTGGTTGAGCGCGGGGACGGAGCTGTGGGTGAAGACCGTGGCCCGCTGGGGGTCGACCCCGGCCGCCAGGTAGTCGAGCACCAGGTTCTCGGCGTGCTCGGCCGGGCGGTCGGCGACGTCCCGGTCGGTGAGGACCTGGTAGTCGGCGATCACCAGGAAGAGTTCGACGCCGGCGTCCTGGAGGCGGACGCGGTTGCGGAGGGTGCCGAAGTAGTGCCCGAGGTGGAGCGGGCCGGTGGGACGGTCGCCGGTGAGGACGCGGTGGGCGTGCGGGCTGCGGCGGACGGATTCGATGGTGTGCACGGGGGTGGACCTCCGGTGACGGGCGCGGGCGCGGGGCGGGTGCGGCCGTCCGCGGCGGTCGGGGACCTGTCCGTCCGGAGATGCGACAGGGCCGTCCGAGCGGACGGCCCTGGTCGTGCTGAAGGGATGGCCGTCCTAGGACGGCCACCAGCTCAGTCGGGAAGCGAGGTGCGGGGGCTTCATGCCGCCGATGCTACGCCGGGGGCCGCCCGCGGCGGCGGGGGTTTTCTGCCGGCGGTGTGGCCTGGGGCCGGGGCGCCCTTGGCCCGTCACGGCTTGTGGGGCAGGATCGTCGGTGTCCCGCACACGGAGGGCCCGTAACCGATGACCACGCTCGACCGGACCAGGTCCACGTCCGAACCCGCCCGGCCCGACCGGCCGTCAGCTGACGGACCGGTACGCGACCGGCCGGAACTCTGGCAGGCCGGTGACGCCCTGCCGGCCGGCAGCGCCGAGGTGGAGGCGCGGACCGCCGCCAAGCTGCTCGGCGCGCTCGGTGCCCGGCTCCGGACGGCCTACGAACGAGGTGCGGAGGTCGAGGAGTTGGCGGCCGCCTGCCACCAGCCGGAGGCGGAGGTGCGGCGGCTGCTGGAGGCCGCCGGGGTGGACCTGTCCCGGGAACTCCCGCCGCCGGACCACCGCTCGACGGCGGACCGGGGTGGGCGGCCGGGCGCGGAATCTGCGGCGGGGCAGGGCTCGGCCGGGCCGACGGCGGAGTACGGATCTGGAACGGGCGCGCGGGTGGGTGCGGAGGCCGTCGGCGGGCAGTTGCGGCGGCTGCGGCGGCCGACGCCGTCACGCCGGCTGAGCCGGATCCATCCGCAGCCGGGGTCCCCGGAGAACGGTGCACGGGCGGCCGGGCCGGTGACGGAGTACGGCCCGGCCGGAGCGTCGGTGGGGTCGCCGGTCACGGACGGAACGGCCGACGGAACAGCTGACGGAACGGCTGACGGGACCGCCGACACGACGGCCGCGGTGAAGGCGGGCGCACCGCTGGGGGTGCTGATCGGCGCCTCCCCCGCCCATCTGGAGGTGGCGGCCCAGTCGAGCGGCCGGCCGCCGCTGCGGGTGGCCGCCACCCTGGTGCGGGCGGGCCGCGGTACCAGCCTGGTGGTGCTGCCCTCGTGGCGGGCCGCGATCGTGGTGTCGGTGCCGACCGAGTTGCTGCTGGCCGCGACCGGGCTCGTGTTCGAGCAGTTGGCGGGGGTGCGGCTGTCGGTGCTGATCAATCCCGACGCGCTGCACGACCGGGAGCTCGACCTGCACGGCTGGAAGGCCGAGAACCGCCGTCCCCGGAACTTCTGAGACCGGCTGCCCGGCCGCCCGCCGCCCGGTCGCGGAGGGGCCGCGGCCTCGGTGTCAGCGCCGTCGCGTCGACCCGTTCGGCTGGTTCGGGACGTTCGGGACGTACCCGAGGTGGACCGGTTCGGTCGGCGCGATGCCGTTCGACCAGTCCGGGCGGACGGTGTCCAGCAGCGCCGGCAGGTTCGGCGGCCAGAACGGTCCGGCGTCGGCGCGGGCCAGCTCGGCGGGGCTCCACCAGCGCCAGTCGAGGATCCCGTCGGTCCGGTGGACGGTGCTCAGGTCGCCGACGGGCTGCCTGCGCGGGCCCCGGCCGAGGTAGATGTGCTCGTGCTGGCGGACGGGGATGCCGTGCCAGGTGAAGTCGTGCTCCCAGGTGCACAGCAGCGGGCCGGGTGCCAGGTCGGTCCAGCCGGTCTCCTCGTGGAGTTCGCGGCGGGCCCCGTCCTCCGGGGACTCGTCCTTCTCCAGGCCGCCGCCCGGCATGTTCCAGTGCACGCCGACCTCGCTGTTGTCGGAGCGCAGCAGGAAGACCCAGCCCTGCGGGTCGAGCACGGCCGTCCGGGCCGCCTGCCGGGGCCGGCGCGGGACCGACGGGTTCGGCCGTAGCCGCGGAATGCGCATCGGGCCACCCTGACAGCCGCCGCCGGGGCGTGTCGACCGGTTTCGATGGCTGTGGCGTGGGTCCCGCCGGACCGGAACCGCCCGGTCAGCAGGGTGGTTCCGCCGTACCCTGATCCCCATGCAGGCACCCTCGATCCTCTTCCCGGCGGACCCTCTCGCGCCGCGCCGACCCGACCCGCACTACATCTGGGAGGCGCAGCAGGTAAGGGAGTTGGGCGGCGAGAGCGTGCTGGTCGACCATGACGCGCTGCTCGCGGGCAACGCCGAGCAGGCCGTCCGGCGGGTCCCGCCCGGGCAGGGGGCGCTCTGGTACCGGGGGTGGATGATGCCGGTCGCGGCGTACGCGGCGCTCGGCGAGGCGCTCGCCGCCCGGGACTGCAGTCTGCTGACCACCCCGGCCGGCTATGCGGATGCGCACCAACTCCCTGGCTGGTACGAGGTGTTCGACGGTGTGACGCCGGTGAGCACCTGGATCCCGGGCGACGCGCCGGACAGCCGGGCACTCGCGGCGGCGGCCGAGCTGCTGGGCGGACGGGGTCCGGCGGTGGTGAAGGACTACGTGAAGTCCCGCAAGCACGAGTGGGACGAGGCCTGTTACGTCCCGGACCTCGCCGACCTGGACGGGCTCGCCCGGGTGGTCGGGCGCTTCGTCGAGCTGCAGGGCGAGTTCCTGGCGGGCGGGGTGGTGCTGCGGCGGTACGAGGAGTTCGCGCGCGACGAGGCGGGCCGCACCCAGGAGGCCCGGGTCTGGTGGGTGGACGGCGAACCGGTGCTGGTCGGGCCGCACCCGGACGTTCCCGAGCTCGAGCCTGACCCGGACCTGTCCGAGGTCCGGCCGCTGGTGCGCCGGCTCGGCTGCCGTTTCATCACCACCGACCTGGCGCAGCGCGCGGACGGCGGCGGGTGGCGGGTGGTCGAGGTGGGCGACGGCCAGGTCAGCGACCTGCCGAAGGGGATGCGCCCGGGGTCGCTGCTGACCTCGCTGATCGCCGCCTGACCCGCGCCCGACCCGCGGCCGGCCGCGACTCTCTCCGGGCCCGGGCTTGGGTCGTCAGCCGGGGTCGTCAGCCGGGGGGGCGTCGGCCGGGGTCGTCGGCCGACCGCCGTGGCGGGGCGGTCGGCCGGGACAGCCGGTCAGCTTGCGACGGGCGCCGGGTGGCCGTCCGCGATGAAGGCCTCCCACAGGCGGGTGTAGGTGCCGCCGAGGGCGAGCAGTTCGCTGTGGGTGCCGTCCTCCACCACCCGGCCGTGGTCCAGCACCACCACGCGGTCGGCGCGTTCGGCGGTGCTGAGCCGGTGGGCGATGACCAGGGTGGTGCGTCCGCCGCTGAGCCGCTCGGCGGCCCGGTTGACGGCGGCCTCGCTGGCCAGGTCCAGTGCTGCCGTCGCCTCGTCGAGCAGCAGCAGGTCAGGGTCGACCAGTTCGGCCCGGGCCAGCGCGATGAGCTGGCGCTGTCCGGCCGAGAGGTTGCGGCCGCGGGCGGCGACCGGGTATCCGTAGCCGTCGGCCAGCCGCATGATCATCTCGTGCGCGCCGACCGCCCGTGCGGCCGCCTCGATCTCGGCGTCGGTGGCCTCGGGCCGGCCGTACGCGATGGCCTCCCGCACGGTGCCCGCGAACAGGTACGCCTCCTGCGGGACGACGCCCAGGCGGTGCCGGTACTGCTCCAGGTCGTACGAGGTGACGTCGCGGCCGTCGATCCGGACGGTGCCGACCGTCGCGTCGTAGAACCGCGCGACCAGCTTGACCAGGGTCGACTTGCCCGCGCCGGTCTCGCCGACCAGGGCCACGGTCTGCCCGGCCGGGATCTTCAGGTCGATGCCGGTGAGCACCTGCGGGTTGCCCTCGCCGCCGCCGTTGTACGCGAAGCCGACGCCGGCGAACTCGATCTCGCCGCGCAGGTCCGCCACCGGAACGGGCCGTTCGGCCTGCGGGGTGCTGGTCGGGGTGAGCAGCAGATCGCGGATCCGGCCGAGGCCGACGGCGGCCTGCTGGTAGCCGTCGAAGACCTGGGAGAGCTGGTTGACCGGTGCGAAGAAGAGGTCGATGTAGAGCAGGTAGGCGACCAGTGCGCCGATGGTCAGGGTGCCCGACTCCACCCGGGAGGCGCCGACGATCAGCACCAGGGCGGCGGCGACGCTGGACAGGAACTGCACGAACGGGAAGTACAGCGAGATGTAGAGCTGGGCCCGGGCCCGGGCGTCCCGGTAGGCGAGTCCGTTGGCGACGAACCGGTCGGTGTTGATGTCCTGGCGGCGGAACGCCTGGACGATCCGCATCCCGGCGACGTTCTCCTGGAGGTCGGCGTTGACGGTGCTGATCAGGTCACGCGAGATCTGGTACTGCGCCGCCGACTTCTTGCGGAACACCAGGGTGGCCACCACCAGGAGGGGCAGTACGGCGAACACCACCAGGGCCAGCCCGGCGTCGATGACCAGCAGCGCGACGAAGATGCCGAAGAAGGTCAGCAGGCTGACCACCGCGGTGACCACGCCGGTCTGCAGGAAGGTCGAGATCGAGTCGACGTCGGTGGTCATCCGGGTCATGATCCGGCCGGTCAGCTCGCGCTCGTAGTAGTCCAGCCCGAGCCGGTTGAGGTGGGCGAAGATCTTGAGCCGCAGGGTGTACAGCACCCGCTCACCCGTCCGGCCGCTGATCCTGGTCTCGGTGGTCTGCACCAGCCAGTCGAGCAGCACGATCACCAGTGCGGCGAGCGCGGCGACCGCCACCCCGGACATCGCGGCCTTGGTCACGCCGTCGTCGATGCCGTGCCGGATCAGGATCGGGATGGCCAGACCGGCCGCCGTGTCCAGCGCGACCAGCAGCAGCGCCAGCGCCAGCGGACGCCGGAACGGGGCGAGCAGCCGGCGGAGGCTGAAGTCCGGGTCGCCGGCCTCGGCGGCGGCGACCGGGATCTCCGGTGTGTCGGTGGCCGGGGGAAGGGCGGCGACCTTGGCGAGCAGGTCGGGGGTGGCGCCGGCCGGACCGCGCGGGGGCCGGGCGGCGGAGCCGTCGGCCGCGGCCGGGGTGGTGGCCGCGGTGGCTGTGGTGGTTGCGGTGGTGGCCGGGGGGTCGATCCGGTCGGCGGGGGCTGCGGGGTCGGAGGGCCCTGCGGGGTCGGCGTCGGCGTCGGCGTCGAGTGGAGGTTCCGGCTCGGCGAGCGCGTCCGGGTCGGTGATGAGCGCCCGGTACAGCGGACATCGCTCTTCCAACTCGTTGTGGGTCCCGAGGTCGACCAGGCGACCGCGGTCGAGCACCGCGATCCGGTCGGCGAGCTGGAGAGTGGAGCGCCGGTGCGCGATCAGCAGGGTGGTACGGCCCTCCATCACGCTGCGCAGCGCCTCGTGGATCTCCGCCTCCACCCGCGGGTCAACGGCCGAGGTCGCGTCGTCGAGCAGCAGGATCCGCGGGTCGCTGAGGATCGCGCGGGCGAGCGCGATCCGCTGCCGCTGGCCACCGGAGAGGGTCAGACCCTGCTCGCCGACCTTGGTGTCGTACCCGTCGGGCAGTTCGCGGATGAAGCCGTCCGCCTGCGCGGCCCGGGCGGCCGCCGTGATCTGCTCCTCGGTGGCCTCGGGGTGGCCGTAGGAGATGTTGGTCCGGACGGTGTCGGAGAACAGGAAGCTGTCCTCCGGCACGATGCCGACGGTCGAGCGGACCGAGTCGAGGGTCAGCTCGCGCAGGTCGTGTCCGAAGAGCCGGATCTCACCGGCAACCGGGTCGTAGAAGCGCGGGACCAGCTGCGCCACGGTGGACTTGCCCGAACCGGAGGCGCCGACCAGGGCGACGGTCTCACCGGGGGCGACGCTCAGGTCGAGACGGTGCAGGACGGGCTCGGGCGCTTCGGGCCCGTTCTCATCGTGCTTCTCGCGCTCGTCACGCTCGTCGGACTCGTCACGCTCGTCGGACTCGTCGGACTCGTCGGACTCGTCGTGCTCGTGGTCGTAGTGGAAGTCGACGCCGACCAGTTCGAGGGCGGGGGTGCCGGGCGCGGCCGTCGTGGGGTCGAGCGCGTGGGCGTCCGGGCGTTCCTTGATCTTCGGCTGCTGGTCGACCAGCTGCATCACCCGCTCGACACCGGCCCTGGCCTGCTGGCCGACGGTGATCACCATGGCCAGCATCCGTACCGGGCCGGTCAGCTGGGCGACGTAGGTCGAGAAGGCGACGAAGGTGCCGAGCGAGACGTTCCCGCGGACCGCGAGCCAGCCGCCCAGCGCGAGCACCGCGACCTGCGCGAGCGCCGGGACGGCCTGCATGGCCGGGGTGTAGCGGCTGTTCAGCCGGATCGAACGGAGCCGGGCCGCGTACAGGTCGCGGGACACCCGTTCCAGCTTGGTGCGCTCCTGGGCCTCCTGGCCGAAGCCCTTGACCACCCGGACGCCGCCGACGGCCGCGTCGACCACACCGGCGACCGCGGCGGCCTCCTGCTGCGCGGCCCAGGTCGCCGGGAACAGGCGTTTGCGGCTCAGGGTGCTGAGCCACCACAGCAGGGGGCCCATCACCAGGGCGATCAGGGTCAGCGGTGGCGAGAGCCACAGCATCACGCCGAGGGACATCCCGAACATCAGCAGGTAGCCGGTCATCATCGGGAGCATCGACAGCAGCCCGTTGACCAGTTGGAGGTCGGAGGTGGCCCGGCCGACCACCTGGCCGGTGTCGAGCCTGTCCTGCCGGGCACCGTCCAGACGGGTGAGGGAGCGGAACAGGTCGGCCCGCATCTCGTGCTGGACGTCCAGCGCGAGCTGGCCGCCGTAGTAGCGGCGCACCTGGGTCGAGACGAACACCAGCAGCGCGGCCAGCACCAGCACGATCGCCCAGGGGGCGAGCGGCCGGGTGTGCGCGGTGATCACGTCGTCGATGATCAGCTTGGTGACCAGCGGGACGACCGCGGTCACCGCCATGCCGAGGAGCGAGGCGCCGAAGGCCAGCAGGACGTTGCGGCGGTAGTGCCAGCAGTAGCCGGACAGCCGTCGCAGCCACCCCGCGCCGGACCGGGGGGCCGACGCGGTCGGGATCGGGGCGGCCGGGGCCGGGGCGGGGGTCGAGGTCGAGGTCCCACCGGAGGGCTTCGGCTGCCCGGTGGACGGCTTCGGCCGCCCGGCGGCTGCGTGCCCGTGGCGGCTGCTGCCGGTGTTCTCGCTGGTCCTGCCGTTTCGCCGGGATATCTCCGCGGTGGAACCTTGATTCTCAGGCATATTTAGGGATGCTAACCATTCGCAGGTGGGGCGTCCATCGCGCTCGAACGAGATGAACGGACGGCAGGCTCAACGACCGATGGCCGCGGTTCCTTCCCGCCCTCCCACCATGCCCCGCCCGGCCGCCGTGCCGCACCGGACGGGCGGCCCCGGACGGATCCCCCCTTGGTCCTAGATCTGCCGACCGCGGGCAGCCGGGCCCGGGGGCGTGGACGCGTAGGGGCGCCCGAGGGCCGGCCGGGGCGCGCGGAGCGTGAGCCGGGCGCGTGCCGGGCAGGTGCGTGCCGGGCGCGTGCGTGCTGGCGGGTGCGTGCTGGGCAGGCGCGGGCTGGGCGGTTGCGGACTCAGGCTGCGGCCGGGCTCCCGGCGGCCGCGTCGGCGGCTGCCGCGAACGCCCCCTGGGCCAGGCCGCGCAGCAGGGTCGCCATGCCGTCCCGCGGCAGGGCCGAACGGTCGGGCTGGGCCTGGCTGGACCCGGCGCTGTGCGGGGTGGAGTTCAGCAGCCCGAAGACCGCGTGCACGGCGGCCCTGGCCAGTGGCTCGGCCTCGGGGTCGGCGAGGCTCGGGTAAGCCTCCCGGACGATCTCGACCCAGAGCTCCACGTACTTGCGCTGCAGCCGGCGCACCCGCCGCCGGTCGTCCTCCTTGAGGTGCAGCAGTTCGCGGTCGTGCAGCGTGATCAGATCCGGGTCGTCGAGCGCGAAGTCGACGTGGCCGCGGATCAGGGCGTCCAGTACGGCCACGGGGCCGTCGGCCTGGGCGGCGCGGCGGCGGCCCTCGTCCAGCAGCCGCTCGCTGATCCCGACCAGCAGGTCGGCGAGCATGGCGTCCTTGCCCGCGAAGTGGCGGTAGAGGCCGGGGCCGCTGATGCCCACGGCTTTGCCGATCTCGTCGACCCCGACCCCGAGGAAGCCGCGGGCCGCGAACAGCCGGGCGGCCTCCTTGCGGATCTGATCGCGACGGGTGAGCCCGGAGGCGGCTGGGGCGTTCGACATGCCGCCCATCGTAGACAGCCGGGTTATCGCCGGTTAACCTGACGGCAGGAGTTAACGGTCATTAACATGGGGGCGCGGGCACCTCCGTCCGCCCGCCTCTTCGGCTCCGAGGGCAAGGGAGCTCTTGGGATGGTCCTCTCAACCTTTGGATCGACGACCGGTGCGGCGGTCGGCGCCAACGCCATCGCGGCGGCCGGTGCCGGTCTCGGCCTCGCCGGTCTCGACGGCGTCGACGGCGCGGCCGACCCGGTGGGCGCGGGCGGCTCGGGCCGCGGCAGCGCTGCCGCCGCCGCGCCCGCGCCCCGGCTGGAGAGCGCGGCGGACCCGGGGTCCGCGGCCTACCAGGCCAATGTCGACGCGCACCGGGCCCTGGTCGCCGAACTCCGGGCGAAGCTCTCGGCCGCCGCACTCGGCGGCGGTGCCAAGGCGCGGGCCCGGCACACCTCCCGCGGCAAGCTGCTCCCGCGCGAGCGCGTGGACACCCTGCTCGACCCGGGCTCCCCCTTCCTCGAGCTCTGCCCGCTGGCAGCCGACGGCCTGTACGACGGCGCGGCGCCCGCCGCCGGCGTGATCGCCGGGATCGGCCGGGTGGCCGGCCGCGAGGTCGTGGTGGTGGCCAACGACGCCACCGTCAAGGGCGGCACCTACTACCCGATGACGGTCAAGAAGCACCTGCGCGCACAGGAGGTGGCCCTGGAGAACCGGCTGCCGTGCATCTACCTGGTCGACTCGGGCGGCGCGTTCCTGCCGATGCAGGACGAGGTCTTCCCGGACCGCGACCACTTCGGCCGGATCTTCTACAACCAGGCCCGGCTGTCGGCCGCCGGCATCCCGCAGATCGCCGCGGTGCTCGGCTCCTGCACGGCGGGCGGAGCGTACGTCCCGGCCATGAGCGACCAGGCCGTGATCGTCCGCAACCAGGGCACCATCTTCCTGGGCGGCCCGCCGCTGGTGAAGGCGGCGACCGGTGAAGTGGTGACGGCCGAGGAGCTCGGCGGCGGCGACCTCCACTCCCGCACCTCCGGGGTGACCGACCACCTGGCCGAGGACGACGCGCACGCGCTGTCGATCGTCCGCACCATCGTCGCCGGGCTCGGGCCTCGCGCGCCCCGGCCCTGGCCGCTGGCGCCGGTGGAGCCGCCGGCCGTCGACCCCGCCGGGCTGTACGGCGCGGTGCCGGTGGACCCGCGCACGCCGTACGACGTCCGCGAGGTGATCGCCCGGCTGGTCGACGGCAGCCGCTTCGCCGAGTTCAAGGCCGAGTACGGGAACACCCTGGTCACCGGGTTCGCCAAGATCCACGGGCACCCGGTGGGCATCGTCGCCAACAACGGCGTGCTGTTCGCCGAGTCCGCGCTCAAGGGCGCGCACTTCATCGAGCTGTGCGACCAGCGCGGTATCCCGCTGCTGTTCCTGCAGAACATCACCGGGTTCATGGTCGGCCGCCAGTACGAGGCCGGCGGCATCGCCAAGCACGGGGCGAAGATGGTCACCGCGGTGGCCTGCACCCGGGTACCCAAGCTGACGGTGGTGATCGGCGGCTCGTACGGCGCCGGCAACTACTCGATGTGCGGCCGGGCGTACTCGCCGCGGTTCCTGTGGATGTGGCCCGGGGCGAAGATCTCGGTTATGGGCGGCGAGCAGGCCGCGTCCGTGCTGGCCACCGTGCGCCGGGACCAGCTGGAGGCCCAGGGCGAGCAGTGGCCCGCCGAGGCCGAGGACGAGTTCAAGCGCCCGGTCCGGGAGCAGTACGAGCGCCAGGGCAACGCGTACTACGCCACCGCCCGGCTCTGGGACGACGGCGTGATCGACCCGCTGGACACCCGCACGGCGCTCGGCCTCGCCCTCACCGCCTGCGCCAACGCACCGCTGGCCGAACCGCGGCCGTACGGCGTCTTCCGCATGTGAGCCCGAGCGCCGGCCGTCCCCGGCCGCACCGCCGGAACCGCCCGGACTGCCCGGACCACCCGGACCGTCCGGATTCCCCGGGCCGTCCGTAACGCGGGCCATCCGGGCCATCCGGGCCTTCCGAACCGACCGAACCGCACACCCTCGCTGCCCCACCCCGGCCGCCACACCCCGGCGGCTCTCCTCGACCAGGAGGAACACCTCCCATGTTCGACACCGTTCTCGTCGCCAACCGGGGCGAGATCGCCCTGCGGGTGATCCGCACACTGCGGCGGCTCGGCGTCCGGTCGGTCGCGGTCCACAGCGACGCGGACGCCGACGCGCCCCACGTCCGCGCCGCCGACCTGGCCGTACGCCTCGGACCGGCGGACCGCAGCGACAGCTCGGCCGCCGAGACCTACCTGCGCACCGACCAGATCCTGGCCGCGGCCCGGCGGACCGGTGCCCAGGCTGTCCACCCCGGGTACGGGTTCCTCGCAGAGAACCCGACCTTCGCCCGGGCCTGCGCCGAGGCCGGGCTGGCGTTCATCGGCCCGCCGCCGGGTGCGGTGGAGCTGATGGGCGACAAGATCAACGCCAAGGAGGCCGTCCGGGTCGCCGGTGTGCCGGTGGTACCGGGCAGCCAGGGCGGCTCGCCGACCGACGAGGACCTGACCCGGGCGGCGGCCGAGATCGGCTACCCCGTCCTGCTCAAGCCGTCCGCCGGTGGCGGTGGCAAGGGCATGCGACTGGTCCGCGACCCCGCCGACCTCCCGGCCGAGCTCGCGGCAGCCCGCCGGGTGGCCCGCACCGCGTTCGGCGACGACACCCTGCTGCTGGAGCGCTGGGTCGACCGCCCACGGCACATCGAGGTCCAGGTCCTGGCCGACACCCACGGCCGGACCGTCCACCTCGGCGAGCGCGAGTGCAGCCTGCAGCGCCGCCACCAGAAGCTGATCGAAGAGGCACCCTCCGTCCTTCTGAACCCGGAGACCCGCGCGGCCATGGGCGAGGCCGCCGTCCGGGCCGCCGAGGCCTGCGGCTACACCGGGGCGGGCACGGTGGAGTTCATCGTGCCCGGCCTGGACCCGGACCGGCCCGCCCCCGAGGGGGTCATGGACTTCTTCTTCATGGAGATGAACACCCGGCTCCAGGTCGAGCACCCGGTCACCGAGCTGGCCATCGCCGTGGGGGCGGACACCGCGCACCCCCAGCGGCTGGACCTGGTGGAGTGGCAGCTGCGGGTCGCCGCCGGCGAACCGCTGCCGTTCGAGCAGACGGACGTCTCCTTCCTGGGCCACGCCGTCGAGGCCCGGATCTGTGCCGAGGACCCCGACCGCGACTTCCTGCCCACCGGCGGCCGGATCCTGTACCTGAGCGAGCCGACCGGCGAAGGCATCCGGGTGGACAGCGGTGTCACGGCCGGCACCGAGATCGGCAGCCTGTACGACCCCATGCTGGCGAAGGTCATCGCGTACGGGCCCGACCGCCCGACCGCGCTGCGCAGACTGCGCGCCGCCCTCGCCGACACCGAGATCCTCGGCGTGACCACCAACACCGGTTTCCTCCGGCGCCTGCTGGCACACTCGGACGTCGTCTCCGGGCACCTGGACACCGGGCTGGTCGAACGGACCACCCAGCAGACCCCTGTCCTGCTGGCCTCTCCGTACGCCCACACCGACACCGAGGCCGGCGGCAACTCGGGCGAGCCGTCCCCGGCCGCCGGCTCCGAAACGACCGGCTCCGAAGCGGCCGGCTCCGAAGCCACTGCGGTGGAACTGCTCCTCCACGCCGCCGCCTTGGCCCGGCAGCTGGAGCTCGACCCCGCCACGGCGGGCGGCGGCTGGACCGATCCGTTCTCCCTTCCGTCCGGGTGGCGCATGGGCGGCGAGGCCGCCTGGACCACCCACCACCTCCGGCTGCCGGGCCGGGACCCGGTCACCGTCCAGGTCCGCCCCAGCACCACGGCCACCCTTGCAGACGCCACTGACAATCCGTCAGGCCGCGCCGCCGACCTGGACGTCCGGCTCGGCGACGGACCGATCCGGCGCGCCCGGGCCACCCGTACCGGACACCGCCTCACCGTCACCGTCGACGGGCTGCAGACGACGTTCGCACACACCACTGACAACGCGCCGTCCCACCCGGTCCGCTGGCTGGGCCTGGCGGGCGACGCCGCAGCGGTCCACCCCTACGACCCGGTCGCCGAGCGCGCCGCCGCGGGCGCCACCCAGCACGGCGCCCTCACCGCGCCGATGCCCGGCACGGTGACGGTGGTCAAGGCCGCCGTCGGCGAGCAGGTCAAGCGCGGGCAGGCCCTGCTGGTCCTGGAGGCGATGAAGATGGAGCACGTGATCGCGGCTCCCTACGACGGCACAGTCAGCGAACTGCGGGCCACCGCGGGCGGGACCGTCGCGATGGACGAGCTGCTCGCCGTGGTGACGGCGCCCGAGGACACCGCAGCCGACCAGGCAGGTTCACCCGTGGAGGTGGCATCGTGACGGCGGAAGCGCAGCACCGGCCCGCACCGGCCGTCGCCACCACACCCGCGACCGCGGCGGAGGCCGGTACCACCACGGCGGGGGACGGCGGGCGCGAGCCGGGCGTGCTCGAACTCGGCCTGCCCGACCCGGTGACCGATCCGACGCTGCCGGCCCGGGTGCGGATCCACGAGGTCGGGCCGCGCGACGGGCTGCAGAACGAGAGTGCCCTGGTGCCGCTGGAAGTGAAGGCCGAGTTCATCGCCCGGCTCGCCGCCGCCGGGCTCCGCACCGTGGAGGCGACCAGCTTCGTCCACCCGAAGTGGGTGCCCCAGCTGGCCGACGCCGAGCAGCTGATGCCCCGGCTGACCGACCTGCCCGGCAAGCACCCGGGACTCCGGCTGCCGGTCCTGGTGCCGAACGAGCGCGGCCTGGACCGGGCGTTCGAGCACCGGGTCTCCGACATCGCGGTCTTCGCCAGCGCCACCGAGACCTTCGCCCGCCGCAACCTCAACCGGTCCGCGGACGAGGCGATGGCGATGTTCCGGCCGGTCGTCGAGCGGGCCACCGCGGCCGGGGTGCCGGTCCGCGGCTACCTCTCGATGTGCTTCGGCGACCCGTGGGAGGGCCCGGTGGCCGCCGAGCAGGTGGTCCGCCACGGTCTGCAACTGCTGGAGTTCGGCTGCACCGAGCTGAGCCTCGGCGACACCATCGGGGTCGCCACCCCGGGCCAGGTGACGGGCCTGCTGGCCGCGTTCGTGCGGGCCGGCGTGCCGATCGAGCGGCTCGCCGTGCACTTCCACGACACGTACGGCCAGGCGCTGGCCAACACCCTCGCCGCGCTCAGGAGCGGCGTGACGGTCGTCGACGCGTCGGCGGGCGGCCTCGGTGGCTGCCCGTACGCCAAGAGCGCCACCGGCAACCTCGCCACCGAGGACCTGGTCTGGATGCTGCACGGCCTGGGCATCGAGACCGGGGTCGACCTGCCCTCCCTGGTCGCGACCAGTGGCTGGATGGCCGGGCAGCTCGGCCGTCCCAGCCAGTCACGGACCGTCCGCGCCCTGCTCGGCCCGGCCACCTGAGCCCGGCCGACCGGGCCCGGCCGGGCCCGCGGCCGTCACCACCCGCACCTCCGCCCCGAACGCACCCCCGGACGCCGGACGCCCCGGCGTCCGGGACCCGGACCGACAGCTGAACACCACGGTCGGGCCCGACGGCCGACCCCGCCGACCCGGCAACGGCCGTCGGCCCGCCCCGGACCGACCGGTCCGTGCCGGACCCTCCGGCCTCCCACCGCATCTCCCTCACCTCGGCCTCACCGGCCCGATCCCAGGAGGATCCCCATGCTCGACCACCGACTGGACCACGAGTACGAGCAACTGCGCCGCACCGTCGAAGAGTTCTCCCAGGACGTGGTGGCGCCGAAGATCGGCGACTTCTACGAGCAGGGCGAGTTCCCGTACGAGATCATCCGGGAGATGGGTCGGATGGGCCTGTTCGGCCTGCCCTTCCCGGAGGAGTACGGCGGCATGGGCGGCGACTACTTCGCGCTCGGCCTGGTGCTGGAGGAACTGGCCCGGGTGGACTCCTCGGTGGCCATCACGCTGGAGGCCGCGGTCTCGCTCGGCGCGATGCCGATCTACCGGTTCGGCACGGAGGAGCAGAAGCAGACCTGGCTGCCCAAGCTGACCTCGGGCGAGATGCTCGGCGCGTTCGGCCTCACCGAGCCCGAGGGCGGCAGCGACGCCGGAGCCACCCGCACCACGGCGCGCTTCGACGAGGCCACCAACGAGTGGGTGATCAACGGCACCAAGTGCTTCATCACCAACTCCGGTACCGAGATCACCGGGCTGGTCACGGTGACCGCCCTGACCGAACCGATCGCTCGTTCGAGTGAAGGTGGCACGGAGGCCTCGCCAAGCCGCGAGATCTCGTCCATCATCGTGCCCACTGGAACTCCGGGGTTCCAGGTGTCCAAGAAGTACTCCAAGGTCGGGTGGAACGCCTCCGACACCCGCGAACTGTCCTTCACCGACTGCCGTGTCCCCGCTGAAAACCTGCTCGGCCCGCGCGGCCGAGGCTACGCCCAGTTCCTGCGGATCCTCGACGAGGGCCGCATCGCCATCGCAGCCCTGTCCACCGGCCTGGCGCAGGGATGTGTCGACGAGTCACTCAAGTACGCCGGCGAGCGCCGAGCCTTCGGCCGCCCGATCGGCGCCAACCAGGTCATCCAGTTCAAGCTTGCCGACATGGAGATGCGCGCCCACACCGCCCGCCTGGCCTGGCGGGACGCCGCCTCCCGGCTGCTGCACAACGAGCCGTTCAAGAAGGAGGCTGCGATCGCCAAGCTGTACGCGTCCGAGGCCGCTGTCGACAACGCCCGCGAGGCCACCCAGATCCACGGCGGCTACGGCTTCATGAACGAGTTCCCGGTCGCCAGGTTCTGGCGCGACTCCAAGATCCTGGAGATCGGCGAGGGCACCTCCGAGGTGCAGCGCATGCTCATCGCGCGCGAGCTGGGCATGAAGTACTGAACCGGCCGGCCGGGTAAGGACGTCCGTCGCCGACCGGCGGCCGGGAGCCCACCTATCGGGCGACCGGCTGTCGGAGGCACGACCCCCGGGGCGGACCACCAGGTCGGCCCCGGGGGGGACACCGACCCGCCAGCCAGGCCACCTGCCCACCTGTCCACGTGTCCACCTGTCCACGTGTCCACCTGTCCACGTGTCCACCCATTCACCCGACCCCGTAGACCGGTGCGCGGCCACCGCCGTTCGCGCGCTCGATCCCGGGCCCGGGCCCGGACCCGGACCCACCCTCACTCTCACCAGGCGCTGTGCCTCGACGCCGGTCGGCGACCGGAGGCGACCCGGACGGTACCGGGGCAGGCGGCTGGCGGCCAGCAGAGTCAGCGGATCAGCGTGCCCTGCGGGACGGTCGTGCCCGGGACCGCTCTCAGCGGCGGTGCGGCCCTTGGCGAAGGCGCGACCCCTCAGTGGCGATGCCCCGTCAGGGGATCACGATGACGGGTCGGTTGGCCCGGCGGGCCAGCCGGCTCGACACCGACCCGAACAACTTGCCCAACAGCCCGTGGGTGCTGCCGACGACGATCGCGTCGGCGGCGTACTCCCGGCCGACCTCTTCGATCTCATGGCAGATGTCCCCACCGCGTTCGACCAGGATCCACGGCACTCCGGCGAGGAAGTCGGCGCAGGCCAGTTCCAGCCCCAGGATCTCGGTGCGGTGGTCGGGAAGATCCACGAAGACCGGCGGCTCGCAACCCGCCCAGACCGTGGCCGGCAGCCGGTTGGCCACATGGACGATCACCAGCCCGCACTGTGAGCGCCTGGCCATGCCGACGGCGTAGGCCAGCGCACGCTCGCTCGACAACGATCCGTCGAAGCCGACGACCACACCGTGCTGGAAGGCCGGGTCCAGTTCCCGTGCGGCCTGCTCCTGGGCGCCCGGTTCCCCGTCCATCGGGCCACCGACCGGTCCGGCATCGGTCCGCCGCCCTGGCACAGCCCCGGTACCGCCGGTCTGAGCGGCGTCACCGGCGCCGTCGCGGCGCACGGCTTCCGCGCGGGGCGCGCGGGGCGCCGGCATCCCGGGCACCTGCTGCTGCCCCTGCAACGGTCCCGCCTGCAACTGTCCCGTCAACGTCGCCCGATTCGTCCGGCCCGACCGGACGAGCCCACGCACCCATGCCAGGGCATGCCACCGGGGCGCCCTGGGGCTCGGTACGGAGTCGTCGACCCGTCGCGCAGCGGCATCCGCACGGGCGGATCCGGGAGGCTCAAAACCAACCATGGCTCAAAGCTCTTCACACTGAAGCGGGCCGACAGGAGAGGCCGAAACGGCCCCGACAACAGATCCACTCCGCGGCATCGCGCCGGTCCACGCCGAGCACCACTGAATGCGACCTGTTCCTTTCAGAGTACGACGAGCCGGGGCTCCGGCCCAGCGCCGGAGACCGGATCCGGCGGACGATCCCGCCAATGGCGGGGTGCACGCCGAACCGAACGCGCCCCCTACGCCGACCGGAGCCGGAGGCAGTACCGAACCCCGGACGGAGAGAAGGTTCCCTGGAGCTTGACCGAACAGTCGCCCGCACGCAACAGGACGTCCACACAACGTGACCCGACCGTCATACCCCTGCGTCCTGTCCCTTCCGCCCGCCGCCGCAGCGGCCGATCCGTCCTGAACCCATCCGCCCCACCCGACACGCGTATCCCTGGCGTCACGCAGGGTCGACTCGATCCGGCCATTCCCCTGCATTTCGGGCCGCCCGTTGGCAATTGCCAGATGCATACGGTTCGTCACTGGCAGCATGCTGCGCATGTCGCTGCTCCTGTTCGACCTCGACAACACGCTCCTCCCGAGGGACGCCGCCTACCGATCCTGGGCACAGGACTTCCTGGCCGAGCACAGGCTGCCGGCCACCGACATCGAGTGGATGTCCACCATCGACGGGAGCGGCTACGTGCCCCGGGAGACGGTGTTGGGTGCCACCAAACGCCGTTACGGACTCGACCACTCGCTCGACCTTCTTCTTGCCCACTACCGCCGGGGAATCAACTCCCATATCGCCTGTCCGGATTCACACGTCCAAGCCCTCCACGCCGCCCGCTCGGCAGGCTGGACACTCGGCATCGTCAGCAACGGAGGAACCCGCCCGCAACTGGAGAAGATCCGGCGTACCGGGCTCTCCGCCCTCGTCGACGGCTGGGTGATCTCGGAGGAGGCGAACTGCGTCAAACCCGACCCGTTGATCTTCGAGATCGCCGCACAGCGATGCGGTGTACCGCCGGTGGCCGGCTGGGCCGCCGAAACGTGGATGGTGGGTGACCACGCACCGGCGGACATCGCGGGTGCGGAGGCCACCGGGCTGCGCAGCGTATGGCTTCACCACGGGCGGCCCTGGAGCGAACAGGGCTACCGGCCGACCCTAAAGGCCCGCGGGTTGCCCGAGGCTGTCGGGATGATCCTCACTGCACGCAGCGCCCCGACCGCGGTCGGCTCCCGCGCGGCCCGGCCCCGGCTCCGACCCCAACTGGCCCGCGCCGCACGGAGCCTCCAGGGTGTCGCCCCGGGCGTCCAGGGCATGGGACCGGACGCTCACGGCATCCCGAGCGTCACGGGAGTCGCGGGCGTCCCGGCCACGCCGCTCCCCCGTCCGGTGAAGCTTCCCCAGACCGCCCAGTTGCCGCAGACCGCCCAGGCCCGCCAGGCTGCCCAGCCCGCATAGACCGGGGCCGGGACCGAGGCCGAGGCCCGACTGGGGCCAGGGCCGGGGTCCGGCCCGCCGAAGCACGGTTCGGGGCGCCCCGGAGCAGCTCGCTCCGGCCTCCGGATCGATCCGTACGCGGGCGGCGAACTCGATGGCCGCACCGAACACCTACGCCGAACTACGTCGGGGTCATCTACGTCAGGGTCTCCTACGCCGGGTCCGCGGCCGATGACGCCGCGGGCGCGGTCCCCGGGTAGCGCCACCAGCGGCTCACGCCCTGTTCCCGGAAGCCCATCCGGCGGTAGAGCGGTTCACCCGACTCGGTGGCCGTCAGAGTGGCGAGCCGATCGGGGTGGGCCCCGAGGGCCCGTTCGATGACGGCCCTGGCGGCTCCCTTGGACCGGTGTTCCGGGAGTGTGGCGACCCAGTACACACCCACGGCCACTCCGTCGTCGTACGTCACGCAGGCGCTGGCCGGCGTACCTCCGCGCCGGGCCAGCCAGACGCGGTAGCCGGGACGTTCCAGCAGCGCGGCCGGGAACAGCCCGCCGCGCTGCCAGGGCAGCCGGGCGACTTCGGGGAAGCCGTAAACCACGGTGCGCTCGGCCTCCGCAAGGGCGTCGACGCCGACCACCTCATGGACCGTCAGACCGGCGTCGGCCGGGAAGCGGCCGCGCCCGGCGTCAGCTCCGGAATCGGCATCGGCATCCGCCCCGACACCGACACCGGCGTCGGCACCGGGCGGACCTGACGGGCGGGTCATCACAGGCTTTCCTCGCGCCGCCTCGCAGCCGAAACGGGAGAAGTCCAGGCGCCCGTACGGGTCCTCGAGACAGAGGTGACCGGTGTCCCATTCCTTGAAGAGTCCGACGAGTTCGGCTTCCAGTGCGCTCGGGTCGGCGTACGGTCGGGTCACCACCGCGCGGTCGGCCTCGACCTGCTCGGGGCCGCGGTCAGGCCGGACCGCGGCGAACCCGGGACGCCGGAGAGCGAGCCACCCCCGGGCCTCGGCCTGGGCGAGCTGGAACGCGGCCGCGTTGTCGTTGGCCAGTTCGAGCCGGCCCGGTATCTCCATGGCCCGACGATAACGGGCTCACGGGCAGGCGGCGGCCGGGCCGTCATCCGACCACCGCGGCGCCTCACCGGCGACCACCACGGCGCGACAGAACACCACCTTCACCCACGTGACCACGTGCCCGCGCACCCGAAGTCACCACTCCCCAGGCCCCGTCCCCTCCCGCTCCTTCTCGCCCGCTCCCGCCCCTGCTGGCGCCGCCAGACACGTCATCGCGCCCGGCGCGGGTCAGGTCATCGCACCCGGCCACCTGTCCACCCCATGTCCACCCCACGGGTCCTGCCGGGAACCGTGCGTGAGCTCGGACGCCAACCCCTCCGCTCCGACTCTTGCGCCTACGGCGGAACCCCTGTGCTGTCAGGCCTCAGGAGGCGCGCGTGAATGGCCTGCGCGCCCCTGTCTCCCACCGCCTATTTTCAGTCAATCTGCAGACACCCCCTTCCGCTTGGACAAAGCCGCAGTCCAAGCCGATGACAGAGGGGTGGCGATCGGCGACGGCGGGTGATCGGTCGTGTGACAACCAGCCACCATTGCGCCCGCCCCCTTCACAGGGGGGTCGACGGGTGCCACGCTTCGTGATCGAATGCATCGCGCCAAATTGCCATGTCGACATAGCGTCGGATGGTGAACTTGTCACAACGGCAACGGTCCACCAAGTAGATTCGATCTTGGCGAGCAGCGCGGCACCACCACACCACACCACCGAAGGGGCTGGAGCGCCTTGAGCAGGGTGAGCAGGAGCGACACGGGTCCTGACAGCGGCCAGCCGTCGACGAGTCTCCCGGGCCGAGCCTCCAGAGCTGGTGCGTCCAGGCCGAATCGGGTCGCGCCGGCGAGTCCCGGCCATCCGACCGCCGGTCAGATCGGCCACCGCACTGCCGATTCCGCCACCTCGCCCGCCGTCCCGACCGCAGCCACCGGCTCAGCCCTCGGCCCCGGAAGCGGCCCCGCTCACAGCGCAAGCGTCAACGCCGGGCCCGGCACCGGCTCCGGCCTGACGCACGGCCAGTTCTCCTCCGGCGGACGGGCTTCGGCGGCGTACGCTCCGTCCACGCACCTTACCTCGCGCGGCACCGGGCCCGGCGCCCCGTCCGGAGCGCCGTTCGGAGCGCCGTTCGCCGGGTCGGGCGCGTTCGCCGCCGCCCACGGCAGCGGACCGGGCAGCGGCGCGACCCTGGGCGGCGCAACTTCAAGCGGCATGGGCGGCGCAACTGTCGGCAACGCAACTTCAAGCGGCATGGGCGGTGGGGGCGGCAGCTACGGCACCTCCCCGGGCCACCCGGCCGGTCCGTACGGGAGCCCGGGCCCGGCGGCCGGTCTGCCCACCGGCTCCGCTGTCTCCTCGTCGGCCCTCAGCGGTCCGGGCGGAGTCGGGAACGGAGGAGGCGCCGCCGCCAACGCCCTCACCAGCGGCACGGGTGGCACGGGCGGCACCGGCGGTACGGGGGCGAACGGACCCGTACCGCTCGCCGGCCCCGCCCCCCGCAAGCTCTCCGGTCGACGCCGCCGGGAGACGGTGGCGGTGCTGATCTTCAGCGGCGCGCCGATCTTCGAGAGCTCCATCCCGCTCTCCGTCTTCGGCGTCGACCGCCAGGACGCCGGGGTGCCGCGCTACCGGCTGCTGGTCTGCGCCGGTGAGGAGGGCCCGCTGACCACCACGGGCGGCCTCACCCTGACCGCACCGTACGGGCTGGAGGCGCTCGCCCGGGCGGGCACCATCGTGGTCCCGGCCTGGCGGTCGATCTCCCAGCCGCCGCCCGCCGAGGCGATCACCGCCCTGCGCAAGGCGCACCACGAGGGCGCCCGGATCATCGGCCTGTGCACGGGCGCGTTCGTCCTCGCGGCGGCCGGCCTGCTCGACGGCCGTCCGGCCACCACGCACTGGATGTACGCGCCGACGCTGGCCAAGCGCTACCCGCGCGTGCACGTCGACCCGCGCGAGCTCTTCGTCGACGACGGGGACGTGCTCACCTCCGCGGGGACGGCGGCCGGCATCGACCTCTGCCTGCACGTGGTCCGCAGCGACCACGGCACCGAGGCGGCCAACGCCCTGGCTCGCCGGCTGGTGGTGCCGAACCGGCGCAGCGGCGGCGGTCAGGCCCAGTACATCGATCAGTCTTTACCTGAGGAGATCGGCAACGACCCGCTGGCCGAGGTGGTCACCTGGGCGCTGGAGAACCTCAACCAGCAGTTCGACGTCGAGGTGCTGGCGGCTCGCGCGTACATGAGCCGGCGCACCTTCGACCGGCGGTTCCGCACGCTCACCGGCAGTGCGCCGTTGCAGTGGCTGATCACCCAGCGGGTGCTGCAGGCCCAGCGGCTGCTGGAGACGTCCGACCTGTCGGTGGACGATGTCGCGCGCCGTTGCGGTTTCCGGTCGCCGGTGGCCCTGCGGGGGCACTTCCGGCGCCAGTTGGGCGTCTCGCCGGCCGCGTACCGGACCACCTACCGCGCCCGTCGGCCCGCGCCGTCCGGCCTGGTCCCCGCGCAGGCGCTGCCGGGCGAGCGTCCGGCTCCGAGCCTGGCCGCGGCGGGCCAGGGCGGTGTGACGGGCGGTCAGAGCGTGACGGGCGGGTACGGCGGAGCGGGTGCCCAGGCGGGCACGTCGGGGTACCTCGGCGCGCCGTCGAACGCTCCCGGCGGCCAGGGCGGACCGGGGCTCCCGGGTGGCCCCGGCCTCCACGGCGCCGCGGCCTCCGGACAGCCCTCGGGATCGCCGGCGGGTGCGCGCAACCGCGTCCGCCCGATGGTCCCGCCCCAGCCGGGTCCGTCGACCGGCGGGCGCCCGGCCCGCGGCTCCGACCGGCTCCAGGACCGCATGCCCGACCGCACCGCGGACCGGGCGGGCGAGCGACCGCTCGAACGGCCGCTGGAGCGTCCGCTCGGCCGTTCCGGTGCGCTCGCGCCCGACGCCCCGGGTCCGGGGCGGCTCGGTCCGCGGTTCGACCCTCGGACCGGCCTGCACACCGGTCCCCGGGAGGAGCAGCGGCGGGAAGATCTGCGGCGGGAGGACCTGCGGCCGGGCGACCGCGTGGGCAGCAGGACCGACAGCCGGGCCGATGGCGGGACCGATGGCCGGACCGACAGTCGGGCCGGCGGCAGGGGCGAAGGCAGGGCCGTGGAGCACGCGGTCGCCGACGACCAGGGCCAGGACCAGCCGAGCGCCCGCGGTCAGGGTCTGGGTCACCGTCCGGACCGCGGCCCCGGACCGGCCGCTCCCCATCCGGACGAGGACGAGGCGGCGGTCACCACCGTCCCGGGTCCGGAGGTGGCGCCGCGCGCGGGCGACGAGCAGGCCGAACGCGACGAGGCTCCGCACGCCCGTACGGCCCGACCGCTCTCCGCGACGCGTGATCGCGCCGTAGGGTGAGTGGCGTGAATGACCGCTTGGTATGGATCGACTGTGAAATGACCGGCCTCGACCTCGACCGGGACGCCCTGGTCGAGGTCGCCGCGCTGGTGACCGACTCGGAACTGAACATCCTCGGCGAGGGCGTGGAGGTCGTGATCCGCCCGCCCGCCGAGGCGGTGGAGACCATGCCGGACGTGGTGCGCACCATGCACACCGCCTCCGGCCTGCTCGCCGAGCTGGAGGCCGGCGTGACCCTGGCCGAGGCCGAGGAGCTGGTGCTCGCCTACATCCGCGAGCACGTGCCCGAGGCCGGCAAGACGCCGCTGTGCGGGAACTCGGTCGCGACCGACCGCGGCTTCCTGTCCCGGGACATGCCGACGCTCGAGGGGTACCTGCACTACCGGATCGTGGACGTCTCCTCGATCAAGGAGCTGGCCCGCCGCTGGTACCCGCGCGCCTACTACAACAGCCCGCAGAAGGGCGGAAACCACCGGGCCCTCGCGGACATCCGCGAGAGCATCGCCGAACTCCGCTACTACCGCGAGGCCGTGTTCGTCGAGCAGCCCGGCCCGGACGGGGACACCGCCCGGGCCATCGCGACCAGGCACCAGCTGCCGACGCCCTGACCAGCCCTCCGGTCCGGAGGGTGTGCGAAACCCTGGCGCGAGCACCCTTCCGGATCCTGTAGAGTTCTTCCTGTCGGAGCGGGAACGCCCCGGACAGATGGTGGGTGTAGCTCAGTTGGTAGAGCACCTGGTTGTGGTCCAGGTGGCCGCGGGTTCGAGTCCCGTCACTCACCCCATCGACCAGAGGGTCCGATCTCTTCAGGAGATCGGGCCCTCTGGCGTTTCCGCGTACCCGCACCGGCCGGCGCCAACTCCACGTACGGGCACCCCTCCCCGATGAAGCTACCCACTAGTAACATTGCTGCCATGACCACACCTTCGATCGGGCAGCTGCTCGACTCCACCGTCCCCATGGCGCACACGCTCAAGATCGAGTACCTGGAGACGACCCCCGAGCGGGCCGTGCTCCAGCTGCCCGACCAGCCCGCCTTCCACAACCACGTCGGCGGTCCGCACGCCGGTGCGATGTTCACGCTGGCCGAGTCCGCCAGCGGCTGCATCGTGCTCGCCGCCTTCGGGGACCAGCTGTCCCGCGCCGTGCCGCTGGCCGTCAACGCCGAGATCGCGTACAAGAAGCTCGCGATGGGCGTGGTCACCGCGACGGCCACGCTGGGCCGGCCGATCGCCGATGTGGTGGCGGAGCTGGACAAGGGCGAGCGCCCGGTCTTCCCGGTCACCGTGGAGATCACCCGTGCCGACGGCGACGTCACCGGTGTGATGACCATCACGTGGACCCTGCGCCCCAACTCCTGAGCCACGTCCACACCTGACGCTCCGGGGGCCGCCGCTCGCACGACCAGGGCCTCCGGAGCGTCCACGCCGCGGCAGCTCCCTGTCCCGGACACCCGGTGCGGTCGGCAGGCGCGGAGGGCCTGGCAGGCCCGGAGGGGCCGGTACGTACAGCCGGCAGGTACAGCCGATAGGAACGGCCGTGGCCGTACCTGCCGGGTCGGACGGCGCGCGGGCGGCGGGAACCGGACCCCCGGATCGGGCCTCGGGCGGTGGGGAGCTGAGGCACCGGTGCCGGGAGTACGCCGCCTGTCCGAAGGGCTGCCAGATCGGCCGGAAATCGACCCTCACGGGCGGCGGCCGCCAGCCCGGACACCCGGGCGGGCCCAGGCCTTCCCGTCGGACCCCGGGCATCCCGGGGTCCGGCGCGGCGCCGCGGTGGCCCTCGAACACGCGCCGATGCTGACGCAGAGTCACCGCCGGGCGTGACCTTCGACCCTGTCCGCTCGTTCTCCCCTCACGTGCGAGCCAATCATGCGAAGCCCCCGCCTCCGGATGCCGACAGCAGTCCTCGCGCCACCGGAGGCGGCGGGGCGGACCTCGACATCACCGGCCGTAGCGGGCTCGGCACCGGCCCCACCGGCCGCACTGGCCGCACCGACCGCACCACGATCACCGGCCGCACCGGAATCACCGGCTCCACCGGTCCCGCCCCCGCCGGCATCGCCCGTACGGGCGGCGCGGCCGGGCGGCTGCCCGGGGCGAGAACGGGGTCCACGGCCCGGACACTGGCCGCAGGTGGCGCCGTGCTCGCCCAAGTCTGGGGGCTGGGACTCGGGTTCAGCACCGCCGCGCACGCCACGACGGACACCGGGCGCCGCGCCGCCCACGCGGACGCCCCGGCGGGCGCACTGCTCGACGGGCTGACCGATACCGTCGCACCGGTCCTGGACCGACCGGCACGGCCGGTGGAACAGGTGCTGCAGGACCGGATCCGGGCCGGTGGCCTCCCCCTGCCCGGCCAGGCCACCACCGTGCCCGACGCCTTCGCCCTCGCGACCGTGCTGCTTCCCTCCGTGCCGCCGCAGAGCCGGGGCGACGTCCCGGCCCGCGCGTCCCGTTCCCATCCGGCGGGCAGCGAGGAGGGGTCGGCGGATCCGGCTGCGCCGCTGCCCGCGGTACCGGTCGCCGGGAGCGGCCCCGGCGTTGCGGACACGGCCGGCTCCGAGGAGGACCTGGGTACCGAGGTACCGGATCCGGGCGCGGTGTCGCTCCCGGGGTCCGGCCACGCGGGGGCGTTCCCGTCGGGGCGGGCGGTCCTTGCGATCCCCCCGGCCGTCGCCCAGGGTCCGGACGGGCAGGGCCCCACCGATCAGCTGGCCCTCGCCGCCGCCCCGGGCCGGCGGGGTGGCGCGGAGAGCGGAACGGCGGTGCTGGTACCGATCGTCGCCGGGCTGCTGCTGACCGGCGCCGCCACGTACAAGCACCGGGGCCTGCCCCGCGGCCACTGAAGCGGCTCCACCGCGGACCCGCCACCACCTCACCGGCCGCCCCGGACCAGGCACCCTGAACCGGACACTTTGAACCAGGCACCCTGAACCAGGCACGCCGGACCGAGCCCCTGACCCAGGCACCCCGGCTGCCCGCATCCGCGGATGCCCGCGCGGGCGTCCGTCAGCCGAAGACGCCGGGTGGCGGGGCGGGTGACGGGGCCGCCGTGGCGTCCGTCGCCGGGGCGGCCCCGGCCGTGAAGTCGGTCAGGGCGCGGCCGTGCTCGATCCGTCCGAGGTAGGAGTCGGAGGCCACCCGTCGGCCCAGTTCGGCGAGCGGCAGCGGCTGGTGGCCGGCCAGCAGGATCAGGTTGCCGAACCGCTTGCCGCGCAGCACCGCCGGGTCGGCGACCAGGCAGACCTCGGGGAAGACCACGAGCAGGGTGGCGGCCTGGCTCCGGGCGAAGGGCAGTGTCGAACCGTCGGTGATGTTGACGGCGAACCGGCCGCCGGGCGCCAGGGCCCTGGCGGCGAGCGCGGCGAACTCCACCGTGGCGCAGTGGGCTGGCACCCGGGCGCCGGCGAAGACGTCCGCGATGACCAGGTCGGCTGAGCCCTCCGGCGTCCGTTCGAGCACCGAGCGGGCGTCCGAGCCGCGCACCTTGATCTGCCAGCCGCGTTCCAAGGGGAGCTCCGCGCGCACCAGTTCGGTGAGCGCGGTGTCGATCTCGGCGACCTGCTGGCGGGAGCGCGGGCGGGTGGCGGCGACGTAGCGGGCCAGGGTCAGGGCCCCGCCGCCCAGGTGCAGGACGGTGACGGGACGGCCGGGCGGGCCCGCCAGGTCGATCACATGGCCGAGCCTGCGCTGGTACTCGAAGCCCAGGTGGGCCGGGTCGTCGAGGTCGACGAGCGACTGGGGGGCGCCGTCCAGCAGCAGGTGCCAGGCGCGCGGGCGGTCCCGGTCGGGGCGCAGTTCGGCGTGGCCGGAGTCGACCGCGCGGACCAGCGGGCCCTGCGCGTGGGTACGGCCGCCGGGCGCACCCGGAGACGTACCGGATGTGCCGGACGTGCCGGACGAGGCGCCGGTGGTGGCGGTGGTACCGGCCTGATCGGCCCTGTTCGTAGCCTTGCCGGCCCTGCTGCGTCCCATGCGGCCATTATCTGCCGATATCCGCCGGCCACGGCCGGGGGGTGACCGCCGTCCGCCCCAGTCCGGTGCCGCAGGGGGCCGTCTGCCGCGGGCGGGGTCAGAACGGGCCGAGGCCGCCTGCGGTCAGCGTGCAGGCGGCCTCGCAGAGCGCCGAGCGCAGCACCCACGCATCGGTCGGCCTGGCCGGGGCCTCGGGTCCGGTCGGGGGGATCACCCAGCGCGGATCGGAGGGGGCCAGCACGGCGGCGCCGGCGGTACAGGAGCTGCCGGGCAGGTGCCAGCTGTCGGCGGTGCCGGCCGGGACCAGGAAGGCGATGGCCGATCCGCCCGCCGTCTGCAGCACTGCTCCGCAGGCGCGGCGGAGCCGGAGGATGTCGACGGTCTCCAGGCCGTGCCGGACCGAGACCGTCACCAGGTCGTACCGGACCGGCGGGCGGGGCGACTTGGGCGGCCGGCCCGGGGTGGCGCCCTGGCAGACCGCCGGACGGGCGGATCCCGCTCCGCCCCCGCCGAGGGCGGCCCGCTCGCCGCCCGGGGCCTCCGGCAGGAGTGCGGGGGCCACGCCGGGCAGGACCCACTGGGTGGCCAGACGTCGATGGTGGGGCACTCCGATGGCCATGAGCCCTCCTGCTGTCACCTCGTCAGGTCGGAAGCCGGGTCACTCGGTCGGGTGGGGGCGGGTGACGGGGGCTTCCACGTATCAGGACAACGCACGGAGGGCGCCCGAGGCCACGGGGTGGCGTACAGCAAGGCATGGCATTTCGTGGCGGATACCGGCGCGCCGGAGCGATATGTCCGCTATTGCCCGGAGATTGCGCGACAACCCGCAGTAACCGGTGCGTGACGGCGGGTACTGTCTTGCCGACACCGGGAGGCCACCCGAACCACCCGGCCCCACCTCCCCCCGGCCCCGCCCGGCGCGTCGGCCCCACCCGCGCGCCATCCGCACACCACCCCCGCACCACCCTCCCGGCACACCCTGAAACACCCTGGAACACCCCGGCACCCCCGGCACACCTCCCGGCGCACGACCACGGAGCGCAGCATGACAGCGACCCGACCGAACGGGCCCGCGCCCGCGGCCCCCAACACCGTCATGCGCGAGCTGCGCGGCGACCTCTCCCCCGGGGAGTTCGCCACCGCGGTGCGCCGGGCGGCGCGGGAGATCGGCGAGCACGTGTCCTGCGACGCGCGCTACGTCGGGCGGGTCGAGGCGGGTGAGATCCGCTGTCCCAACTACGCGTACGAGCGAGTGTTCCGCCACATGTGGCCGGGACGTTCCCTGGCGGACCTAGGCTTCGCCCCGCGGACCGCGGTCCGCCGCCGGACCGCCGGCGGCGGACCGGCCGCACCGCCCCCGCTCGACGACCTGCACCGGCCCGATGAGGAGAACGACGACGTGCGTCGCCGGACATTCCTGAGCGGCGG
The DNA here is from genome assembly GCF_057220535.1 of Kitasatospora sp. NEAU-CNBT7. Taxonomy (NCBI): domain Bacteria; kingdom Bacillati; phylum Actinomycetota; class Actinomycetes; order Kitasatosporales; family Streptomycetaceae; genus Kitasatospora; species Kitasatospora sp. NEAU-CNBT7. Next base: position 45,330 of record NZ_JBXQQB010000036.1, on the reverse strand, counting down.
CCCGACCGCCCTCGCGGCTGCGCTCGGCCTGGACGGCCCCGCGCAGGCCGCGGCCCCGCCGCCGTTCGACCCCCGGCCGGACCTGCCGGCCCCCCGCAGGGTGGGCGCCGCGGAGGTCCGGGGGGTGGAGCAGGCCGTCCGGGAGATCCGGCTGCTCGACGACGCCGTCGGCGGCGACACCCTGTTCGAGCGGGCCGGGCAGTCGCTGCGCAACGCCTACCTGCTGCTCAACGACGGCCTCCACAGCGCGGCCACCGAACGCCGGCTCCAGGCCGGGGCCGGTGAACTGGCCATCTCGGTGGGGTGGTTGGCGCACGATTCGAACCGGTTGATGGACGCCCGTTCGTTCTACTCCGAGGCGCTGGCCACCGCCCGGATGGCGGGTGACGCGGCGCTGGAGGCCCATGTCTTCTGCAACAGCGCCTTTCTGGCCCGGGACGCCGGCCGGCCGCGGGAGGCGCTGCGCGCGGCCCAGGCCGGACAGGCCGCCGCCCGGCGGCTGGGCTCCGCGCGCCTGCTCTCGCTGCTCTCCCTGCGGGAGGCCGGCGGCTGGGCCCTGCTGCAGGACCGGGCCGCCTGCGAGCAGGCTCTGTCCAGGGCGTACGCGCTGTTCGACCGCGGCGGGTCGGGCGCCGACCCGGAGTGGATGTCGTTCTTCGGCGAGGCCGAACTGGCCGGTCTGGAGGCCCAGTGCCGGGCGGCGCTCGGCGAGTGGGACCTGGCGAGCGAGCGGGCCCGGCAGGCGATAGCGCTCCAGCAGCCGCACTTCGTCCGCAACCGGGCGCTCTACACCGCCGAGCTGGCCCACGACCGGCTCGGGCGCGGCGACCTGCTGGGCGCCGCCGAGCACGCCGGCGCGGCGACCGGACTGCTGGCGCAGGTCCGCTCGGCCCGGATCCGGGGGATGCTCGCGCACACGGCCGGGCGGCTGCTGGAGCACCGGCGGGTACCGGAGGTGCAGCGGTTCCTGGAGTCCTACCGGACCGCCGTCGCGGCGGCCTGAGCAGCCGCGCCGAGGTGGCCGGTCCTCCCCGGGTACCCGGGACCGGCCCCGGGGAGGACCGGCCGTCCGGGGCAGGTCAGTCGAGGTGGCTGTGGTCGTTCCAGATCTCCACCGCGGGCAGGCCGTACTCCCAGGACAGCACCGACAGCGAGGCCGTGCCGAGCTTGAAGCGCTGGGCGTACTCCGGCGGCAGGCCGAGCCAGCGGGCGGTGAGGATCCGCAGCAGGTGGCCGTGGGCGAACAGCACCACCTCGCAGTCGGCGGCGTGCATGGTGGTGGTGTCCGGATGCGGGAGCCCGTGGCGGGAGTTGAGGTCCTCGATCAGGCTGTCGACCCGGGCGGCCACCTCGGAGAGCTTCTCGCCGCCGGGCACGCCGTCGCGCCAGATCAGCCAGCCGGGGTGGTCGGTGGCGCGGATGTCCTGGCCGGTACGGCCCTCGTACTGGCCGTAGTCCCATTCGAGCAGTTCGGGCCGGTCGATGGCGCGGTCGCCGAAGCCGGCCAGCTCGCAGGTCTCCCGGGCCCGGGACAGCGGGCTGGTGTAGACGACGGCCTCGGGCAGGCTGTTCCACGGCGCCTTGGCCAGCCGGGCACCGAGGGCGCGGGCCATCGCGCGGCCCTCCTCGGTGAGCGGGACGTCGGTGCGGCCGGTGTGCTGGCCGGTGGCCGACCACGCGGTCTCACCATGACGGACGAGCACGATTCGGGCTGGCATGCGGTTTCTCCTCGCGGCTTGGTACGCGGCGGCCTGGCTCGCCGTTGAGGGCCCCCTCCTCATGATCTCGCACCGGTCGGCTACCGGCGGGTAGCGGGAGTCCCGAGAACGGAACGCCGCCGCGGACCGCCGGGTTCCGGACCGGCCCGGCGGCCGCCCCCGCGGGGGGAGCGTCCGGATTGTCGGTGCCGGGTGCGACACTGGGCCGCACCATGAACGTCTCGCACCCTGCGCAGGCCGACCCCCTGGCGCGACGGCTCGCCGAACTGCGCGGACCGACGCCCCAGCGCAGCCTCGACGCCCGCGCCCTCGCCGCCCTGGCCGCCAACCCCGGCTGTCGCCGCCGGGCCGTGCTCGACGCCGCCGGTGTCGACAAGGCCGCCGTCGCCCAGCAGCTGGGCCGCCCCGCACCGTTCGGCCAGTCCCCCTTCGCCATCGCCCGCGGCAACGTGTTCGAGGCCAGGCTCAAGGACGACGGCTACGCGGCGCTGCTCGGCCCGCTGCGCCGTCTGCTCGGCCTGCCGCCCGAGGGCGGCACCCCGCCGACCGTGCCCGACCTGCTGCCCCGGGCCACCCCGGCGGTGCGGGCCGAGCGCACCCGGGAGGTGCTCGCCGCCGCGGCCGCCGACCTCGACGGCTGGACCCTGCTGGACCATCCCATGCTGCGGCTCACCGTGGCCGGCAGCCTCGCCTACCTGGAACCGGACGCGGTGGTGGTGCACGGCGGGCGGTGCACCGTGGTGGAGATCAAGTCCTTCCCGGTGCTGGACGGTGTCGCCGACCCGGCCAAGGTCGGCGCGGCCGCCCGGCAGGCCGCGGTCTACGTGCTGGCGCTCCAGGAGACGGCCGCGCTGCTGGCCGGCCGCAGCGCCGCCGCCGGGCCGTACCAGGTGGACGAGTTCCCCGGCAGCCCGGCGCTGACCGTGCTGCTGGTCTGCCCGCAGGACTTCAGCAACCGGCCGACCGCCGCGGCCGTCGACGTCCGGCGCGAACTGGCGACCACCCGGCGCCAGCTGGCCCGGCTGACCAGGATCGACCAGCTGCTCGGCGCACTGCCCGCCGGGACCACCTTCGACCTGGCCCCGGACAGCACCGGCGCCCCCGCCCGCCCCGCCGAGGAGCTGGCCGCCGCGGTCGCCGCGGTGCCCGCCTCCTACAGCCCGGACTGCCTGTCCGCCTGCGAACTCGGCTTCCACTGCCGGGCGCAGGCCCGGTGCGCGGACGCGGTGGAGCAGCTCGGGCGGGGGGTGCGCGGCGAGCTGGGTTCGATCCGGACGGTCGCCGGGGCGCTGGCCGCGGCCGAGGGCACCGGCTCCCCCGGCGCCGCCCCGGTCCCGGCTCCCGTACCGGCCGGCCCCGGGCCGGACGACGACGCGGACCCCGGCAGCGACGCCGACGAGGCCGCCGCCCGGCTGGCGTACGCGGCGGCGCTGCGGGCCGAGGCGCTGGGGAGGCCGGTCCGGTGAGCCTGCTCAGCACCCTCGCCCGGCTGGAGGCGGTCCGCAGCGGCCGGGCCGAGCCACTGGCCACCGTCCGGCACCGGCACCTGTCGGAGCGCCCGATGGTGGTCGTACCGCTGGCGGCGGCCGGCGAGGAGGGCGCGCCGCTGGCCGTGCTGCTGGGCACCGACCGGCTGGCGCCGCGCCTGTTCGTGGTGCCGCAGCCGCTCAACCGCACCCAGCGCTTCGACTTCCTGGCCGCCTTCGCGGGCGAACTGCTGCCCTACCTCGAGTCGTTCGCCGACGAGGTGGAGCAGATCGAGGGGTCCGAGAAGGATCCGGAGTCCGGCGAGAAGGTCCCCGTCGTCCGCGAGCTGTGTGCGGACGCCCCGCAGCTGATCGTCCCCAACCCGGGCGCGGTGCGGCACCTGGCGCTGCTCGGCCGGTCGACCCGGTTCCGGCGCACGGCCGAGGACGCGGACCCGGGACCGTACCCGGCGCCCCCTCAGGTCCCGCTGCTGGGCCGGTGGCTGACGCACCTGGCCGAGCGCGCCCAGGTGCCGGGCAGCAGCATGCTGCTGCCGATGACGGGGCTGCTGGCCCGGCACTGGGCCACCGGCCAGAGCCACCTGGAGGACCAGCACCTGGCCGCCCAGCTGGCCTGGCACCACCCGCCCGACGGGCTGACCGGCGCCGAGGCGGCGGAGCGCGCCGAGACCGGGCGCGACGGTGACGGCCGACTGCTGCACCCGCCGGCCGGCCCGCTCACCGACCCCCGCTTCGACTCCCAGGTGCTGGCACCCGCGATCACCCGCCACGACGCGGCGCTCGAGGCGCTCCGGCGGGCCGGTCCGGCCGACGGTGACCGGGCCGCCCTGCACGTCAAGCAGGCCCTGGAGCGGCTGCACGAGGCGCTGGAGGCCGAGCTGCTGCCCACCTGGCGGGACCTGTGGCAGGGCCTGGACCTGCTGCGCGGCCTGCCGCCCGCCGCTCATCTGCCCGAGCGCTGGGAGGGCGACCGCTGGTCGTACACCGGCCACCGCGACCGGGTGGCCGCCGGTGAGCCGCCCCAGCCGCGCCGGGACGACGCGGTGACCGCCGCCCGCAAGCTGGCCCAGCGCGAACGGGAGCAGGCCCGGCTGGACATCCAGGAGGCGCTGGACGATCCGCTGGCGATGGCCGGGCACCGGCTGGCCGGCGAGGCGTTCAGCGGCACCGTGACGGAGGTGGTCCCGGAGTACGACACCTCGGGCCGCTCCCCCAAGCCCCGGCCGCTGGTGACGCTCGCCACCCCGGACCGTCCGCACGCCGATCCGGGCCGCGAGGTGCACCGGGCCGGCGGCCCGGTGGCCGCGCAGCGGGCGGAGATCGTCGCGGCGGCGCCGGGCGAGGTGACGGTGCGGCTGGTGTCCGGGATGGGCCGCAGGAAGGAGCCGGAGCCGGGTACCGTGCCGGAGGTCGGCGAACGGGTGGTGTTCACCCTGTTCGAGCTGACCGCCCGTCAGTCCGCCCCGCTGCCCGAGCCGGACGACACCCCGTGGACGCACGGCGGCCCGCCCGGCGCCGGGCAGAGTTCACCCATCGGCTCCGAAGAGTGGGAATGACCACCGCCATGACCGTCCATCAGCCCCCGGTCCTGTTCGGCGTCCCCGGCCCCGGCGCCGGGCCCGACGGGCCCGTCCCGCCCGGTGCGGCCGCCGACGCCGCCGTCGCGGCGATCCTCGCCGAGACCGTGCACCCGGTGCCCGGCGCGCCGCGCGGCGTGGTGGTGGACTCCCCGCCGGGGGCGGGCAAGTCCACCCTGGTGGTGCGGGCCGCCCGGGAGCTGGTCGCCGCGGGTGAGCGGCTGATGATCGTGGCGCAGACCAACAGCCAGGTGGACGACCTGGTGGACCGGCTCGCCGAGAAGGGCCCGGACCTCACCATCGGCCGGCTGCACGCCGCCGACTCCCGGCCCGCCCCGGAGGCGCTGCGGCACGGCAACGTCACCGCCTCCGCCAAGGCCGGCGACCTGCTGGAGCTGGACGTGGTGATCTCCACCGCCGCGAAGTGGCAGTGGGTGAAGGACGCCGACCCGTGGCGGCACGCGATCGTCGACGAGGCGTACCAGATGCGCTCGGACGCGCTGCTCGCGGTGGCCCGGCTGTTCGAGCGGGCGCTGTTCGTCGGCGATCCGGGCCAGCTGGACCCGTTCACGGTGGTCGGCACCGAGCAGTGGGCCGGGCTGTCGTACGACCCGTCCGGCAGCGCGGTGGTGACCCTGCTCGCGCACAACCCGGCGATCCGGCCGCACCGGCTGCCGGTGTCCTGGCGGCTGCCGGCGACGGCGGCGCCGCTGATCTCCTCGGCGTTCTACCCCTACACGCCGTTCCGGTCGGGCACCGGCCCGGGCGAGCGGCGGCTGACGGCCGGGGTGCGGGCGGACGGCTCCGCGGTGGACGCCGCGATCGACGAGGCGGCCGAGCACGGCTGGGCGCTGCTGGAGCTGCCCGCCCGGCACACCGTACGGACCGACCCGCAGGCGGTGGCGGCGGTCGCGGCGACCGTCCGGCGGCTGCTGGACCGGGGGCTGTCGGCGCACTCCGAACAGGGTTCGACGCCGCTCACGGCGGGCCGGATCGCGGTCGGCACCGCGCACCGCGACCAGGCGGCGGCGGTCCGGGCGGCGCTGGCCGGGCTCGGGGTGCCGGTGGATCCGGCGGCCGGGCCCGCGGTGACGGTGGACACCGCCAACCGGCTGCAGGGCCGCGAGTACGACGTGACGGTGGTGCTGCACCCGCTGTCCGGGCGGCCGGACGCCACCGCGTTCCACCTGGAGACCGGGCGGCTGTGCGTGCTGGCCTCCCGCCACCGGCACGCCTGCATCGTGGTGGCCCGGGCCGGGATCGCGGAGCTGCTGGACGAGCACCCGTCCACCGAGCCGGTCCAGCTGGGGGTGGCGGTGAAGTTCCCCGACGGCTGGGAGGCCAACCACGCGGTGCTGGCGCACCTGGCGGAGCACCGGGTCCGGCTCTGAGGGGAGAGCGGGCGGCGGCGCCCCGGGGCGTGCGGCGGGGTCCGCGCCACCCGAAACGGGGAATAGCAACCGCACGCGCACCGTTCCGCTACCGGTGGCCGCGGAGTGACAATGGACGGCGGCCCGGTCCCGACCGGCCGGCCCCCGGGTCGGCCGACCATCTGGAGGAGCGTTCATGCCCGATCCCCGTACACCGGCGTCCGACCGCAGCGGCGTGCCCGCACCGGCCGCCCAGGATCAGGGCGGCACCGCACCCCGCCGGCTGCGTCCGGCCCAGCTGATCTTCGAACCGCAGGCCGCCGAACCCGAGGCGGAGCGTTTCTTCGACCTGGAGTCGATCGACGACCCGACCGAACTCCTGCGCCGCTCGACCGAGTTGACCGTGGCCTTCCGGGCCGCCGCCGAGCGGGCCACCGACTTCCAGGCGCTCGCCGCGGCCCAGCTGGCGGATCCGCGGCGCTTCGACGCCCTGACGCCGGCCGAGATCGGCGCCCGCGCCGACTGGACGCCGGACTACGCGGCCCGGATGGTCGAGTACGGCCGCGGGCTGCAGCGCCGCGGCGAGCAGCTCTGAACCCACCCCCGCACCACCCCTGACCTGCGGGAGAATCGATTCCGCGCGGGGGCCGCGGCCGTCCGTCGACCAGTTCGAATCGCCACTGGCATATGCGGCCGGGAAGGGTACGCCGTCACCCCCCGATTTGTCCGCCGAACGTCACTTCCCGCGCGCGCGGGTCGCCGCGCGGGCCAGGCTGCTGCCGTGGACATCTGGACGTATCAATCCGTGGAGTACGTCACCGTCGCCGGGGAGACCTGGCTGGCCTCGGCGAGCGAGTACCCGCGCAGCATGCGCGCCCTGTGGGAGTCGCGCCCGTGGGCGCCGGCGGTGCTGCCCTGCGGCAGGGTCTTCGACGTGATCAGCATGCCGGCGCTGTTCGGCCGCCGGGTGCTCGACGAGCTGTGGGCCTCCGGGCCCGGTTGCGGCCCGGTGGCCTCCTTCCGCGGGCGCACCCTGCTCTTCGTGCAGCCGGGCGCGGCGGCCCGGCTGCGCTCGCTGCTGGCCTGGGAGGAGTGGGCCCGGGACGTGCCGCCGCTGCTCTGCCACGGGCAGGGGGACGCGGTCACGGTGCCGCCGGTGCAGCGGATGCTGAACGCGCCGGACTCCCCCGGGCAGGGCCCCGGGCGGTGGATCGTCGCGCCGGACACCCAGGACCCGTGGCTGCCCGGTGCGGCCGTGGTGCTCTGGGCCTGCGTACGGGCCGCCCGGGCCGCCCACGGCCCGGGTTCCGGCGCCGGGATGCCGCCCGTCGAGCTCCCGGCGCCCACCCCGCTGCGCTGAGGGCGGCGGAGGCTGCGGCCGGGGTGACGGGCGGCGGGGTGACGGGCGGCGCAACGCCCGTTGAACCCCGGGTGCCCGGGCGGCCGTATTCGATTTTGGTTCCGCGCCCGGCCGCTGCTAAAGTCTTCCACGTCAGCAGGCGCCGCTAGCTCAGTTGGTTAGAGCAGCTGACTCTTAATCAGCGGGTCCGGGGTTCGAGTCCCTGGCGGCGCACCGACGGTCGAAGGCCCCCTTACGAGAGCAAGGGGGCCTTCGGCGTTCCCGGGCACCGGAATTCGGCGGCGCCACCGGCCGGTCCGCTGCTAACCTCCGCGGCCATGACAGCCGATGATCACCGGGCCGGGTGGGAGCAGTGGCTCCGCGCCGAGCTGGCCGCCCCGGAGGCGGCCGCCCTGCGGGCGCACCGCGCCGCCCGGCGCCGGTGGCGCCTGGCGGCCGGGGCGGCGGTACTGGCGGTGGTGGTCCTGGTCGCCGTGGCGCTCTCGCTGCCCGGCCCGGCCCGCGCCCCGCGGCCGGTGCCGACCGCCTGCCCGCCGTGCCGACCCGCCGGGCACTGAGCCCGGCGGGGCGGCGGGCGGCGCGGAGGTCAGCGGCCGCGCAGCTCGCGGTAGCGGTCCACCAGCGCGGTGGTGGAGCTGTCCAGCGCGTCCGCGCCCGCACCGGTGAGCAGCACCGGCTCGATCCGCTTGGCCAGCACCTTGCCGAGCTCGACGCCCCACTGGTCGAAGGAGTCGATGTTCCAGACCGCGCCCTGGACGAACACCTTGTGCTCGTAGAGCGCGACCAGCTGGCCGAGCACCGAGGGGGTGAGGCCGGTGGCCAGCACGGTGGTGGTCGGGTGGTTGCCGCGGAAGGTCTTGTGCGGCACCAGCTCGGCGGGCACCCCTTCGGCGGCGACCTCCTCGGGGGTCTTGCCGAAGGCGAGCGCCTGGGTCTGGGCGAAGAAGTTGGCCATCAGCAGGTCGTGCTGGGCGACCAGGCCGGGCAGCAGGCCGGGGACGGGCGCGGCGAAGCCGATGAAGTCGGCGGGGATCAGCTTGGTGCCCTGGTGCAGCAGCTGGTAGTAGGCGTGCTGGCCGTTGGTGCCGGGGGTGCCCCAGACCACCGGGCCGGTCTGCCAGCCGACCGGGTTGCCGTCGCGGTCGACGGACTTGCCGTTGGACTCCATGTCCAGCTGCTGGAGGTAGGCGGTGAACTTGGACAGGTAGTGCGAGTACGGCAGCACGGCGTGCGACTGGGCGTCGAAGAAGGCGCCGTACCAGACCCCGAGCAGGCCCATCAGCAGCGGGACGTTCTGCTCCGGCGGGGCGGTGCGGAAGTGCTCGTCGACCAGGTGGAAGCCGTCCAGCATCTGCCGGAAGTTGTCCGGGCCGATCGCGACCATCAGCGAGAGGCCGATCGCCGAGTCGTAGGAGTAGCGGCCGCCGACCCAGTCCCAGAACTCGAACATGTTGGCCGGGTCGATGCCGAAGTCGGCGACGCCCTGGGCGTTGGTGGACAGTGCGACGAAGTGCTTCGCCACCGCCTCCTGGCCGGCGCCGAGTTCGGCGAGCAGCCAGTTCCGGGCGGAGACGGCGTTGGTGATGGTCTCGATGGTGGTGAAGGTCTTCGAGGCCACGATGAACAGGGTCTCGGCCGCGTCCAGGCCGTGCAGCGCCTCGTGCAGGTCGGCGCCGTCCACGTTGGAGACGAAGTGCAGGTCCAGGCCGCGGTCGGTGTAGGCGCGCAGCGCCTCGTAGGCCATCGCCGGGCCCAGGTCGGAGCCGCCGATTCCGATGTTGACGACGTGCCGGATCCGGCGGCCGGTGTGGCCGGTCCACTCGCCGCTGCGGACCCGGTCGGCGAAGGCGGCCATCTTGTCGAGGACGGCGTGCACGGCGGGCACCACGTTCTCGCCGTCCACCTCGATGACGGCCCCGCGGGGGGCGCGCAGCGCGGTGTGCAGGACGGCGCGGTGCTCGGTGATGTTGATCTTCTCGCCGCGGAACATGGCGTCCCTCAGCTCCGCCACCCCGGTGGCCGCGGCCAGCTCGCGCAGCAGCGCCAGCGTGCGGTCGGTGACCAGGTGCTTGGAGTAGTCGACCTGGAGGTCGCCGACGCTCAGGGTGTAGCGGCGGCCCCGGTCCGGGTCGGCGGCGAACAGCTCGCGCAGGTGCTGCTCACCGAGCTCCGCCCGGTGCTTCCCCAGCGCGGCCCACTGCGGTGTGCGGTCCAACGGGGTACGGCCGGTGGCGGGGTTCTCCGACATCGGTTTGCTCCTCGAGTCATCCGGTTTGCGGTTACCGGCAGGGCCCAGCGGAGGGTTGCGCGAGGTCCGGCGGTACAGCGGTGCGTGCGCCGACTCCGTTGACGGCCTTGCCCACGGCCAGCCTAAGGCCAGCCCGGCCCGCGGCCGCCACGGCCACGCGACGGCGGCTCACCGGGTGTCATCCGGGCCCGGCCGCAACGCCGGTCACCCGCCGTCACTTGCGGTGCGAGCGCAGGTCGAGCTGGCGCAGCACCTGGTCGGCGACCTCGGGGTCGGCGCCGGGTTCGCCGCGGGCGGCGAGCACCTCGCGGCGGGAGGCGGCGATCATCTCCTGTTCGATGCCGTAGGCCTTGCGCCACAGCGAGATCCGGCGCTTGGCCTCGGCCGCCTCGCCGTCCTCGTACCGCTCGGGGTAGAGCCGGGTCAGCCGGTCGTGCTGGCGCTCGCGCAGCCGTTCGACCAGTTCGGAGGGCAGCTGTTCCTCGTCCTCCAGTTCGTTGAGCCGCCGCAGCCCGGCCTTGGAGGCGCGCCACCACAGCTGTTTGGCGGCCTGTTCGTGGGCGTCGCCGTCGGTGTCCAGGCCGATCCGCCGGACCAGCCAGGGCAGGGTCAGGCCCTGGACGAGCAGGGTGAAGAAGACCACGCTGAACGCCACGAAGATCAGTTCGCTGCGGCCCGGGAAGGCGGTGTGGTCGTGCAGGGTGAGCGGGACGGCCAGGGCGAGGGCGACGGTGGCCACGCCCCGCATCCCGGACCACCACAGCACCACGGTCTCCCGCCAGCTGAGCGGGGTGTCCTCGTCGCTGCGGCTGACCCGCCGGGACAGCCAGGCGGCCGGCAGCAGCCAGACCAGCCGGACCAGCACCACGGTGGCGATCACCGCGGCGGCGTCCCCGAGCATGCCCCGCCAGCTGTTCCTGACGTCGGCGAGCACGGTGGACAGCTCCAGGCCGATCAGGCCGAACGCGACGCCGGTGATCAGGGTCTCGACGATCTCCCAGAAGGCGTTCCCGACCAGCCGGTAGGCGACGTCGTCGGCGTCCGCGGCCCGGTCGGCGAGGTACAGGGCGCAGACCACCACGGCCAGCACACCGGAGCCGTGTCCCTCCTCGGCCAGGGTGTAGGCGGCGAACGGGACCAGCAGGTTGAGCGCGACCTGGAGGGTGGGGTCGTCCAGCAGCCCGGCGAGCTTGGCGTTGAGCCAGCCGAGGGCGATGCCGATCAGTACGGCGACCACCGCGGACAGCACGAAGCGGGCCAGCGCATGCGGCACCGAGAGGTCGTGGCTGACCACGGCGTCGATGGCCAGCGAGTAGATCACGATCGCGGTGACGTCGTTGAACAGGCCCTCGCTCTCCAGGATGGCGACCAGCCGGCGGGGCAGTCCGACCGCGTTGGCCACCGCGACGGCGGCGACCGGGTCGGGGGGCGAGACCAGGGCCCCGAGGGCCACCGCGACGGCCAGCGGCACCGCGGGGACCAGCCAGTGGTACACCCCGGCGACGGCCGTGGTGGTGACCACCACCAGGGCGACCGCCAGCAGCAGGATGGAGCGCAGGTTGGTGCGGAAGTAGTGCACTGAGGAGCGCCGGGCGACCGCGAAGATCAGGGGTGGCAGCACCAGCGGCAGGATCAGCTCCGGTTCGACCTTCACGTCGGGGATCTGCGGGACCAGGGCCATCACGATGCCCAGCAGTGTCATCAGCACGGGCTGCGGGATCCCGGAGCGCCGGGCGACCGGGACAGTCACCACCGCGGCGAGCAGCACCAGGAAGAGCAGCGACAGCTGGGCCACCGGGGTGCTCCCTCTCCTCGGCTCGGCCCGGGACCGGCTCCGGGCGCTCCGATCAGAATAAAAGCGGCAAAGCGCACCCATCCCGCGGCTCGCCGGTCCGGGGCGGTCCGGCGGCCCGGAACCGATTGGGAGTTTCGGCCGCTGACCAGGTAATGTTCTCTCCGTCAGCAGGCGCCGCTAGCTCAGTTGGTTAGAGCAGCTGACTCTTAATCAGCGGGTCCGGGGTTCGAGTCCCTGGCGGCGCACCGACGGTCGAAGGCCCCCTTGCGAGAGCAAGGGGGCCTTCGGCGTTCCCGGGGCGCGTCCGAGGCACGTCCGGGTCGCGGCCGTCAGTCCGGCACCTGGTTCACGCAGAGGATGTTGCCCTCGCTGTCCTTGAACCAGGCCGCCCGCATCCCGTCGGCCTCGGCGACCCCGTCGACCGTCTTCAGGCCCGGCAGGTCGTACTCCTCGAAGACGATCCCGCGGCCGCGCAGGTCCGTCATCTCGGCGTCCAGATCGGCCACCTTCCAGCTGGCCAGGGTGTGGGCCGCCTGGCCCCCGCTCGGGGTGCGGTAGACGGCGAGCTGTGTACCGCCGCACTCGAATGCGATGTCCTCCGTACCCTCCCGGGCGACCTTGAGACCCAGCGTGTCGCGGTAGAACCGCTTCGCCCGGTCGAGGTCCCCGGCAGGGATGACCGCCACCAGCGGTGCGTCCGCCAACATGGTCACCACCTCCTGTCTCCAGGCTAGGCCCGCGGTGACGGGGGCCGCACGCGCGCGGCGGGCCGGGACGGCGCCGCCGGCCTCCGGCACCCCTCGCAGGGGCCGGAGGTCGGCGGCGTCCGCCGTGCGGCGGGTGGTCAGCCGAAGTAGCTGTCGAAGTTCCGGGAGAACTCCTTGCCGCCGAACTGGTCCCAGTTGACCGACCAGGTCATCAGGCCGCGCAGGTTGGGCTGGGCGCCGCTGCGGGGGACGTAGCTGCCGCAGTTGGCCGCCTTGGTCAGGCAGTCCAGCGCCTTGTCGACCTCGGCCGGGGCGAGGTAGCCGTTGCCCGCGTTGACGGTGGCCGGCATGCCGATCGCCACCTGGGAGGGGGCGAGTGCGGGGAACATGTTGGCGGTGTTGCCCGCCACCGGGAAGCCCTTGAGCAGCATGTCGGTCATCGCGACGTGGAAGTCGGCGCCGCCCATGGAGTGGTACTGGTTGTCCAGGCCCATGATCGAGCCGGAGTTGTAGTCCTGGACATGCAGCAGGGTGAGGTCGCCCCGCATCGCGTAGATCACCGGCAGGTACGCGCCGGCCCGCGGGTCCTGGCCGCCCCACGGTCCCGAGCCGTAGTACTGGTAGCCGAGCTGGACGAAGAAGGTCTCCGGGGCCATGGTCAGCACGAAGTCGGGGCCGTACTTGGCCTTCAGGGTCTTCAGCGCCGAGATCAGGTTGACGATCACCGGGGAGGTCGGGTTCTTGAAGTCGGTGTCGCCGGTGTTCAGTGACAGCGAGTGGCCCTCGAAGTCGATGTCGAGGCCGTTCAGTCCCCAGCGGTCGATGATCGCGGAGACCGAGGAGACGAAGGCGTCCCGGGCGGCCGTGGTGGTCAGCTGGACCTGGCCGTTCTGGCCGCCGATCGAGATCAGCACCTTCTTGCCCTGCGCCTGCTTGGCGGCGATGGCCGCCTTGAAGTCGGCGTCCGACTCCACCGAGGGGCACTCGCTGACCGGGCACCGGTTGAACCGGATGTCACCGGAGGTGACGGAGGTCGGCTCGCCGAAGGACAGGTCGATCACGTCCCAGGAGGCCGGCACGTCGGCCATCCTGGTGTAGCCGGCGCCGTTGGCGAAGCTGGCGTGCAGGTAGCCGACCAGGGCGTGGGTGGGCAGCCCGCCGCCGGGCGGCGGTGTGGTGGGCGGCTGGCTGGTCGGCGGCTGGGACGTCGGGGGCTGGGACGTCGGGGGCTGCGAGGTGGGCGGCTGGGACGTGGGCGGCTGGGACGTGGGCGGCTGGGTGGTCGGCGGGTTGGTGGGAGCCCCCGGGCCGTCCAGTGAGACGTCGTCGGCGTAGTACGTGCCCTGGCCGTACCAGCCGTGGGTGAAGACGGTGGCGCTGGTCTGCCCGGCCGCGGTGGTGAAGGAGACCGTGAGCTTCTGGTAGGCCCCGCCGGTGCCCGGGGTCCAGGTGGAGGCGCCGCCGTTGACGCCCAGGTAGACGTAGGCGCCGTTGACGTAGGCGCTGAGCGTGTACGTGGTGCTCGGCTGCACCGTGACGGTCTGGGTGCACTGGGCGTTGTCGCTCGCCGAGGCGGCCCCGGCCAGGGCGTGGGTGCCGCCGTGGGCCTGGCCGGTGACCACGCTGCCGGTGGCGCCGCTGCAGCTCCAGGGACCGAGCGCGCCGGTCTCGAAGCCGCCGTTGACCAGGAACTCGCCGGCGCTGGCCGAGGGGGCCAGGCCGAAGCTGAGCGCGACCGCGCCGGCCGCGGCGACGGCCCAGGCGGTACCGGCCGCCAGCGTGCGGCGGCCGCCGCGGCGCAGAGCTGTTCTTCGGGGAGTACGCATGTGGGGGATGCTCCTGCCTCAGGACATGGGGGTGCCCAAATGCCTTGTGGGGGAAGGCCGGACGCGCGACGGCGCGCCACCGATTTGGACTAGACCACTGAAGCGAATCCGGCAGTCCCTGTCAATGGATCCCGGACCGGCCGCGGCCACCGCCGCCCGCCCGAGTCAGTCGCTGGTCAGGGCGTGGTCAGCCGCCCGTGTTCGCATGTTGCCCACGTGGGGCCGGCAGGGACGACGGCCCAGAACCGACGGAGGCGGTCGCTTTGCCGAACTTCTCCCCGCGCGGAAACGGGTGCACGCGATGAGTGAATCCATAGCGACGATCGAACTGCTCCGGTCGCTGCCCCGGTCCGAGCGCCGGGAGGCCCTGGAATCCCTCGTGGTGACGGAATTCAAGGCCAGCCTGCTGATGGACGAGGACGAATACCTGCCCACCGACGAGAGCTGGTTCCAGCTGGGCTTCACCTCGCTGCGCATCGTCGAGGTGAAGACCCGGCTGGAGGCGCAGCTGGGCATCGCGGTCAGCACCACCACCCTGTTCAACAGCCCGACGATCGACCAGCTGCTGGACCACCTGACGGGCGATCTGCTCGGCGACCTGTTCGACGAGCTGCCGGCCGGGTCCGGCTCCCTGTAGACGGGCGCGCCCGGCACCTCAGCGACCTGCCGCAGCACGGCGGCCGACCTTTGAAAGGGAAGAACGGGAATGTCGAACAAACCGGAGCAGAACGAGCCCATCGCGATAGTCGGTATCGGCCTGCGCTTCCCGGGTGGGAACGAGTCTCCCGAGGGGTTCGCCGAGTTCCTCGGCCAGGGCCGCTCCGGTATCCGCCCGGTGCCCGAGGACCGCTGGGACGTCCCGGCGTTCAAGCCCGCGGATGCCGAGGAGAAGGGGAAGGTCCACACCACCGGGGCCGGATTCCTCGACCAGATCGACCAGTTCGACGCCCAGTTCTTCAACATCTCCCCCAAGGAGGCGAACTTCGTCGACCCGCAGCAGCGGCTGCTGCTGGAGACCGCCTGGGAGGCGCTGGAGAACGCCAACATCGACCCGGGGACGCTGCGCCACGGCAACGGCGGCGTCTACATCGGCGCCAGCTCGATCGACTACGCGCTGGAGATGGAGGGCCTGCCGTACGAGGAGCTGGACGGCCACCTCGCGGCGGGCATCACGCTGTTCCCGCTGTCGGGACGGCTGTCGTACTTCCTCGGCCTGCGCGGTCCGAGCCTGAGCGTGGACACCGCCTGCGCCTCCTCGCTCACGGCGATGCACCTGGCGGTCGAGGGGCTGCGCAGCGGCGCGACCGACATCGCGCTCTCCGGCGCGGTCAACTGCCTGCACCACCCGCGCATCTTCGTGATGTTCTCGCAGGCCAACATGCTGGCCCCGGACGGGCGTTGCAAGACCTTCGACGAGTCGGCGGACGGCTACGTGCGCGCCGAGGGCTGCGCCGTGCTGGTGCTCAAGCGGCTCTCGGACGCGGAGCGGGACGGCGACCGGGTGCTCGCGCTGATCCGCGGCACCGCGATCGGCGAGGACGGCGAGAGCGCCGGCCTGACCGTGCCGAACGGCACCGCCCAGGAGATCGTGATCCGCTCCGCGCTGCGCAACGCGCACCTGGAGCCGGCCGACATCCAGTACGTGGAGGCGCACGGCACCGGCACCCCGCTGGGCGACCCGATCGAGATGGGTGCGATCAGCGACGTGTTCGCGAAGTCGCACACCAAGGAGAACCCGGTCACGGTCGGCTCGCTGAAGACCAACCTCGGGCACATGGAGCCGGTGGCCGGCATCGGCGGTGTGATCAAGACCGTGCTGCAGATGCGGACCGGCACCGTCTTCCCGCACCTGAACCTCTCCACCCCCTCCGGCCGGATCCCGTGGGACTCCATCCCGGTCACCGTGCCGACCGAGGCGCGGCCGTGGAAGGCCGAGACCCGCCGTGCGGTGGTCAACAGCTTCGGCTTCGCCGGTTCCATCGCGGCCGCCGTGCTGGAGGAGGCACCCGCGGTCGAGGACATCGCCCCGGCCGCCGCCCCCGAGGAGCACGAGGGCGGTCACGTCTTCACGCTCTCCGCCAAGACCAAGCGCTCCCTCCAGCTGCAGGTGGAGCGCTACCAGCGGTACCTGGAGCAGCACCCCGAGCTGGACGTCGCGGACCTCTGCTTCACCGCCAACACCGGCCGCAGCCACTTCGCCCAGCGGATCGCCGGCAACGTGGCCGACCGCGAGGAGCTGGCCGCGCTGCTGGCCAAGCACGCGGGCACCGAGCCGGCCGGCCCGCGCGGCGACATCCGCAAGGTGGCGTTCCTGTTCACCGGCCAGGGCTCGCAGTACGCGGGCATGGGCGCCGCGCTGTACCGGCAGTTCCCGCTGTTCGCGGAGCACGTCGACGAGTGCGACCGGCTGTTCGCGGGGCACCTGGGCCGCTCGGTCCGGGAGATCATGTTCGACCTGGACGGCCAGGGTGAGGCGCTCGGGCAGACCCTGTACGCGCAGCCGGCGCTGTTCACGCTGGAGTACGCGCTGGCGAAGCTGTGGATGTCCTGGGGCGTGAAGCCCAACGTGCTGATCGGGCACAGCATCGGCGAGGTGGTGGCCGCCGCGGTGGCCGGCCTGTTCGGCCTCGCCGACGCCGCCGCGCTGGTGTCGGCCCGGGCCTCGCTGATGCAGTCGGTGACCGCGCCCGGCGGGATGGCCGCGGTCTCCGCGCCGGTGGAGGAGGTGGCGCCGCTGCTGGAGCCGTACCCCGACCTGGCCGTGGCGGCCGTCAACTCGCCGCAGCAGACCGTGATCTCGGGCGGCTCCGAGTCGCTGGCCACCGTGGTGGCGCAGCTGACCGACGCGGGGCTGACGGTCAAGCAGCTGAAGGTCTCGCACGCCTTCCACTCGCCGCTGATGGCCGAGGTGTTCGACGACTTCCGGGCCGCCATCGCGCACGTGGAGTTCCGTGAGCCGGCGCTGACCCTGATCTCCAACCTGACCGGCAAGGTGGCCAGGTTCGCGGAGCTCAGCGACCCGGAGTACTGGATCCGGCACATCGGTGAGGCGGTCGAGTTCTCCGCCGGGATGAAGACGCTGGAGCGGCGCGGCAAGCACGCGATCGTCGAGATCGGGCCGTCCCCGGCGCTGACCGGTGCGGCCAAGCAGTCGGTCACCCCGCAGGACCACCTGTGGATCGGCGGGCTCAGCCCGAAGGAGACCGCCGGCCGGACCATCCGGGCCGCCATCGCCCAGTTCTACGCGGCCGGGCTGGCCTTCTCCTGGAGCGGCTACCACGCGGGCCGCCCGCACCGGCTGGTGTCGCTGCCCGGCTACGCCTTCGACCGCAAGTCCTACTGGCTGCCGAACCGGGCCAACCGGCACGGTCTGCGGGCCGCCGGGGTGGACGGCCGCACGGCGAGCCACCCGCTGCTCGGCAGCGAGACCACCACCCCGGAGCAGCTGGCCGACGGCGTCCGGGAGTTCAGCAGCTCGGTGAGCCCGACCCAGCCGGCCTACCTGGGTGACCACGTGGCCATGGGCCAGGTCGTCTTCCCCGGCACCGGCTACCTGGAGATCGTGCTGGCGCTGCTGGACGCGGTGCACGGCCACACCCGCCGGCCGGTGCGCGACGTCGGCTTCCGCGAGGCGCTGTTCCTGGACGAGGAGCGCGCCACCCGGCTGCGGACCCGGCTGCGGACCGGCCCGGACGGCACCGGCGCGGTGGAGATCGTGTCGCTGGCCGAGACCCGGGACGCCCAGGGCGAGCCGGCCGTGATCGAGCGGCTGCACGCGGTCGCCGTGATCGGCGCCGAGGCCGAGGTGTCGGACGAGCTCACCGCGGCCGCGCAGGAGCTGCTCGCGCTGGCGGAGGCGGCCGAGCGGCCGGAGGACGTGCTGCGCGCCGAGGACGTGTACGCCGCGTACTCGGGCGCCGGGCTGGACTACGGCCCGGAGTTCCGGCTGATGCGCTCGGTGCACCGCTACCCGGGCGACCTGACCGTCGGCGACCTGGAGGGCCGCAGCGCCGGGGCGCTGGAGCACATGCCGCCGGCCCTGCTGGACGCGGCGATGCACAACATGGCCGCGCTGGCCGACGACGGCAACGACTACCTGCCGGTGCGCTTCGGCCGGTTCCGGCTGTTCCGCAAGCCGAAGGCGGACACCCTGCGCACCCTGCTGCGGGTGGTCCCGGCCGACACCGACGAGGTCGACCTGTCGGCCGACCTGCTGGCGCTCGACGGCGACCGGCCGGTGTTCGAGCTGAAGGGGCTCGGGCTGAAGCGGGTCGCCGAGACCTTCTCGGGTGCGCGCCGCAGCTTCTTCCACGAGATGCGCTGGGTGAAGCGCTCGCTCGCCGGGGCGAACAGCGTGGCCGGCCGGCACCTGCTGGTGGTCGGCCGGGACGCGGCCGAGTTCGAGGGCGCGCTGCCGCGGCTGGCCGAGCAGGGCGGCAGCCTGAGCTTCGCCGCCACCGCGGCCGAGGTGACCCGGGTGCTCGCCGGACAGCAGGTCACCGACCTGGCCTGGTACTGGCAGCCCGGCGACGGGGCCACCGGCGCCGAGGCGCTGCGGGCCGAGTCCGAGCGCAACTACCGGGCGCTGCTGGAGCTGCTGGCCGCGCTGGAGCAGGCCGGCTTCGGCCGCAACCAGCGGCTGTGGCTGGTCACCGAGCGCTCGCAGGTGCTGTACGGCGACGAGCCGGGCAGCGGGGCGCAGCTGGCCGCGTCCAGCCTGTGGGGCTTCGGCCACACGCTGCTGAACGAGTTCCCGGCGTACCGCACCACGCTGCTGGACCTGCCGGGCACCGGCGGCCACCTGCCGCTGCTGGACGAGCTGCACGCCCGGGAGACCGGCGAGTTCCAGGTGGCGTACCGGGAGGGCTTCCGGCACGTGCGCAGGCTGCTGGCGGTCGACCCGCGGGCCAAGCAGGACGCCAACTTCGGGCTGGCCATCAAGGAGTACGGCCAGTTCGGCGGGATCAAGCCGGTGCCGGCGGAGGAGATCGCGCCGGTCGGCGACCAGATCCAGGTCGAGGTGCACGCGGCCGGCCTGAACTTCAAGGACGTGCTGAACGCGCTCGGCATGCTGAAGGACTTCGGCGACCAGCCGCTCGGCTTCGAGTGCGCGGGCACCGTGCTGGCGGCGGGCCCGGACGCGCGGTTCGCGGTCGGCGACGAGGTGATCCTCAACTACCTCGACCTGTTCAAGCGGCGGGTCACGGTGCCCTCCGCGGTCGCGGTCCGCAAGCCCGCCAACATCGACTTCACCGCCGCGGCGGGCCTGATCTCGGTGTACGTCACCGCCTACTACGCGCTGCACCACCTGGCCGGGATCAAGCAGGGCGACCGGGTGCTGGTGCACGCGGCGGCCGGCGGTGTCGGGCAGGCCGCGGCGCACCTGGCGCGGCTGGCCGGGGCGGAGGTCTTCGCCACCGCCAGCCCGCACAAGTGGCCGCTGCTGAAGGCCCAGGGCATCGAGCACGTGATGAACTCCCGCACGCTGGACTTCGCCGACGAGATCGAGCGGATCACCGGCGGACGCGGCGTCGACATCGTGCTGAACAGCCTGAACAAGGACTACATCCCGGCCGGCATGCGGGCGCTGGGCACCGGCGGCCGGTTCATCGAGCTCGGCAAGGTCGGCGCCTGGACCCCCGAGCAGGTGGCCGCCGAGCGGCCCGACGTCACGTACCACAACTTCGACCTGAGCGAGCTGCCGCAGGATCAGCTGATCCCGCTCAACCAGGAGATCATGCGGACCGTGATCGCCCTGGTCGAGTCCGGCCAGCTGCCGCCGATCGTGGCGACCGCGTACACCCTGGACGAGGTCGAGGAGGCCTTCGGGGTGCTCAGCCGGGGCGCCAACGTCGGCAAGCTGGTGCTGGACTTCGCCGGTGAGCGGGCGCCTGCCGCCCGCGAGGTGGCGATCTCCCCGGACCGCACCTACCTGATCACCGGTGGTCTGGGCGCGCTCGGCCTGGTCACCGCGGAGAAGCTGGTCGACCTCGGGGCCCGGCACCTGGCCCTGGTCAGCCGCCGCCCCGAGCC
Organism: Kitasatospora sp. NEAU-CNBT7; assembly: GCF_057220535.1. NCBI lineage: Bacteria > Bacillati > Actinomycetota > Actinomycetes > Kitasatosporales > Streptomycetaceae > Kitasatospora > Kitasatospora sp. NEAU-CNBT7. Next base: position 25,209 of record NZ_JBXQQB010000036.1, on the reverse strand, counting down.
GGTCGAGGACGTCAAGCACCTGTTCGACCGGCTGGCCGAGCGGGCCGAGGTGACCGTCCTGCAGGGCGACATCGCCGAACCGGCCGACGTGGCCCGGATCATGGCGGCGCTGGCCGGCGGTGCCCACCCGGTGGCGGGCATCATCCACTCGGCCGGCACCGTGGACGACCGCCCGGTCCCCGCGCAGACCTGGGAGAGCCTCGACGAGGTCTTCCGGGCCAAGGTGTACGGCACCTGGCTGCTGCACGAGGCCGCGGCCGCCCTGCCCGACCTGGACTTCTTCGTCGGGTACTCGTCGGCGGCCTCGGTGGTCGGCGCACCCGGCCAGTCCAACTACGCGGCGGCCAACTACTTCCTGGACACCCTGCTGCACTGGCGGGCCGGACAGGGGCTGCCCGCGCTGTCGGTCAACTGGGGGCCGTGGGCCGAGGTCGGCATGTCGGCCCGGCTGGACGACTCGCTGATCAAGAAGTGGGAGGACGAGGGGATCCGGCTGTTCACCCCGGCCAAGGGCACCCGGGCGCTGGCCTCGGTGCTCGGCCGGCCGGTCGCCCAGGTGGTGGCCGGTGAGGCGGACTGGGACCGGTTCACCGCGGCCAAGCCGGTCAGCGACGCGCTGTACGAGCTGCTGGTGAAGGCCGGCGCCGACTCGGCGCGGACCCTCGACCTGGACGCGCTGACCGCCCTGCCGAAGGCCGAACGGCTCGTCGTGATCGACGAGTTCGTCCGCTCCAAGGTGGCCGACGTGCTGCACTTCGAGGACGCCGACGCGATCGACTCGTACACCGAGTTCGTCCAGCTCGGGCTGGACTCGCTGGTGGCGGTCGAGCTGAAGAACTCGCTGGAGGCGGCCTTCCGGGTGCCGCTGCCGCCGTCGCTGGCCTTCGACCACCCGTCCGCCGGGCAGCTGAGCGAGTTCCTGGAGCAGCAGATCACCCCGGCGCCGGCCGCGGCCTGACGCCGGTCCGGTGGGGGCCGCAGGCAGCTGCGGCCCCCACCGGCCTGACCGAGATCGGACGGAGAGGACCATGGACCAAGCAGCACAGGCCACCATCGGCGCGCGGTCGGCCCGGCACGCCGCCGAGCGGCCCGAGCACCCCGCCGTCATCTGCGACGGCCGCGCACTCAGCTACGCGCAGCTGCACCGGGAGAGCAACCGCACCGCGCACGCGCTGCGCGCCGCCGGCCTCGGCCGCGGCGCCCGGGTCGCCTATCTGGGCCGGGAGTCGGAGCACTACTACGACCTCGCGGTGGGCTGCGCCAAGGGCGGCGCGGTGCTGGTGCCGATCAACTGGCGGCTGACCGCCCGCGAGGTGGAGCACATCCTGGCCGACTCCGGCGCCGAACTGCTCTTCGTGGAGCGGGAGTTCCTGCCGACGGTGGAGAAGGTCCGGCCGGCCTCGCTGAAGGCGCTGGTGGAGCTGGACACCGACCTCGACCGGGTCGGCGGCTTCCTGGCCTGGAAGGACGCGGCACCCGACACCGACCTGCCCGCCGAGGCGGTCACCGACGACGCGGTGCTGCAGATGTACACCAGCGGCACCAGCGGCCTGCCCAAGGGCGTGGTGCTGGCCCACCGCTCGTTCTTCACCTTCATCGAGTCGATGCGCCGGCACGGCACCGACTGGATCGACTGGCGCGCCGAGGACCGCACGCTGATCTGCTTCCCGGGCCTGCACTCGGCCGGGATGGCCTGGTTCATGCACACCTTGAACGTCGGCGGCACCAGTGTGATCATGCGGATGTTCAACGCCGAGGAGGCGGTCCGGCTGATCGAGCGGCACGCGATCACCACCACCTGGGCGGCGCCCGCGATGCTCGACATGATGCTCGCCGAGCGCGGCGTCACCCGGGAGACCTTCGCCTCGCTGCGCAAGGTGGTGTACGGCGGCGCGCCGATCTCCCCCGCGCTGCTGGCCCGCTCGATCGACGGTTTCGGCTGCGACCTGGCCCAGATGTACGCGGCCGCCGAGACCGGCAGCGTGGTCACCTGCCTCGCCCCCGCGGACCACGTGCCGGGCAACCCCCGGCTGACCTCGGCCGGCCGCTCCTGCCCGGGCAACCGGGTGCGGATCGTCGACGACGAGGGCCGGGAGCTGCCGGCCGGGCGGATCGGCCAGGTCTGCGTCGACACCCCGGCCCACTTCGTGGAGTACTGGCGCCAGCCCGAGGCCACCGCCAAGGCGCTGGTGGACGGCTGGCTGCGGCTCGGCGACCTCGGCTACCTGGACGAGGACGGCTACCTGTTCCTGTGCGACCGGATCAGCGACACCATCATCGTCGCCGGGCAGAACATCTACCCCGTCGAGGTGGAGAACGCGGTCCGCGAGCACCCGGCGGTCGCCGACGTCGCCGTGATCGGCGTACCGGACCAGCGCTGGGGCGAGACCGTCCGGGCCTGCGTGGTCCGCGCCCCCGGGCAGCAGGTCAGCGGGCGCGAGCTGATGCTCTTCCTGCGCGGCCGGCTGGCCGACTTCAAGATCCCGAGCAGCTACGACTTCCTGGACGTGCTGCCGCGCAACCCCACCGGCAAGGTGCTCCGCCGGGTCCTGCGGGACCAGCTGGCCGCACCGAGCCCGTCCTGAGGAGGCAATTTCGATGGCGGAGCGCACCGCACCGGTCACCGGGCGCTGGTTCCAGGCGGAGTCCGACCCGGACGCGCCGACCCGGCTGTTCCTGTTCCACTACGCCGGCAGCGGCGCCTCGATCTACCGCGAGTGGCTGCCCATGCTGCCGGCCGACATCTCGGCCCAGTCCATCCAGCTGCCGGGCCGCCAGGACCGGCTCAAGGAGGAGCCGTACACCGAGATCGAACCGCTGATCGAGCAGCTGGCGGACGAGATCGAGGACGAGTTCGACGGCCGGCCGTTCGCGTTCTTCGGGCACTGCATGGGCGCCCTGCTCGGCTACCGGCTGGCCGAGGAGGTGCGGCGCCGCGGCGGCCCCGCCCCGGTGCTGCTGGGCGCCTCCGCCTGGGCCCCGGTCGGCTTCCGCACTCCCCCGGTGGAGCAGCTGGAGGTGCCGGAGGAGGAGATCGTGGAGTGGGCGCGGGGCCTGGGCTCGCTGCCCGAGGAGATCCTCAAGGACCGCCAGACGCTCGACATGATGATGCCGACCATGCGGGCCGACCTGCTGGTCTGCGCCAGCTACCAGGACGACGGCGCCAAGGTGCCGTGCCCGATCGTCAGCTACAGCGCCACCCAGGACCCGCTGGTGGACTCCTCCGCGATGGCGTCCTGGGCGCCGCGCACCCCCGAGTACCTGGGCAACCGGGTCTTCCCCGGCGGGCACTTCTTCCTGCACCAGGAGACCCTCTCGATCACCGCCGACTTCGTCCGGCTGCTGCGCCGGCAGGTCAGCGACGCGGCCTGACCCCTTCCCCGAGCCCCGCCCCCTGAAAGGAGTACCGGAATGACCAACCCCAACGAGTTCGCCGACCGCTACGTCGCGCTGTGGAACGAGAGCGACCCGGATGCCCGCCGCAAGGCCGTCGAGGAGCTGTGGGCGCCCGAGGGCAGCTACTTCAACTTCCTCGCCGAGTCCAAGGGCCACGAGGCCATCGCCACCCAGATCGGGTACGCCCACGAGGCCTACAAGGTCGGCGGCTTCGCCTTCCGCTCCTCGGCCAACGCGGTCGGGCACCACTCCACCCTGCGCTTCAACTGGGTGATGGTGTCGGCCGAGACCGGCGCGCTGGAGGCGATCGGCTTCGACTTCGTCGTGCTCGACGAGCACGGCAAGGTCACCGCGGACTACCAGTACATCGACACCCCGCCGTCGTACACCGTGCCGCCGCCGGCGGCCGCCTGAGCCCACCGAGGCCGGCCGGGGGTTGCAGCCCCGGCCGGCCTCGGTGCGTCCCGCGCCGCTCCGGCGGGCCCCGGCCTCAGCCGCGCAGCAGCGCGCCGGTGGCCGCGTCGGCCGGGAAGAAGGTCTCGATCGCGAGCTCCGCGACGGTGATGTCGAGCGGCATCCCGAAGGTCGCGATGGTGCAGAACAGCGCCAGCTCGGCGCCCCGGTACCCGATCCGCAGCGGCACCATCAGGTCGCCGCTGTCGGGCACCTCGGGCGTCCCGGGCTGCGGCCCCGGGTAGGGGTAGGCGCTGACCTCGCGGTACAGCTCGGTCAGCCGGGGTTCGGCGGTCAGCGCGACCCGGCGCTGCAGCCGGGTGAGCAGGTGGGCCCGCCACTCGGCGAAGTTGAGGATCCGCGGGGCCATGCCCTCGGGGTGCAGGGCGAGCCGCAGGGCGTTCATCGGCCCGCGCAGCAGGTGCGGGGCGGCGCCCTCGGTGAACAGCGCGAAGCCGCTGTTGTGCTCGACGATGTTCCAGCCGCGGTCGACCACCAGGGCGGGCAGCGGGTCGTGGCCGGCCAGGATCTGCCGGAGGGTCTCACGCACCGGCGCCATCTCCTGCGCGTCCAGCGGCGAGTCGCCGTACGCCGGTGCGAAGCCGGCCGCCAGCAGCAGGTGGTTCTGCTCCCGGTGCGGCAGTTCCAGCTGCTCGGCCAGGCGCAGCAGCATCTCCCGGCTGGGCGAGGACCGGCCGGTCTCCATGAAGCTGAGGTGCCGGGTGGAGATCTCGGCGCGGGTGGCGAGGACGAGCTGGCTCAGCCCCCGCTGTTCGCGCCAGTGGCGCATCAGCTCGCCGACCGGTCGCTGGTGGCGCTTGTCCGTGGCGGTGGGCACGTGGGTCACCTCTCAACCCTGCGGCATCCGGCCCCCGCGGCACAACTCGGCTGGCCGACGGACCGTCAGGGGTGGACAGGACACGGCGGGAGGGCGGCACGCGGCCGCCCTCCCGCCGTTGACCCGACATCAGATGGTGAACCGGTAGTGGGCGGTGAACAGACCGTCCTCGCCGCGGATCAGGAAGTCCACGCCGGTGACGGCCGGGCCGCCGTCGGCGGGGGTCAGCTCCCAGCCGTAGCGCACCGCGTTGTGCTGGGTGGAGGCGTGGCCGCGCAGCCGGCGGACCTCGCCCGCGGGGGCGGCGGCCAGCGCGCTCGGCACGTCCCGCTCGGCGGCGGCGTCGACCAGCCGGGCGTGCGGGCTGTACAGCGCGGCGATCTGCTTGCCGCGCAGCTCCTCGTCCGGCTCCATGGCCAGCGCGAGCAGCCGGCCGGCCAGCTCGTCCAGCTCGGCGACCGGGGCCGGCGGCTCGTTGAACTGGTAGTCGACCCGGATCCGGCCGGCCTCGTCCAGCAGGACGAAGTCGAAGCCGACGGCCAGCACGTCGTGGCTGCTGCCGGGCGTCATCTCCCAGTTGAAGACGGCGGCGTCGTGGTGGGCGACCAGGTTGTCGCGGTGCCGGAAGAGCAGGCCGGAGCCGCCGACGAACTGGTCGTACGCCTCGGTGGTGCGGGCGTCCAGGGCGTCGGTGCCCCGGAACACCCGGGTCTGGGTGTAGTGCAGGCCGTCCGGGGTCCACAGCTCGGCCACCGCGGCGCGGCGGGCGGCCGGGTCGGGCTCGTTCCAGACCCTGACGTAGCGGTCGAGGAAGGAGGCGGATGCGGTCACGGGGAGTCCTCTTTCGTGGTTCGGGATTCGATCGGTGCGGTGACGGGCCCGCCCCGGCCGCGGTACTGGCCGGCCGGGGCGGGGTGGGTCACCACTCGGGGTCACTTGCCGGAGTTGCCGCGGGGCAGCATCTGCACCAGGGCGGCCAGCACCACCGCGACGCCGACCAGGAAGATCACGCTCAGGTCGAACGCGTGCGGGTAGTCGCCGACGACCGGGGTGTCACCGAGCGCGTTGTAGAAGATGATGCCGATGATCGAGACGCCCAGCGCGTTGCCGATCTGCAGCGCGGTGGTCAGCACGCCGGAGGCCGCACCCGCGTACTGCGGGGAGACCCGGGCGAGCACGGTGGAGGCCAGCGGGGCGACCGCCAGACCCATGCCGGCGCCGTCGATGACCAGGCCCGGGATCAGCCAGAGGATGTGGCCGGTGGTGCCGATCTGCGAGGCGGTGATGCCCAGCACGACCAGGCCGGCGCCCATCAGCAGGGCACCCACCGCGATCACCTGGCGGCCGAGCTTGGCCGCGAACTTGCCGGCGTTCATCGAGGTGTACATGTACCCGGCGCCGATCGCCGCGAACAGCAGACCCGCCTGGAGGGCGTCCAGGCCGCGGCCGCGCTGCACGTAGAGGGCGAACACCAGGAAGAACGAGGCCTGGCCCATCCAGAAGACCAGCTGGCTGAGCAGGCCGGCGTTGAACGCCCGCTCCTTGAAGAGCGACAGGTTGACCAGCGGGGAGCCGCCGCGGGCGGCGAGCCGGCTCTCCTGCAGGGCGAACAGCGCGAACAGCACGGCGGACGCGGCGAAGGACAGCCAGGTCCACAGCGGCCAGCCCTTCTCGCGGCCCTCGATCAGCGGCAGGACCAGGGCGACCAGGGCGAGGGTGATGACGGCGACGCCCACCAGGTCGAGCTTGGGCTTACCGGGTGCCCGGGTCTCCGGCACGTACTTCAGGGTCAGCGCGATGATCGCGGCACCGATCGGCAGGTTGACCAGGAAGCAGGACCGCCAGCCGAGGCCGGCGATGTCCGCCTGGATCAGCAGACCGCCGATGAGCTGCCCGAACACCGCGGCCAGGCCCATCGCCAGACCGTAGCCGGTGAACACTTTCAGCTTGGCCGCGCCCGTGTAGACGGTGCCGAGGATGGCCAGGACCTGCGGGGCGAGCAGGGCCGCCGAGACACCCTGGCCGACCCGGGCCGCCACGAGGTAGGAACCGCTGGTCGCGATGCCGCAGAACAGCGAGGCGATGGTGAACAGCGCCAGTCCCAGCAGGAACATCTTGCGGCGCCCGTACAGGTCGCCGAGGCGGCCACCGGTGATCAGGCCGACGCCGTAGGCGAGACCGAAACCGGCCACCACCCATTCGATCGCCGAGGCGGTCGCGTTCAGGTCGGCCTGGGTCGACGGGATGGCGACATTGACGATGAAGAAGTCCAGCGTCGTCATGAATACGCCGGAGAGCACGATCGGCAGAATCGCCCGGTGTGGCTCGGCCGCGACGTCCGCGGCCGGCGCCGACGGCGCTGCCGTGGCGGGGTTTGTCTCAGTGGTCATAGGTCCAACTCCTGGTCGATCACGTAGTCCTGCTCTGCCACAGCCGATCCGGAGGCTGTGTCCAGCTTGGCCGCCCCTGACCAGGGCGGTCAATTACCTGAGAGGTAATGGACGCCGCCCCACGGTTCGGCGACCCGCTGACAATTCGCCGACGAACGGTATTACCGCAAAGCCGCCCGGAACCCCGGCCGGCGGCATGCCGGACAGCGCTCCGGGAACTCTGTTCCGGGAATTCGGAGATTCGGGAATTCGGGATTTCGTTCGGATGAATGCTGATCATGTTCGGGAACGCGTGAAACTGGTCGCCTCGGCACACGGGCAGGGGAGCCGCCCGATGTCGGACGTCCCCGGAAAGCACGGTGACAGAGCGTCCTGGAGCGACTGCGGACCCTGGGTGGATACCCGGTGGAGCACCGCTCGACCCCTGCTGGGCGTCCCCGGCACCCTCCAGCCGGGCTCGAGCCCCCGCCCCGACAATCCGCACGCCTGTTCCGCCGGCAACCAACCGCTCTTCACCACAGGGGGAACACATGCAGTTCAGGATCCTGGGCCCGGTCGGGGCCGTCGTCAACGGCCGGTTCGCCACCATCCCCGGCACCAGACAGCGCACCCTGCTGGCCACCCTGCTGATCCGGGCCCGGCGCCTGGTGCCCACCGAACAGCTCTACACCGAACTCTGGGGCGACAACCCGCCGGCCACGGTGGAGAACTCCCTGCAGGCCCACGTCTCCCGGCTGCGCCGCACGCTGCGCCGGCTGGCCGGCCCGCACGGCGAGGTGCCGCCGCTGATCACCCAGGCCTCCGGCTACATCCTGGAGGTCGCACCCGAGGACGTCGACCTGTACCTGTTCCGCGAGCAACTCGCCGCCGCCCGGCACGCCGTGACCGGCGACCCCGAGGTGGCCGGCGCCCTGCTCGAGGGCGCGCTCGGCCTCTGGCAGGGCAGCCCGATGCAGGACGTCGCCCCCGGACCGCTGTGCCAGAGCATCGCCCTGCAGCTGGACGAGGAGTACCTGGCGGCGCAGGAGGACCGGCTCTGGATGGGCGCCCTGTTCGGCGAACCGACGCACGTGATCGGCGAGTTGAAGCGGATGAGCGTCGCCCACCCGTGGCGCGAGCGGATCACCGAGATGCTGATGCGCGCGCTCTACCGCTCCGGCCGGCAGGCCGAGGCGGTCGAGGTCTACAACACCGCCCGGCAGCGGCTGGTCGACGAACTCGGCATGGAGCCCTCCCCGCAGCTCAAGCAGCTCTTCCGGGAGGTCCTCATCCAGGCCCCCGCGCTGCACCAGCCCACGGCGCTCCACCTGGTCCGCTCCGCCTGAGCGGACCCCCACCCAGCACAACGGCGCGACGTCCGGGGGCGTCGCGCCGTTGTGCCGTTCCTGTCCCTGTGCCGTTCCTGTCCCTGTGCCGTTCCGGCCCTTGCGGGCGTGGTGCCGTGCGGGGCCCGGTCTCAGCTCTCCACCGCACCGCCCGGCAGGATCCGCCGGAAGCCGGTGTACGGCACCAGCGCCTCGGGCAGCAGCACCGAACCGTCCGGCTGCGCACCCTGCTCCAGCAGCGCCGCGACGGTCCGCCCGATCGGCAGCGCCGAACCGTTCAGGGTCGCGGCCGGCAGCTTGCGCCCCTCCGCGGTCCGGTGCCGGATGCCCGCCCGGCGCGCCTGGAAGCTGCCGCAGTCCGACACCGAGGAAATCTCCCGGTACGAGTCGCTGCCCGGCAGCCACACCTCGATGTCGTACGTCATCCGGGCCGAGAAGCCCATGTCACCGGCGGGCAGCAGCACCACCCGGTACGACAGCTCCAGCCGGCGCAGGCACTCCTCCACCTGGCCCACCATCAGCTCCAGCTGCTCCTGGGCGTCCTCCAGCGCGCAGATCCGCACCAGCTCCACCTTCTCGAACTGGTGCAGCCGCAGCACCCCGCGGGTGTCCCGCCCGTACGAGCCCGCCTCGGCGCGGTAGCACGGCGTGCGGGCGGTCATCGCGATCGGCAGCGCCTTGGCGTCCAGCAGCTCCTTGGCCACCAGGTTGGTCAGCGGCACCTCCGCGGTCGGGATCAGGAACAGCTCCCGGCCGCCGACCGAGGTCGCGAACAGGTCCTCCTCGAACTTCGGGAGCTGGCCCGTACCGGTCATGGTCTCCCGGTTCACCAGGTGCGGCACCGAGTACTCGGTGTAGCCGTGCTCCGTGGTGTGCAGGTCCAGCAGGAACGAGGCCAGCGCCCGCTCCAGCCGGGCCCCCGCACCCCGGCTCACACTGAACCGGGCCCCGGACAGCGCGGCCGCCCGGCCGGCGTCCAGCACCCCCAGCGACTCACCGAGATCGGCGTGGTGCCGGGCCTCGCCGGCGGCGGGGCGCAGCGCCGGACCGCCCTTGCGGACCTCCACCGCCTGCTTCTCGCTGTCGCCGTCCGGGACGGTGTCGAGCGGGAGGTTGGGGATGCCCGACAGGGCGTCCTCCAGGACGAGTTCGGCCGAGCGGACGGCCGCCTCGGCCTCCTGGACCTGCTCCCGCAGCCGGCGCGAGTCCTCCCGGGCCTGCTCGGACGCGGCGGGGCCGCGCGAGGCGCGCTTCAGCTCGCCGCGCAGACGGTCGACGGTCTCGAGGGCTTCGGTGCGGCGGCGGTGCGCCTCGCCCAGGAACTCCAGGTCGAGCCGGAACCGGCGCCGCGCGAGCCGGCGCACCGCCTCCGGACCCAGCTCGATCAGCTCACGTACGTCGTGCACGGCACTCTCCTCTGGAGACGGATCACAGGTCATGAACGGACAGGGAGCGGGGGCTGGGGGGGCGGAACTCGCGCAGCGCAAAGCCACCGGACAGGCACCTCCCGTTTCGCGCAGTTCCGCCCCCAGCCTTCGGCCGGGAGGTACCCCCAGCGCCCCTGGGTAGTGCCCCCTTGGGGTCCCTGTCAGGGGGTCAGGGGGTGGGGACGAGGGGGGTCGGGGCCGGGGCCGGGGCCGGGGCGGGGGTGTCGGCCGGGCCGGTGAGGCGGGCGTAGTGGGACGGGCGGGCGGTGCGCAGCCACCAGCCGTACCCGAGGCCGAGCAGGCCGATCACCGGGACGGCCCACGGCAGCGCGGAGACCAGCCCGTTGTGCGTACCGGTCAGCAGGTCGAAGTTGCCGACCACCAGCCAGACCGTGACGGCGAGGCCGGCGAAGCCCAGCAGCGGGGCGATCACCCCCTGCCACACCCCGGCCTTCAGCCCCTTGCGGGCGAGCCCGAGCACGGCGAGCGCGGCCAGCGCCTGCAGCACCACGATCCCGAGCGTCCCGAGTCCGAGCATGCTGGTGGTGAGGTCGGCGTACGGGTCGAGCCCGGCCAGCGCGAAGCCGCCCACCACGACGGCGCTGAGCACCGTCTGCGCGATGCTGGCCAGGTGCGGCGAGGCGTACCGGGGGTGGACGGCGCCGAGCCGGCGGGGCAGCAGGCCGTCGTCGGCGAGCACCTGGGCGTACCGGTTGGCGGCGCTGTGCAGGGCCAGGGTGGCGGCGAACAGGCTGGTGCAGAGCATGATCTGGAGGATGGTGGAGCCGGCCCCGCCGAGGTAGTCGGTGCCCAGCACGAAGAACAGGTCGCCGAGCTGGTCGCCGGCGGTCTGCCGGACGGCGTCGGGGCCGATCGCGCCGACCGCGGCCCAGCTGGTGAGCGCGTAGAAGCCGGCGATCAGGACGACGGCGATGTAGGTGGCGCGCGGGACGCTGCGCCGCGGGTCCTTGGCCTCCTGGCCGTACAGCGCGGCGGACTCGAAGCCGATGAAGGAGACGAAGGCGAACATCAGCGAGACGCCGAGGCCGGGGCCGGTCGCGATGTGGGGCGAGAAGGAGTCGAGCGGCAGGGCCGAGGTGCCGTGCCGGCCGAGGACGGCGAGGTCGAGGACGGCGAGGACGCCGATCTCGCCGGCCATCAGGACGGCCAGCACCCGGGCGCTGACCGCGATGTCGCGGTAGCCCAGGACGGCGACGGCGGCCAGGCCGACGGCGGCGCACAGCTGCCAGGGCAGGTCGAGGCCGTGGGCGGCGAGCACCAGCTGGGTGAAGTAGCCGAGGGCGCCGACCAGTCCGACGGTGGCGCAGTTGTAGGCGAGCAGGGCGATGTAGCCGCTGCCGACGGCGGGCGGGCGGCCGAGGCCGTCGGCGATCGAGGCGTAGAAGCCGCCGGAGCCGCCGGTGCGGCGGGCGCTGACGGCGTAGCCGACCGAGAAGCAGAGCAGGGTGACGCCGGCGAAGGCGAAGGCGGCGGGCACGCCGGGGCCGGTGCCGATCGCGAAGGCCAGCGGCACGGTGCCGACCATGGCGGAGAGCGGGGCGGCGGCGGCGACGATCAGGAAGACGATGTGACCGGTGGTCAGCCGTCTGGAGGTCGGGGACGCGGCGGGAGGTGCGGCGGTCATCGGGGAACTCCAGGTGGAGGAGGGGACGGGATCCGGGCGGGCGGGGCGAAGGGGATCCGGCGCGACGGGCCGGGCGGAGGGGGGAGGTCCGCGTCGGCCCGTCGCGCCGGTTTCGGCCGGTCAGGGAGCGGCGATTGCCAGCACCGCGTTCTGCCCGCCGAAGCCGAGGGAGTTGCTGAGGGCCAGCTCGATCCGGGTGCCGGTCTCCTCGGTGGCGACCTTGATCTCCAGCTCCGGGTCGAGGGTGTGCAGGTTGGCCGTGGGCGGGACCAGCTGCTGTTCGATCGAGAGCACGGTGAAGACCGCCTCGACGGCGCCGGCCGCGCCCAGCAGGTGTCCGGTGACGCCCTTGGTGGAGGTGACCAGCGGGTCGCCGGTCAGGGTGCGCCGCAGCATCCGGGCCTCGGCGAGGTCGTTCAGCGGCGTGGCGGTGCCGTGCGCGTTGACGTACTGGACGTCGCCGGCCGAGGCCCCGGCGTCCTCGAGCGCGGTGCGGACCGCGCTCTGCACGCCCAGGCCGTCGGGGTGCGGCGAGGTCATGTGGTGGGCGTCGGCGGTGGCGCCGTAGCCGGCGATCCGGGCCCGGATCCGGGCCCCTCTGGCGCGGGCGTCGGCGGCCCGTTCCAGGATCACCACGCCGGCGCCCTCTCCGGCCACGAAGCCGTCCCGGTCCAGGTCGAACGGCCGGGAGGCCGTCGCGGGATCGTCCTCGCGGCGGGAGAGGGCGCCCATCTGGGCGAACCCGGCCATGACCAGTGGGGTGATCATGGCCTCGCTGCCCCCGGCCACGACGATGTCGCAGCGGTCCAGCAGGAGCAGGTCACGGGCGGTGCCGATGGCGGTGGCACCGGAGGCGCAGGCGGTGGCGACCACCAGGTTGGGGCCCTTGGCGCCGAACTCGATGGCGGTCTGGCCGGCCAGCATGTTGGGCAGCTGCATCGGCAGCAGCAGCGGGGAGACCCGGGCGGGCGACTCCTCGACCAGCACCCGGTGCTGGGTCTCCACCGTGCCGGGCCCGCCGTCGGCGCAGCCCAGGATGACGCCGACGCGGGCGCCGTCCCAGGTCTGCGGGTCGAGCCCGGCATCGGCGATCGCCTCCCGGGCCGCGACCAGCGCGAACTGGGTGAAGCGGTCCAGCCGGTGGGCCCGGCGGCCGCCGAGCAGCTGCCCGGGATCCCAGTCGGGCACCCGGCAGGAGATCCGCACCGGGTTCCCCTCCAGGGCGGGGTCGAGCGCTGCGGTCGGGCGGCCGGCCCGGACCGCCGCCCAGGAGGCGGCGGTCCCGATCCCGCCCGGGGTGACCAGGCCGAGCCCGGTCACGGCGATGTCGATGCCGGCCATCAGACCCGCGCGCTCCGCTCTTCGATCAGGGCCGCCATGTCGCCGATGGTCTCGGCGTCGAGCAGTTCGTCGTCGCTGATCTCGACGCCGAGCTCCTTCTCCAGGACGAGGGAGAGCTCGACGACGGCGAGCGAGTCGAGTTCGACGTCCTCCTTGGTGGCCTCCGGGGTGACCTGCTCCGGCGACACCTTGAGCTTGCTGACCAGGATTTCCTTGAGCGTCTCGAACATCGGACAGTCCTTTCCGGGTGTGTCAGTGCCCGAGGTCGGGCCAGGTGATGGTGGTGGCGCCCCAGGCCAGCCCGCCGCCGAAGGCGGTGAGCAGGACCCGGTGGCCGGGCCGCAGTTCGCCGCGTTCGGCGGCCTGGGCGAGCAGCAGCGGGATGGACGCGGCGCCGGTGTTGCCGACCCGCTCGATGTTGGACAGCCGGCGTTCGGCCGGGATCTCCAGCCGGTCGGCGACCGCCTGCAGGATCCGGGCGTTGGCCTGGTGGGCGGCGAAGCGGTCGAGCTGGGAGAGGTCCCAGCCGGCCGAGCCGACGGCCTGTCTGGAGGCCTCGGTCATCCGCTCCACCGCGTGCCGGTAGGTGGCCCGGCCGGCCATCTGGAAGTACTCGTCGCCGGGCTTGGGTTCCTGCCGGGCCGAGCGGTGGCGGGAGCCGCCGCCGGGCACGGTGATCAGTTCGGCGTTGTCGCCGTCGCTGCCGAGCACGATCGGTCCGACCGCGCCGGGCTCGTCGGCGTTGCCGGCCCGCAGCACCACGGCGCCGGCCCCGTCCGCGAAGATCACCGCGGTGGTGCGGTCGCCGGGGTCGATGATGGTGGTGAAGGCGTCGGCGGCGATCAGCAGCACCCGCTCGGCCACCCCGGCGGCGATCAGGCCGGAGGCGGTGGCCAGGCCGTACAGGAAGCCGGTGCAGACCGCGGAGACGTCGAAGGCGGCCACCCCGCCGAGGCCGAGCCGGGCGGCGACCGCGGGTGCGGTGGCCGGGCACGGGTGGTCGGGGGTGGTGGTGGCCAGGACGACGGCGTCGACCTGGGAGTCGTCGGCCGACTTCAGGGCCCGTCGCCCGGCCTCCACCGCCAGGTCGGAGGTGGCGGTGCCCGGGGCGACCATGTGCCGGGTGGCGATCCCGGTCCGGGTGCGGATCCACTCGTCCGAGGTGTCCAGCCGGGTGACCAGGTCGCCGTTGGTGACCAGGTCGGGCGGGACGTAGCTGCCGACCCCCACGATGACCGCGGCGCGTCCCGGCGGCGGGCCCGCGGTCATACCGCGTCACCCCCGCCGCTGCTGAGCACCTCGACCGGCAGGCCCATGTACGCCATCCGGGACTCGGCCATCTCGTCGGTCCACCGCTCGGCCATGTCGTAGCGCTGCTCCGGGGTGGTGTCGAGCAGCCGGACGCCCGGCCAGACCTCGTAGTCGCCGATCAGGTCGGCGTGGTCGAACATGCCCTGTTGGAACAGCTCCTCGCGGTGGATCACGAACGGCTTGTCCGGGATCTCGTCCCAGAGCTTCACGCCGGCCCGCAGGATCTCCAGCAGCCGCGGCCGGTACTCGGGGTGGGCGGCGACGTGGTCGCGCAGGATGGTGCTGGCGACCGTCAGGTGGCGGATCTCGTCGATCGCGGTGCCGCGGGAGATCTCCCCGGTGGCCGGCGAGAGCGGGGTCCACTTGCGCTCGCTCAGCTCGGCGGCCGGGGCGAGCACGCCCTCGATCACGATCGCGAAGACCGCCACCCCGCCGATGAAGTCGCCCTGGTCGCGGACGATGTCCAGGGTGAAGTCCTCGACCGGCTGGAGCACCGTGCGCCGGTACTCCGACGCCATCGCGTCGATGTCCTTGAGCAGGGTGGCCTCGGGCAGGCCGAGCTCGACCAGGTGGTTGCGGAAGACCCGGGCGTGCCGGGCCTCGTCGAGCAGCTGGGTGGCGTAGAACTCCAGCTCCGGGATGCCCGGGGCGATGGCCACGTAGTACGACAGCAGCCGGGTGGCGATCTCCTCGGAGAGCCCGCGGAAGCCGAACTCCAGGGTCAGCGCCTCGCGCAGCGGGCCGGGGCGCTTGAGGAACTCGGGCACCAGGGCGCTCTCGTGGTGCCCGGTGACGCCGCGCTCGCGCAGCGTGCCCTGGGCGACCTCGGTGATCCAGTAGGCCAGGTTGCACTCGTCCGGGCCGAGGGTGAGCTCCTTGGCTCCGTCCAGCAGGCCGGGAGCCTCGTCCCAGTCCGCCTCGGGTGCCACTGAACCGGTCATGTCCGTACTCCTTGCTGGGTGGTGTGGCCGGACGGGGTCATTCGCCCGGGGCCGGCTGGAGGGCGCCGGCGAACAGGCCGCCGGCGAAGCTGAGCAGCGGTGCGCCCTCGCCGGTGGCGGCGTGCACCACCTGGCCGAGCAGCACCTCGTGGTCGCCGACCCGGACGCACTCGGTGACCCGGCAGGCGTAGTGCGCCAGCGCGCCGTCCAGCAGCGGGGCGTCCGCGTACGGGGCGGAGGTCCACGGCAGCCCGTCGAACTGCCGGGCGCCGTCCGGGCGGGAGCTGTCGGCGAACCAGCGGGCCACCGGGCCCTGGCCGCCGCCGAGCACGTTGACCGCGAACCGGCCCTCGGCGACGGCCAGTTCGGCGAGGACCGAACCGGACTTCAGGCAGGCGCCGAGGATCAGCGGGGTCAGCGAGACGGTGGTGACGGTGGAGACCGTCGTGCCGTGCAGCCGGCCCTGGTGGCTGACCGTCAGCACCGAGACCGGTGCCGCCAGGTGGCGCAGGGCACGGCGGCGCAGCTGCGCCGCCGTGGGCGCGGTCCGTACCTCGGCGGCGGTGCTCACCGGGCCGCCGCCGCGGCCGGCTCCGGCGCGGTCTCGGCCCGCACCGCCGCGGCGCGGTGCGCCGGGAGGTGGCCGACCGGGACCGGGTCGAAGGTGTGCGCGATCGGCTTGGGGTGGGCCAGGCCGAGGTCGTCCAGCAGCTTCAGGTAGCCGCTCTGCCGCACCGGCTCGAACGGCAGCGCGAAGGACTTCATGAAGTTGCCGAACAGGCCGCGGTCGCCGAACAGGTGGAACGGGATCACCAGCAGCGCCCACTCCGGCTTGACCAGCCAGCACCACAGCGCGGCGACCGCGCCCTGGGTGATCAGGCTGTGCATGATGTTGTACGCGATGTAGTAGCCCTTGGCGATCGGCTGCCCGCCGGACTTGCGGAAGGCGATGGCGCCCGGGATGTAGCCGATCAGGTCGATGTAGAGGAACAGCCCGATCGCCGGGAGCCAGCGGACGTCGCCGAGGTGGGCGATCAGCACGCCGGTGGTCACCGCGAAGGCGACCAGGTACTCGGCGCGGTGCAGCGAGAAGGTTCTCGGGGTCTCGAAGGGGTTTGCCTGGTCCATTGCTTCACTCCTGGAGCGACGTGCCGGTGAGAGGGACGGTCAGCGCGCGGCCGCGGCCGGGGTGGTGAGCTCGATGTCGCCGACGATCCGGGTGGCGGCGTACAGGCCGGTGACGGCCCAGGCGACGGTCTCCCGGATGACCCGCTCGGCGATCGGGTCGAGGATGCCCTCCAGGCTCGGGATGCCGAAGTCGAAGTCGGCCTCGAAGTGCACCTGGACGTCGTCGCCGTCCTGGCGCAGCCGCCAGGTGCCGGTGAAGCTGTCGAAGTCGCCGTCGGTCTGCTCGAAGTGGATCTCCAGCTGCTCGGGCCGGAAGGTGTCCGCCTCGGTCCAGCGCAGCAGGCCGCTGCGGAAGTGCAGCTCCCAGCTGGAGCTGCCGACCGGCTCGGGGAGGGTGGAGTGCACGGTGGTGGCCCGCACGTGCGGGGCCAGCTCCGGGTAGCGCTCCCAGCGCAGGACGGCCGCGTAGACGTCCTCGGCGCGCTCGGAGCTCACCACGGCGTCGAGTTCGACGTGTCGCATGGTTCAGTTACCGCCTTCCGGCATCTTGGCCGAGCCCGAGATCAGGTCGAGGGTGGCCTTGTGGAACGCGTCGAGCAGGTACTCGACGTCGCTGTCGCTGAGGATCGCCGGCGGCGTGAAGCGCACCACCGAGCTGCCGTTCATCGAGTGGTTGGCGACCACCCCGTGGTTGAAGAGTTCGATCAGCAGCTCGCCGGCCAGCCCGGCCTCGACCAGCTCGACGCCGATCAGCAGGCCCTGGCCGCGGACGTCCACCACCAGGTCGGGGATGTTGCGGTGGGCGATCTCGGCGATCCGCGGCAGCAGCCGGGCGCCGAGCTCCTGCGAGCGGGTGACCAGCCGCTCCTCCTGGATCGCCTGGACGGCGCCCTGGACGGCCGCCATCAGCAGCGGCTGGCCGGAGAAGGTGGCGGTGTGCACGTACGGGTCCTTGTCGAACGGCTTGAAGGCCTGCCGGGTGGCGATGGCCGCCGAGACCGGCACCACGCCGCCGCCGAGCGCCTTGCCGGCCAGCAGCACGTCCGGCTGCACGCCCTCGACGTCGGCGCCCCACCACTCGCCGAGCCGGCCGAAGCCGGTCTGCACCTCGTCCAGGATCAGGAAGCCGTCGAACTCGCGGACCAGCTCCTCGACCCGCTTGAGGTAGCCCTTCGGCGGGATGATCACGCCGCCCTCGCCCTGCACCGGCTCGATGATCACGCAGACCTCGCCCGGGTGGGCGGCCAGCTCGGCGCGGAGCGCGTCCTCGTCGCCGTACGGCAGGTGCGTGACGTCCGGGATCAGCGGGCGGAACGGCGCCTGGTAGACCTCCTTGGCGGTGGCCGACAGGGCGCCCAGGGTCTTGCCGTGGTAGCCGCCCTTGAACGAGACGGTGCGCTTGCGGCCGTTGGCGCGGGCCAGCTTGAGGCCGGTCTCGACCGCCTCGGCGCCGGAGAGGGCGAAGTGCACCCGGTCCAGGCCCTGCGGGGTGATCGAGGTGAGCGCCTCGGCGGCGCGGGCGACGGTGGGCTCCAGCAGGATCCGGGTCGCCACCGGGTGGGTGTTCAGCTGGCGGGTGACGGCGTCGATCACCAGTGGGTGGCGGGCGCCCATGATGAACACGCCGTAGCCGCCGGCGTTCAGGAAGCGCTCGCCGTCACTGGTGGTGAGCCAGGCGCCGGAGGACTCGACCTCCATGTGGCTGCCGAACAGCTCGGCGAGCGTCGCCCGGCCCTTGCTGAGGTGGGCGCGGTAGAGGTCGAGGATCTCGCCCTCGGTGTCCACCCGGCCCGCGCCGATCGGGGCCTCTTGGATCGCGGTCACGTGGGAAACTCCTTGGTTCGATGCCGGGCGGTGCCGGACGGGCGGTCAGGACAGGTCGAGCGGTTCGCCGTTGAAGTACGCCAGCAGGGCCTCGGCCGCGCTCGCCCGGGACGGCGGGTGGAAGGCCAGCGGGCGGACCGCGACGGCCTGCTTGGCGTGGTCGGCGGAGCGGATGAAGTCGAGCCCGCCGAGCAGCTCGAGGGCCTGGTCGGCGGCGCGGTTGAGCGCCTCCTGGGCGGCGAACCGGGCGACCAGCACCTGGGCGACCGCCTCCTCGCCGCCGACCCCGTCGCGGACCGCGCGGGCGGTGCCCTCCAGCAGGCCGGCCGCGGCCTCGATCCGGATCGCGGCGTCGGTGCGGTCGCCCACGCTGCCGCGGCCGCGCTGCAGCACGTGCTCGACCAGGCCGGAGGCGGCGCCCAGGTAGCCGGCCGAGATCAGCAGCTCGAACCAGACGAAGCCGGCGTTCTGCAGGTCCTCGATCCGGTGCGGGTCCTCCTCGGAGGTGCGCACCACCAGGTCCTCGGGCACGAACACGTCGGCCAGCTGGATCTCGTCGCTCTCCGCCGCGGCCAGCACGTCGTTGCCCCAGAAGGGGTGCACGGTCAGGCCCGGCGAGGCGGCCGGGATCAGCGCGAGCGCCAGCTCCGGCTCGCCGCCGGCGCCCGGGACCGCGATCGAGGCGGTCAGCAGGTCCATCGAACCGGCCAGGCTGCAGGGCTTCTTGGAGCCGTTGAGCCGGTAGCCGCCCTTGGCCGCGGCGGCGGTGACGGCCGGGGTGAGGATGTTCTGCTGGGTGCGGCCCTCGGCCCAGCCGGAGGCCATCAGCCGCTGCTCGGGGACCACGCTGTGCAGCAGCGACAGCTGGGCCTCGGTGAGCCGGCCGGTGTCGTCGTCGGCCAGCGCGTACAGCATCGCGGCGGTGAAGTGGTGCATGGTCACCGCGGCCGCCAGCGAGGGCGACAGCGCGCCGAGCGCCCGCTGCACCCGCACCGCGTCCAGCGGGTCGGCCCCGTGGCCGCCGTACGCGACGGGGACCAGCAGGGCGACGCCGTCGTGCGCCCGGAACAGGTCGATCACCGGGCTGCCGGCGGCCTCCCGCTCGGCGTACGGGATCTCGGCGAGGGCCTTCACCAGCCCGGGGTGGTACCGCTCGCTGGTCTCGCGGGCGGTGTCGAGGGAGCGCATGGCAGGTCAACCTCCAGCGGGGGACGGACAGGGGGGCGGCCCCGTCGGGGGCCTCGGCGGCCGGCGCCCCGGACGGGTGCCCGGGGCGCCCGGGGGTCAGGCGTCGAAGGCGCCGAAGACGGCCTCGATCGGGCTGACGTCGCGGGCGACGCTGACGCCCTGGATGTGCGAGGTCTTGAGCATCGGGTAGTTGGCCTCGCCGTAGACGCCGCCGGTCAGGCCGGTGCCGCCGTGGCTGGGCAGGTACGGCAGGAAGCCGATGTGCGAGTCGTTGATCTTCAGCAGGCCGCCGTTGGTGACCCGCTGCACGAAGGCGTTGATCACCCGGGCGGACTTGGCCCACAGCGAGTTGCGCAGGCCGTACTCGTTGGTGTTGACGAAGTCGATGAAGCTGTCCAGCAGCTGGTCGTTGGGGGCCGCGTCGGGCACCACGATCGGCAGCAGCGGGAAGAAGGTCTCGTGCCGGACCACGTCGTGCTCGCGCGCACCGGCCAGGCCGTTCACCCGGACCACGGTCGGCTGCAGGAACACCCCGGTCTCGGACGGCGTGCCGTCCACCTCGGTGCGCCGGCCGCCGGTGACCAGCTCGGAACCCAGGTCGAGGGTCTGCTTCAGCAGGCCGAAGAACTTCTCGCTGCGCCGCACCGGCGAGAGCAGCACGTCCTCGTCCTCCGGGTAGCCCGGCTTGACGGTGGCGACCTGCTTCTTGACCTCCTCGATCAGCTCGTCGGCGATCGCCGGGTGCGCCAGCACGTAGTTGGGCACCATGCAGATCTGGCCGGAGCCGTAGAAGGACTCCCGGATCGCCTCGGCCGCGTACTTGAGGTCCGCGCCCTCCCAGATGATGATGCCGTCGTTGCCGGCCAGCTCCAGGATCGGCTTCTTGCCGTGGGCCACGCACTGCTCCTGGAAGCGCAGGCCCTCCTGGCTGCCGCCGATGTAGAAGATGTCGTTGACCAGCGGGCTCTCCACCCAGCGGTCCAGGGTCTGCTTGGGGTTGCTGCAGACCGCGTTGAGCACCCCGGGCGGGGCGCCGACCTCGTCCAGCAGCGGCGCCACCACGTCGCGCAGCACCCACATGGTGGACAGCGCGATGGAGCGCGGCGCCCGGACGATCACGGCGTTGCCCGCCATCAGGGCGAGCACGGCGAGCGCGGCGCTGGGCGCCGGGGCGTTCTGCGGCGGGTTGAAGGCGACCACGCCGTCCGGCTGGCGGCGGACGATCAGGCGGCGGCCGTTGTGGTCGAACTCGGTGTGCATCCGCTGCCGGTACCAGTCGATGCTCTCCTCGCTGTACACCTGCAGCAGGCAGCTGAGCTCCCAGCGGGCCAGCTTCACCGGGTGCGCCTCGGAGACCAGCATGTCGACGAACTCGTCCTGGCGGCGCAGCAGTTCCTCGCGGAACAGGGTGCCCAGGCGCAGCCGCCGCTCGAGCGGCACGGCCGCCCAGCCGGGGGCGGCGGCCGCGGCGGCCTCGGTCGCCAGGTCGATGGCGGCGTCGCCGGCGATGGCGCAGCGGCCGACCACGTACGGGTGCTGGGCGGCGTCGGAGTCCGGGTCCTGCTCGAGCGCGCGCTTCAGGCTGACGCTGGTGAACACGTCCTCCAGCAGCGAGCGGGCGCTGACCGTGTAGACCCAGCCGTCACCCTCCACGTCCTTTCCGGCGATGTACAGCTGGTAGCTGCTCAGCGGCTTTTCCCGACCGCCGGAATTACCGGGAAGAATCCCCGACGCCGTTTCGTCAAGAAGCATGATCAGGCCCTTCCGAAGGCACGGTTCCATGTCCGAATCGACTTGATGGTGACAAGCGGGTCTGACCCGCGCCTGACACGGAACTGATGCCGCCGGCCGGCTCCCGACCGCCCCGGAACGCCGGAAGCCCGGCCGCCTTGGGAACGCGGCCGGGCTCGGCGGAACAGGCGGAGAGGGCAGGATTCGAACCTGCGCAGGCGGGCGTGACCACCCGGCCGGGGCCTGGGCCCCGGCCCCCGATCAACCACTCCGGGCACCTCTCCGTGTTTTCGGCCCGGTTTCCCGTGCCGTTCACGGGAACGACATTGCCAGCCGTTCCTGATACCCGGCTGACGTATCACTGACATTGCATCACCAGGTTTATCCAGCCCTTCCTCCCGCCATTTCCGAGTGCTGTACTTGTTTTACCGCCACCGTCCCCGAAGGGAAATCACATGTCACCGTCCGCCGCGACCGCGACCGAGACCGGGAGCCAGGTCCTGTCGGCCGTCTCCACCCACACCCGGTCCGAGAACCCGAGCTCCTTCCTTGCGCTCAACTCCGGCAACAGCGTCTTCACCACCCCGGGCGCCGACGGCGTCGCCGTCTACCGGCGCACCGGCCGGCACCTGGTCCAGTTCGGCGGCCCGTTCGCCTCCCCGGAGACCTACGACCTGCTGCTCGACGGCCTGGTGGACCACGCCCGCAGCGAGGACCTGCGGCTGGTCGCCGTCCAGCTGCAGCGCTCGGACGCCGAGCGCTACGCCGCGCACGGCTTCACGGTCAACCAGCTCGGCGCCTCCTGGGCGGTCCACCTGCCGGACTTCAGCCTGCGCGGCACCCGGTTCATGCAGCTGCGCAACAAGATCTCCCGGGCGTTCCGCAACGGCCTGCAGGTCGAGGAGGTGCCGGCCGAGCAGTGGCAGGACGGCATCGCGGAGATCGACGGCGCCTGGCTCGGCTCGAAGGGCGACCACGCCCGGCAGCTGGAGTTCCTGGTCGGCCAGATCGGCGGCCCGGCCCAGGCGCACCGGCGGCTGTTCGTCGGCACCATCGACGGCGCCCCGGTCGGCTACATCTCCTACTCCCCGGTCTACGGCAGCCGGGCCGGCTGGATGCACGACCTCAGCCGCCGCATCCCGGGCGGCTCCCCCGGTCTGATGGAGGCGATCAACTCCACCGCCATCGACGTGTTCCGCGCCGAGGGCGTGGACTGGCTGCACTTCGGCTTCACGCCGTTCACCGGCCTCGGCCAGGAGAACGAACTGCCGGGCTACAGCCCGTCGTTCCAGTGGCTGATGCACTTCCTGTGGGCCGAGGGCGAGGCGATCTACCCGGCGCAGACCCAGCTCGCCTACAAGGACAAGTGGGCGCCGGACGTGCTGCTGCCCGAGTACGTGGCCTTCCACGGCCCGGCCTCGCTGGCCTCCTTCGCGCACATCTTCCGCGCCTGCAACGCCTTCTGACCACCCGGACCGACCCCGAACGCCCGGACCGCCGGGCCGAGCATCCGAGGAGAGCACTCATGACCCAGCAGGATCCCTCCACCGACCAGCTGAAGCAGTCGGTCGTGGAGTCGTTCATGGCCATCATCGGCGCACCGGACGACCTGGACACCGCGCGGGCCGCGGACGACGTGGTGAGCGCCCTGGACGCCCGCCTGATCACCGAGGCGGCCGAGGCGGCCTGCGCCTGATCCGCACCACCCGCCCGCACCGCCCGACGGCGCGGTGCCGCGGCCCCCGTCCGGGCCTGCGGCGCCGCGCCGCCCGCGTCCCCGAGGCCGCCCCGGGCCACCGCCCGACCACCGCCCGGCCACCGCCCGTCGTCCGTCGCGCACCCCCGAGGAGTCCGAACCATGTCGACGTCGTCCTCCCCGCACCGCCCGGCCGTCCGCCTGCGGCTGCTGCCCCCGGACGCCCACCGGGCCCGCCGGAGCCCCGGCACGGCCGGTCTCCCGCGCCGGCTGCTGCTGATCGCGGCGGACGCCGGGCTGGCCTTCGCGATCGTGCTGCCGGCCGTCCAGCTCGCCCTCGGGCTGTACCACCTGGTGCTCGGCTGATCCCGCGCCAATGCCCCGGGGCCCGGCTCCGCGTCGCCGTCTGGCGGACGTGGTGCCGGGCCCCGGGGGTGCGCTCGTACCGGAGGAAGAATCGGGTCGGGTCAGCTGGTGCGGCTCTCCTGGGCGAGGAAGGCCGCCATGGCCGTGACCGTGGGGTGCTCGTAGGCCACCGCGGGCTCCAGGTAGAGCTCGAACTTCTCCTCGATGTCGCCGAAGAGGCTCAGCGCGGCCACCGAGTCCATCCCGAACTCAGCGAACGGCATCTCGGTGTTGATCTCGTTCTCCGGGCGGGAGAGGTAGCTGCTGAGCCGCTCGACCAGCCAATCGCGGATGTCCTGCTCCACCTGCTCAAGGTGAATCGATCCCTGGACTGTCATCAGATACTCCTTCGCAGTGGCGTCTCGCCGCAGGGTGCACCCACGCCCTCAAGGGCCACTCGAACGGATCTGGATCTGCTGCTCGTCAGGCCGCCGTGCGCCAGCTGCGCGGCGACGGGTAGTCGATGCCGACCGGCCGCAGCCAGGCCTGTGCGCGGCGCCGGGTGCGCTCCTCGGCGCCGGCCCGCGCGGCCAGCACGGCGG
Source organism: Kitasatospora sp. NEAU-CNBT7 (assembly GCF_057220535.1). Taxonomy (NCBI): domain Bacteria; kingdom Bacillati; phylum Actinomycetota; class Actinomycetes; order Kitasatosporales; family Streptomycetaceae; genus Kitasatospora; species Kitasatospora sp. NEAU-CNBT7. Next base: position 1,628 of record NZ_JBXQQB010000036.1, on the reverse strand, counting down.
CCAGCACGACGGTCAGTGCGGCCAGTTCCTCGTCGGTCGGTGCTCCGCGTTCCACGACGATGTTCATCCGGGTCCCCTCCGAGGGCTCAGGCGGGCGGGTTGCCGTGCTTGCGGCTGGGCAGGTCGGCGTGCTTGGTGCGGAGCATGGCGAGGGCGGAGGCGAGGACGGTGCGGGTCTCGGCCGGGTCGATGACGTCGTCGACGAGGCCGCGTTCGGCCGCGTAGTACGGGTGCATCAGCTCGCTCTTGTACTCCTTGATCTTCTGGGCGCGCATCGCGTCGGGGTCCTCGGCGCCGTTGATGTCGCGGCGGAAGATGACGTTCGCGGCGCCCTCGGCGCCCATCACGGCGATCTCGTTGGTCGGCCAGGCGTAGGACAGGTCCGCGCCGATCGAGCGGGAGTCCATCACGATGTACGCGCCGCCGTACGCCTTGCGCAGGATCAGCTGGATCCGCGGCACGGTGGCGTTGCAGTACGCGTACAGCAGCTTCGCGCCGTGCCGGATGATCCCGTCGTGCTCCTGGTCCACACCCGGCAGGAACCCGGGCACGTCCAGCATGGTGATCAGCGGGATGTTGAACGCGTCGCACATCTGCACGAACCGGGCGGCCTTCTCCGACGCGTGGATGTCCAGCACCCCGGCCAGCGACTGCGGCTGGTTGGCGATGATGCCCACCACATGCCCGTCGATCCGCGCCAGCGCGCAGATCACATTGGTCGCCCACCGCTCGTGCACCTCGAGGTACTCGCCGTGGTCGACGACCTCCTCGATCACCTTGCGCATGTCGTACGGCCGGTTGCCGTCCGCCGGCACCAGGTCCAGCAGCGCGTCGCCCCGCCGCTGCACCGGGTCGTCGTTCGGCTGCACCGGCGGCATCTCCCGGTTGTTCTGCGGCAGCAGCGACAGCAGGAACCGCACCTCCTCGATGCACGACTGCTCGTCGTCGTACACGAAGTGCGACACCCCGGACACCGTGGAGTGGACGTCCGCGCCGCCCAGGCCGTTCTGCGAGATCTTCTCGCCGGTCACCGCCTGCACCACGTCCGGGCCGGTGATGAACATCTGCGAGGTCTCCCGCACCATGAACACGAAGTCCGTCAGCGCCGGCGAGTAGGCCGCGCCGCCCGCGCACGGGCCCAGCATCACCGAGATCTGCGGGATCACCCCCGACGCCCGGGTGTTGCGCTGGAAGATCCCGCCGTACCCGGCGAGCGCCGTGACGCCCTCCTGGATCCGGGCACCCGCGCCGTCGTTCAGCGACACCAGCGGCGCACCCGCCGCGATCGCCATGTCCATGATCTTGTGGATCTTCTGCGCGTGCGCCTCACCCAGCGCACCGCCGAAGATCCGGAAGTCGTGCGCATAGGTGAACACCGGCCGCCCGTGCACCGTCCCCCACCCGACGACCACGCCATCGGTGTGCGGCTTCTTCGCCTCCAGGCCGAAACCCTGCGCCCGGTGCCGACGCAACGGCTCCACCTCGTTGAACGAACCCTCGTCCAACAACAGCGCGATCCGCTCACGCGCGGTCAGCTTCCCCTTCGCGTGCTGCGCCTCGGTGGCCTTCTCGCTCGGGCCACGGCGGACCTGCTCCCGAAGGTCGTGCAGCTCGGCCACCCGACCCCG
>NZ_JBXQQB010000035.1:34404-79279 GCF_057220535.1 Kitasatospora sp. NEAU-CNBT7 | reverse complement strand
CCCCCCCCCCGCCCGCGCACCCGCTACCTGGTCACGCCCGCCGCGAAGGCGCTGGTGCACACCCGCCGGCTGTTCGGCGCCCGGGTCTTCGACGGGTTCCTGCGGATGCAGTACCGCAGCGCCGCCTGACCACCGGGACGGGCGGGGCGGCTGGTCCGGGCGGCGCATGCGGTGGGGCGGGTCCGGGCCGCGGGTCCGGGGGCGGGTACGGGCCGCGGGTCCGGGGGCGGGTACGGGCCGCGGTTAAGCCCCGCCTAGGGTGGGTCCGAAGCAAAACGGAGGAAACCGGACCCGCCCGGGGCCGGCCCGCCCGACGCACCACGAGGGAAAGCAGGACGCGCCGATGGGCGACGGCATGGCAGGAATGCACCACCACGGGACCACGCTCGGCCCGTTCACCCTCTCCTCCAGCCTCAGCTGGTCACCCGACTGGCCGTTCCTGATCGGCGCCCTGGTCGCCCTCGGCCTGTACACGGCGGGCGCCGTACGGCTGTGGCGCCGCGGCGACCGGTGGCCCGTCGGCCGCATGATCGCCTGGGTGGCGGGCATCGGCACCCTGGTCCTGGTCACCAACACCGGGCTGAACGACTACGGCATGGTGCTGTTCAGCGCCCACATGATCCAGCACATGGTGCTGAGCATGCTCTCCCCCATCCTGCTGCTGCTCGGCGCCCCGATCACGCTCGCCCTGCGCGCGCTGCGCCCGGCCCGCAAGGGCAGCGGCAAGGGCCCGCGCGAACTGCTGGTGGCGCTGCTGCACAGCCGGTACGTGCGGATCATCTCGCACCCGGCCTTCACCATCCCGCTGTTCATCGCCAGCCTGTACGCGCTGTACTTCAGCCCGCTGTTCGACCTGCTGATGCAGTACCGGCTCGGGCACATCGGGATGATGGTGCACTTCCTGGCGGTCGGGATGCTGTTCTTCTGGCCGATCATGGGCGTCGACCCGGGGCCGCACCGGCCCGGCTTCGTGATGCGGATCATCGAGCTGTTCATGGGGATGCCGTTCCACGCCTTCTTCGGCGTCGCGGTCATGATGGCCACCCACCCGCTGGTCACCACCTTCACCGCCGCGACCGCGCCGCCCGGCACCGACCTGCTGAACGACCAGAAGATCGCCGGCGGCATCACCTGGGCGTTCGGCGAGATCCCGACCGCCATCGTGCTGATCGCACTGACCCTCCAGTGGGCCAAGTCCGAGGAGCGCCAGGCCCGTCGCCGCGACCGCGCCGCCGACCGCGACGGCGACGCCGAGCTGAACGCCTACAACGCCTACCTGGCCTCGCTCGACCGGCGCGGCCGCCAGGCCGAGGCCGGCTGAGCCGGCACCCACCGCGCCACGGGCCCCCTTCCACCTCCGGGTGGGACGGGGCCCGTGGCGCGTCCGGCGGACCGCGGGATCCGGCGCTGCCCACGAGATCGGGTTCTGGCTCAACTTCCTCCACCGACGACCAGGGGACACGTGCCGTCGCCGGATCCGGTCTGCCCTGGGCTCCCGTCCCTGAGGAAGTCGTGCCGTAACGTCGGGCCCACTCGTCTGTGACCAGGGCGGAGACCCATTCCTCATCGGCGGCGGTCAGCTCCTCCAGGGCCGCGCAAAGGGTTTCCCCGACGAGCTCGATCCGGTCCAGGCGCCGCACTGCCGCCAGGACGTGCGTGGAGTCGGTCCGCTGCCGCCCGCGCCGCTCGACCAACCCAGCCTCTGTCAGACGCTCGACCATCACCGCCAGAAGCCGGTCCGCCTGATCGCCCTCGGCCATCCGGTCACGGAACTCGCTCAGCACCGAGAAGTCGAAGCCCGGGTCGTCCAACTCCAGCCCCAGGCAGTAATTTCCGGTCCAACCGGCACCGGACGGCCTCGGCGGCCTGCCGGTCGGTGAGATTCTCCGCGTACTGAAGCACCGAAACCAGCACCGGACGAACCGGCAACGGACCACGACGCCCGTCGGGGGGATACCACTCCCCGAAGTCGTCGTCCGTGAACAGACCTTCCAGGTGATCCCGAACCCACATCGCCGCCGTGCCCCGCGGATTGCTCGCCCGAGCCATCCGCGCGGTCAGCGCCGGGATCTCCCGCCGGGCCAGGAACCCGTCGCCACCGCAGCCCACCCCCGCTGAACAGCCCGTCCCTCCAAGCAAGGACAGCACGCAGACATGGCCAGCGGCCGGGAAAGCTGGGATCCCCACCCGCTTCGGTGGAGATCCCGGCGGCCTTCGTCTCTATCCGGCGCTCAGCCAGCCCAGCCCTCGGCATTCGAGTACGACTCGAAGGAGTAGCGCGTATCGCGGCCCCACTCCTCGCCGGTGATGCGTTCGAATGCACGGTCCGGCGTGTAGAGCAGGCTCTCGGCCCAAATGTGGTCGATGACGAACGGGGCGAAGGCGGAAGCGTCCTGCAGGACCCTGCCGTATACCGCTCGGCCTGCGGCGACGACCGCGGCGCGCGTGTAGAGGAAGGCGTCCCCCGACAGGTCTTGTCCGTACTCCTTGCGGTCCAGTTGGTAAAGCGCCCAGGACAGCTGTTCCGCGAAGCCCGTGACCAGCGACAACGAGGATCGGGCCAGGCGCTCGGTGATGTTGGCGGCGAGCAGTTCGGCCTCAGCGTCAGGTCCTGCGGGCCTGCAGTCTTCGATGAGCTGCCAGAAGGTGTCTTCGTTCACAGGGCGAGCATGACGCAGCGGACAGACACTCCCGACCACCGAGCCATCTGGGTGCTGCTGTGGAACTGATGAAGATCACCAACAGCATCACTTCCGTGAGCTGTGCCCGGTGAGTGGCGCTCGGGCTCCCGATCTGTTCGCCCGCCCCTGACCGGACCGCGCTTTCGACGACGGCTCGACTCTGCAAGGCGGACCCGAGCGGCCGGTGTCCGTCGCTGCAGACTAGAAGAGGCCCGCGCGACTGTGCTGCGAGAGGCCGTCGAGGAGCTCGCGCAGCCACGGCTCGCGGACGGCCGGCAGCCGGGCCAGGGTGTGTCGGAACACGCCCGGGTCGGCCCGGAACAGGCGCCCGGGGAGCAGCGCGGGCGTGTCGAAGTCGTCACGGAGGACGCCGGCCGGCAGGTTGCCCGACGCGGGAACGGGCGAGTCCGGCTCGGGGGAGACCATCCACCACCACACCCCGAACGGCAGTGGCACCGGGTACGCCGTCGGGTCGGCCGGGGCCCAGATCTCCCCCGTCTGCGGATGGGTCGGCACGAGGAGGATGTCGGTGCCCCTGTGGGGAGAAGGCTGCCCCGGTCCGGCCAGGGCGGCGCGCCGCGGCGGTGGCCCCGCAGGCAGCAGGGCGTCGAGCGAGCGTTGGAACACCTCTCCGACCAGGCCGTCCGAGACGATCACCGGTCGGCCTTCCGAAGCCACCAGCAGGTGGGCGAGCGCCCTGCCCGCAGCCGCCTCCCACTGCGGGCTCCACGACCACCAGTAGTTCGGCCAGTGACCCGCCCCCGCTCGCGACCCCCATGCAGCGAGGGGCGCGAAGGGGGGTGTCCCCTTCCCTTCCGCCATCAGGTCCGTCCAGGAGAGTGGTGCGGGATCGGCGCCGCCAACAGGGAGACGGCGTACCGCGTTCGGGGCGAGCCAGAGCGCCTGCCAGAGCGAGCAGTCGTCGATCCGGCTCGCCACGGGCAGGGCACACTCCATGCAGGCGACGTTGGGGCCGCCGGTCCCGTCAAGGCCGCAGCAGTAGCCGCCTCCGCGATTCTCCGGGATCAGGACGGTTCGGCGGGCGTCGCCGGGCGCGATGACGATCGCGCCCGGTGCGCCGTCGGAGAGGGCAGGGACCGGCGCATGGACACCGCGGGCGGTCGCTTCGTTCGGGTGGATCTCCTCCCACGTCCGCCACGGCGGTCCCCAGGGCTCCGGGTCCACGGCGAAGGTGCCCGACTCCATGAGCACCGGGAGCTGGGTCCCGTTCCCGTAGGTCTGATGGGCGTGCACCGGCAGGGCGACCTGGGTCAGCGGGGTGGTCAGCTCGGCGCCGCACCCCGCGCACACGAAAACGAACAAATGTCCTCCGTCTGGGAAACGGAGGCATCATCGCAGCTCGGCAGCGGCCGGCCAATCGGTTTCCAGGACGGTCCGAGGCAGCGCGACCAGCCCGACGCTCAGCACCACACCATCACTTCGGCCGGGCGGCCCGCCGCACGGGATCCCGTGGTGCCGCGCCGGACGGATCCGGTGCCCCGGCCGGGACGGTTACGAATGCACCAGTGGGCAGCCGCGCCGGATCGAGTGCTGGGCGGCGCGCAGGAAGAGCGCGACGTAGAAGGCCGCGTCCAGGTCGGCGGTCCACGGGCCCGGGCGGGTGGCGGCGAGTTCCCGGGCCGCACCGTCCAGGAACCAGTTCGTCAGATCCAGGTTGTCGCACGTCCGGGGCACTTCCGCGGGCAGCCCGACGGCGGCGGCGAGCCGCTCCGCGAGCGCCAGCACCTGCGGAGCCCCGGCCACCAGGTGAAGCTCCGGATCGTCCGCCTCCAGCGGCACCTGGAACTCGTCCGCCAGGGAGACCGGCAGCAGCACCGACCAGCCGCAGAGGGTGTCGGTCTGCTCCGGCGTCAGCTGCGCCTCGCAGAGCGCCAGGAACCCGGCCATCGGCGGGACCAGCTTCTCCTCGAAGGCCTGCCCCGAGCCCCGGACGAAGGCCGGCTCCTCCGGGACGTCCACGTACGGTGGCTGCCCGCGCCGCACCAGCTCGGCGTTGACGGCCGCGGCGGCCACCGCCCATCCCTCCTCGCCCTCGTCGAACCACTCCGACCCGCCGACGCTCACCAGGTAGATCCCCATGGTCCGGACCGTAGGCCGTCCCACTGACAGCCGAGCCCAGACGGGCAGTCGTCCCACGAGCTGGGCCAGCCGAGGACAGGACCAGCCGACGGACAGGATCAGCCCGCGGGCACGGTCAGCAGGCGGCGCAGGGCCAGCGCGTCCGGGGCGAGGGCCGTGAGGAGGGTGGCGGCGGTCCCGGGGAGCGTGAGCAGGGCGGCGTCGGTGCCGGGCGGGGGCGCCGGGGGTGCGGGCAGGCCGACGGTGAGCAGCTGGCCGAGGGTGCGGTGGCCGCCGAGGGAGGCGGGGCCGTCCCAGCCGGGGGCGCCGGGGCCGAGGTCGGTCTGCTGGTCGAGGATCGGGTACCCGGCCTGGTGGACCGTCAGCCGGGAGGTGAGGCGGCCGGGCGGTGCGCCGCGGGCGTGGTCGTGGTGGCGGCCGAGGACCTGCTCCTCCCGCAGGCGCAGGGCGGCGCCGGGGGCGAGCGTGATGCGGGTGGTCATCACCAGGTGGCTGCCGGAGGCGGCGACCACGGGCTCGGGCAGCCAGTCGAGGCGGGCGCCCTCCGCGACGGTGAGGTCGACGGTGAGCCGGGCGGGACCGGGTTGCGGGCCGGGGAGGCTGATGGTGGCGGCGGCGCTGGTGAGTTCGAGGACGGCGCCGGGCCGCAGCTCGGCGCGGACGGCGAGCCGGTCGCCGCCGAGCGGGGCGGCCATCGACCCGATCATGGTGACCCGGTGGCCGCGGGTGCGGCGCAGCGCGATCGGACCGGCGCCGGCCAGCACGGGCAGGGCGGTGCCGCCCCGTCCGTCCGGCTCGGCGACGATCCGGGCGAGCGCCTCAAGCGTGCTGGTCAACGGCGGTCCAGGCGTGCAGCCGGGCGCGCACCCAGGCGGCGATCGGGTCGACGCCGTCGGGGGCGGCGAGGGAGCAGAACAGGGTCGGCAGGTCGCCGCGCTGGGCGGCGGCGTCGCGGGCCATCACGCCGAGGTCGGCGCCGACCAGGAGGGCGAGGTCGGTCTTGTTGATCACCAGCAGGTCGGAGGTGGAGACGCCGGGGCCGCCCTTGCGGGGGATCTTGTCGCCGCCGGAGACGTCGATGACGAAGATCTGGTGGTCGACCAGGCCGCGGCTGAAGGTGGCGGTGAGGTTGTCGCCGCCGGATTCGACCAGGATCAGGTCGAGCGGGCCGAGTGCGTCCTCCAGTTCTTCGACGGCCTCCAGGTTGGCGGAGATGTCGTCGCGGATGGCGGTGTGCGGGCAGCAGCCGGTCTCCACGGCGATGATCCGCTCGGGTGGCAGGACGGCGTTGCGCAGCAGGAACTCGGCGTCCTCGGTGGTGTAGATGTCGTTGGTGACGACGGCGAGCGAGAGTTCGTCGCGCAGGGCGCGGCAGAGCGCGGCGACGGTGGCGGTCTTGCCGGAGCCGACCGGTCCGCCGAGGCCGATCCGCAGGGCGCGGCGCCAGTCGTGGCCGGTGCGGTGGTCGGTGTAGCCGTGGTGCGCGGGGGCGTCGTGGAGGTCGACGTGGTCACGATGCAAAGAGACGCACCTTCCAGGAGGCGTGCTGCTCGGCGTGGATGTCGAGCAGGGGGGCGGAGGCGGTGGGCAGGTCGCCGGTCCGGGCGGCGGCCAGCGCGTCGGCGGCGACCGCGTCCAGCTGCGGGCCGAGCCGGGCCAGCGCGGCCGCGACCTGGTAGGGGTCGAGGCCGAGCAGCCGGACGCAGGCGGTGGCCGGGCCGTTGACGCTCTCGTACGCGGCGAGGGCGGCGGCCTGGCCGGGGCCGAGTCCGGCGGCGTGCGCGGTGACGCCGAGCGCGACGCTCTGGTGGGCGCCGCGCGGGTGGCGGTGGTGGAGGGTGTCGAGGGCGGGGTGCGGCCAGGCGGCGCGGGCCGCGCGCAGGAGCTGGCGGCCCAGGCGCCGGCTGGTGGCGCGCTGGGCGGGCGAGGGGGTGCGGGCGTCGGCGGCCCGGTCCAGCGCGTCGAGGTCGGCGTCCGGGTCGGCCGCGGCGGCGGCGAGGGCTGCCGCGACCAGCCCGGTGGTGTGCAGGCGGCCGGTGAGGAAGGCCGTCATGCTCGGGACGTCGTGGATCCGGCCGGCCTTGACGGCGGCCTCGGCGCCGCCGGAGTGGGCGTGGCCGCCGGCCGGGAAGCGGCCGTCGGCGAGCAGCAGCACGGCGGCCACCGGCGGCATCGGCGTGGTGGCCATCTAGAACAGGAAGTACCGCTGTGCGAGCGGCAGTTCGGTGGCGGGGGCGGGAGTGACCGGCTCGCCGTCGATGGTCACGGTGAAGGTGTCGGGATCCACCCGGACGTCGGGGCGGGCGGTGTTGTTGACCATGTGGTCCTTGGTGACGGCCCGGGTGCTGCGGATCGGCCGGAACTCCTTGCCGAGGGCGAGCCGTTCCGGGAGCCCGTCGTCGATCGCGGCCTGGGCGGTGAAGTTGAACGAGTTGGCGGCCGGGGCGCGTCCGGTGGCGCCGAACATCGGCCGCGGCAGCAGGGGTTGGGGGGTGGGGATGGAGGCGTTGGCGTCGCCCATCTGGGCCCAGGCGATCTGGCCGCCCTTGAGCACCAGGTCGGGTTTGACCCCGAAGAAGGCGGGCGACCAGAGCACCAGATCGGCGAGCCTGCCCGGTTCGACCGATCCGATCTCGTGGTCCACGCCCTGGGCCACGGCCGGGTTGACGGTGTACTTGGCGACGTAGCGGCGCGCCCGGTGGTTGTCGGCCCGCCCGTCGCCGGGCAGTGCGCCGCGGCGCCGCTTCATCACGTGCGCGGTCTGCCAGGTGCGCATCACCACCTCGCCGATCCGGCCCATCGCCTGGGAGTCGGAGCTGATGATGGAGATCGCGCCCAGGTCGTGCAGGACGTCCTCGGCGGCGATGGTGGACGGGCGGATCCGGGATTCGGCGAAGGCCAGGTCCTCGGGGACGTGCGGGCTGAGGTGGTGGCAGACCATCAGCATGTCGAGGTGTTCGTCGACGGTGTTGACGGTGTGCGGGCGGGTCGGGTTGGTGGAGCTGGGCAGCACGTTGGGCTGCGCGACCACGGTGATGATGTCGGGGGCGTGGCCGCCGCCCGCGCCCTCGGTGTGGTACGCGTGGATGCCCCGCCCGGCGATCGCGGCCAGCGTGTCGGCGACGAACCCGGCCTCGTTCAAGGTGTCCGTGTGGATGGCCAGTTGGGCGCCGGTGAGGTCGCAGACCCGCAGGCAGGCGTCGATCGCTGCGGGGGTCGCCCCCCAGTCCTCGTGGATCTTGAAGCCGAGCGCCCCGGCGCGCAGCTGGTCGTGCATGGACTCGGTGTTGACGGTGTTGCCGCGGCCGAGCAGGCCGACGTTGACCGGCAGGCCGTCCATGGCCTCGAACATCCGGGCCAGGTGCCAGCGGCCGGGGGTGATGGTGGTCGCCTTGCTGCCCTCGGCCGGGCCGGTGCCGCCGCCGATCAGGGTGGTGACACCGGAGGCGAGCGCCTCGTCCACCAACTGCGGGCAGATGAAGTGCACATGGGCGTCGATCGCACCGGCGGTGAGGATCTTTCCGTTACCGGAGATCACCTCGGTCTCCGGGCCGATCACCAGCTCCGGGTGGACGCCGTCCATGGTCTCGGGGTTGCCGGCCTTGCCGAGCGCGGTGATCCGGCCGTCCCGGATGCCGATGTCGGCCTTGACGATGCCCCAGTGGTCGAGCACCACCGCGCCGGTGATCACGGTGTCGGGCGTGCCGTCGGCCCGGCCGGCCCGGGACTGGCCCATCGACTCCCGGATCACCTTGCCGCCGCCGAACACCGCCTCGTCGCCGCCGGCGCTGCGGTCCTCCTCCACCTCGATCAGCAGGTCGGTGTCGGCCAGCCGGATCCGGTCGCCGACCGTCGGGCCGTACAGGTCGGCGTAGCGCTCACGGGAGAGATGGAGCGCGTGGCCGCTCGCGCGCGCCGGGCGGTCAGCCATCGAGCGCCCCGGCGACCTCGCCGCGCAGCCCGTACACCTCGCGGCGGCCGGCGATCGGGACCAGCTCGACCTCCATCGGGATGCCCGGCTCGAAGCGGACGGCGGTGCCCGCCGGGACGTTCAGCCGCAGGCCGTACGCGGCCCGGCGGTCGAACTCCAGGCCGGGGTTGGCCTCGGCGAAGTGGTAGTGGCTGCCGACCTGCACCGGGCGGTCGGCCGCGTTGACGGCGGTCAGCCGGGTCACCGGCCGGCCGGCGTTGAGGCCGATCTCCCCCTCCCCGTGGAGGATCTCACCGGGCGTCACAGGATCGGCCCGTGCACGGTGACCAGCTTGGTCCCGTCCGGGAAGGTCGCCTCCACCTGGACGTCCGGGATCATCTCGGCGATCCCCTCCATCACGTCCTTGCGGCCCAGCACCTGACGGCCGGACTCCATCAACTCGGCGACCGTGCGGCCGTCCCGGGCACCCTCCAGCACGTGCGAGGTGATCAGGGCCACCGCCTCGGGGTGGTTGAGCCGCAGGCCGCGGGCGCGGCGGGCACGGGCCACGTCGGCGGCGACGTGGACGAGCAGGCGCTCCTGCTCGTGGGGGGTGAGCTTCATCGGCGCGCACCTCGGGTGGGAAGGTCACGGTGGGGGCGGGCACCGCACTGTGCCCCGAGCGCTCCCCCCGGACCGCGCGGTACGGCTGCGCGGGTGCGGCCGCGCCGACGGCCGTCGCGCGCGGACGGGCGGCCCGTCCGGCGCGACCGCCCCCGGGCTGGTACGCGGGAGGATCCGGTCTCGTGGCGGTCACGGTAGCCGACGAACTTCCCGGCTCCAACGCCCGTACCGGCCCACCGCCGGTGAATTTACCCAGAATTGCCAAAGCACCGGCGGTCCGTGCCGGTCCCTGAAACATTTCCGCCGCCGGTGGACGGTGCGGGTCAGTCGGGCCGGTCCGCGGGGTCCGGCCCGGTGGCCGCGACCGCCGCCGCGATGCCGTCCAGCAGCAGGACCAGCCCGGCCCGGAAGGTCGCCGCGGCCTCGCGTTCCAGGTACGGGACGGGCTCGGGCTCGCCGTCCGCACCCCGGTCGTCCGTACCCCGGTCGGGCGGACCGAAGTCGGCCGCGCGGTCCTGCTCCACGGCCGTCAGCAGCGGGTAGCGCTCGGCGAAGTCCGGTGCCAGCTCCGGCAGCAGGGACGCCCGCGCGAACCACCACTGCTCGTCCGACACCCCGGTCGCCGCCGCGGCCTGCCGCGACTCGGCCACCGCCTGCGCCGATCCGCGGACGTGGTTGACCAGCACACCGGCGGCGCGGCGCAGCGCCCCGGCGCCGAGGCCGGTCCCGGCGAGGGCCCGCAGCAGCGCCTCCACCACCGCGTACTCGTTGGGCCCGAGCACCGGCCTGGCCTGCGAGACCAGCAGGACCCAGGGGTGGCGGAGGTGGAAGGCCCAGCAGCACTCGGCCCAGCGGGTGACGTCCACCCGCCAGGGCGGTCCGCCCGGGAGCGGCGGGCGGCCGCGGCCGCCGCCGGCGGCGGCAGCACCGGACCCGGGCTCGGGCTCGGGGGCAGGCTCGGACCCCGCGGACAGGTCTTCGAGCAGCTCGGCAAGCACCCGGTCGTGCATCAGGTCGAGCAGTTCCCCCTTGCCCGGGACGTAGGTGTACAGGGCCATCGCGGTGCGCCCGAGGCGCTCGCCGACGGCCCGCATGGACAGCGCGGCCATCCCCTGTTCGTCGGCGACCGCGATGCCCGCGTCGACCACCGCGCCGACGCTGAGGGCGGGCTTGGGCCCCGGGCCGGTGCGCGACCGGTCGGCCGGGCCCGGGGGGAGCCAGAGCAGGGCCATCGAGCGGCGGGGGTCGCCCTGCCCGGCGAATACCGTCACCGCACATCTCCTTATGCCGTAAAGTGGCGCAGCGAGAGGATCTCTTTACGGCATAAAGATATCAGGAGGAGGGCTCATGGAGCAGCTGCCGGTATCACTGGTCCGAGTGACGGCGGTCAACCGGATCACCCCGCGCACGACGCGGGTCACCTTCACCGACCCGGCCCTGGCGGAGCTCGGCGAGGGCTGGCCCGACCAGCAGATGAAGCTCTGCTTCCCCCGGCCCGGCCAGGCCGGGCCTCGACTCCCGGCGGCCGACCCGGACGGCGACGTGATGCGCTGGTACCAGGCGTTCCTTGCGATCCCCGAGCACGAACGTCCGTGGATGCGCAGCTTCACCGTCCGCGCCCGCCGCCCCCACCGCGCCGAGATCGACGTCGACTTCGTCCTGCACGGCGACTGCGGACCGGCTGCCCGCTGGGCGGCCGCCGCCGCGCCGGGCGACATGCTGGGCATGGTCGGCCCCTCCGCCGCGTACGCCCGGGCGCCCCGGCCCGCCGACTGGCTGCTGCTGGCCGGGGACGAGACCGCGCTGCCCGCCGTCGCCGGGCTGGTGGAGGCGCTGCCGGAGGGTGCGCGGGCCATCGCGTACCTGCAGGTGGCCGACCGCGAGGAGGAGCAACCGTTCGCCACCCGGGGCGAGTTGACCGTGCACTGGCTGCACCGCGACGGCACTCCGGCGGGCCGCGGCACGGCGCTGGTCGACGCGGTACGCGCTGCGGTGCTGCCGCCGGGCAGCGGGTCCGCCTGGCTGGCCGGGGAGGCCGGCACCGTCCGGGCCCTGCGGCGGCACCTGGTCGGCGAACGCGGCCTGGACCGCCGGTCGGTGGAGTTCGCCGGGTACTGGCGGCTCAGCCTCACCCAGGACGACGCCCCGACACCCGAGGACCTCGCCGAGGCCGGCGAGCGGCTGGCCGACCTCCGGGCCGACGACGGCGACGCGCCGGGCACCGGCGCCGTATGAGAGCAGGGCCGCCGCGAACGGGCAGCCCTGGGAACGGGCAGCCCCGGACCGGGCGGCGCAGGAACGGGCGGCCCGCGGACGATCAGCCCGGCTGCCCCGGTCGCCCTGGCTGCCCCGGCCGCTACGCGGCGAGGAGCGCCGTGAGCCGGGGCAGCCGGGACGCCATCGCGGCGTCGTCGTCGAAGTCCCAGAAGCCGGCGCCGTCGTCACCACCACCGTCCGGCGAGGGGTAGGTGATGGTGAAGGCGTCGTCGGGGAGTTCGCTTCCGGTGGCCGCGAGGTGGGCGTCCCAGGCGATGCCCAGCGCCTCCTCGCACTCCAGGTCCTCCGATTCGGCCGCCGCCGCCCGCACGGCGGGCAGTTCGGCCAGCGTGTCGGGACGCTCGACGGCGCGTTCGAAGGCTTCCCGGCCCTGGGTGATCAGCCAGCCGCGGAAGTAGTCGAAGCCGTCGTCGGAGCAGCCGCCGTTCAGTAGGTAGGCCGCGGCCCACAGCGGGGTCCGGTAGGAGTCGGCCATCAGATCCCAGAACACCTGCTGAGCGGCGAGGATCTCCGCGCGCGGACGGGCGGCGAGCAGGACGGCGGCCCGCTCGGCCACCGCCTCACCGTCGGACGGGTCGGGAACGCCTCCACGGGCGGCCGCGATCAACTCCCAGAACTCTGCCTTGTCCATGCCCCCGAGCGTGCCACCCGGCACCGACAGTCCCGGGCCGACCGGGCCCGCCACCCTCCCGCACGGCACCCTCCCGTACGGCCACCCGTCCGCACGGCTACCGCAGGACGGCCTCCAGCAGGTCGGAGCCGAGCCGTCCACTGGTCGTCAGGTCGAGCCGGTGGAGCAGGTAGCGGCCGCGCCGGGAGGTGCTGAGCAGCCCGGCCTTGCGCAGGACGGCGAGGTGGCGGGAGACCTCGGGGGCGGTTAGCTGCCAGGCCTCGGCCAACTCCCCGGTGGTGTGCGCGCCGCGGGCCATGGTGCGGGCCAGCCGCAGCCGTACCGGGTGGGCGAGCGCCTCCAGGCGCTGCTGGACCAGGGCCAGCGAGACCGGTTCGGGCAGGCCCGGTTCGGCGACCGGGTACTGCAGGACGGGCCGCCAGCCGCGGGCGTACACGACCACCAGGTGCGGACGCCCGAACGCGGTGGGGATGAAGGTGACGCCGCCCGCGCCGACCGCGCTGGTGGAGTTGTCCTGCAGCTTGTCGACGACGATGCGGGCCGCACCGGACTCCTCCGCGTGGTGGGCGACGGCGGTCGAGATCGACGCCAGCGCCTCGGTGGGACCGCGCCGGGCGAGCAGGTCCGCCTTGTGCCGGGCGTCGGCCGCCAGCCCGGGCAGAACCTGCCGCCAGGCGTCGGCGAAGAACGCCTCCGCGCAGTCCTCCAGCAGCTGACGGATCCGCGCGCGGACGGCGGGCGGGTCGGTGAGCAGCCGCTCCGCGAACGCCGCCTGCCGGGGACCGCGGGCCAGCGCGAGGTCGCGGGCGCGCTCCCGGGCGGCCGGGTCGGCCAGCGGGGACCGGGAACGCAACGACAGCCGGGAGGAGCCGCAGGTCGCGATCAGGGAGGCGGCGGCGTACGTCTCGTCGTCGAGCCGGTCGACGGCGTCGAGTTCGTCGGCGAGGCTCGCGCCGGGCAGGCCGGGGACCAGGAAGTCGGCCCGGGAGGAGCGCCACAGGAAGTCCGCCTCCAGTAGCCGGTCGGCCAGTTCGGGGCGGATCGCGGCGGTGGTCGCGGCGGCCCAGCCGTGCAGGTCCGGGTGGTGCGCGGGCTCGGCGAGCACGTGCAGCATCGCGGACAGTTCGGCGAGCGGCGAAGGGGTGAAGAGCAGCCGCTCGGGCGGCAGTCCGGTGATGTCGATGGTCAGGCTCACCCGGCCGATCCTCGCAGGTGGACCGGCGCGGGCCGACGCCGGTTGACGAAAACCGTCAACCCGCGTGCCCGGGCGGGCGGCCCGGGCGCAGGGTGACGCCCATGACTGTGATCGACGAGAAGCCCGCGACCGCTGCGTGCCCCGCCACCGCTCCCCGCCCCACCACCGTTCGCCAACCCGGTGCGGTCCGCTCGCTGGCGGCGGCGGGCGGCGCCCGGTACGCGGTGGCACTGGTGGTGGACGCGCTCGGGGCCGGCCTGCTGCGGCCGTTCCTGCTGCTGTACGGCGTGAGCGTGCTCGGGCTGGACGCCGGACGGGCCGGGCTGGCGCTGTCGTTGGGCATGCTCGTCGGGCTGGCCGTGGTGCCGCTGACCGGGCGTTGGATCGACCGCGGCGCCCGGAGCCGGCCGGTCGCGGCGACCCTGCTGGTCCGGGCGGTCGGCGTCGGGGTGCTGCTGGCCGCGCCGGGTACGGGGGCGTTCACGGCGGCGGCCGTGCTGCTGGGCATCGGCAGCCAGTCCTGGCCGACCACGCACGCGGCGATGGTGGCGACGCTCGCGGACGGCCGGGTCCGCGACACCGCGCTGGCGGCCGGACGTTCGCTGCGCAACGCGGGTCTGGGTGCCGGCGCGTTGATCGCCACGGTGGCTCTGGCCGGCGGCGCGGGCACCCTGCGGGCGCTGGCGGCGGTCACCGCCGCGGGCTGCCTGCTGGCGGCCGGGCTGGTGCTGTCGATGCGGGTGACGGCGGAACGGGCGGCACACGCGCAGGCCCCCGGGCGCGAGGCGCCCCGGACGGCCGTACCGGGCACCGGCGGTCCCGACCGGCTGGGACGGCTCGGGCGGCTGAGCCTGGCCAACCTGCCGTTCGCGTTCTGCTTCGACGTCCTGGAGGTCGCGCTGCCCGCCCTGCTGGTGACCCGGCTGCACGCCTCACCCGCCTGGTCGTCCGGGATCTTCGTCGGCAACACGCTGCTGGTGATCACGGCTCAGGTGGCGGTCGTGACCCGCCTGGCGCGGTACCCGCGCCGGACCGTCTTCGGCGCGGCGGGCTGGCTGCTCGCCCTGTCCTACCTGGGCTTCTGGGCCGGGGGCGGCCTCGGCGGTACCGCCGGTGCGGCCGCGGTGGCGGGCGTCTCGGTGCTGTACACCCTCGGCGAGATCCTCTACGCCGGGTCCGGTACGGCGCTGGTGGTGGCCGAGGCGCCGCCGCACCTGCTGGGCCGGGCGCTGGCCCGCTGGGAGCTGTCCACCGGCCTCGGCCGGGCCGCTGCACCGGCCGCCCTGACCGCCCTGCTCGCGGTCGGCCCGGGCGCCCTGTGGGCCGTCCTCGCCGGTTGCACGGCCCTGGCGGCGGTGGCGGTGCGGCGCCTCGCCCCGGCCGTCTGACCGGCCGCCCGGCTGCGGCCCGACCCGGCGCCGCCGGGTGGCCGGAACCCCGCCACGGCGGCTCCTCGGCGCGGGCCCCGGGAGTAGGGTCCGACGAGTTGTCATGCATTCGGCACCGGTTGGCGGCCGGTTCGTCCCGGGTTCACCGGCCGGTCCGGCCGCGACGCCTAGGGTGCGGGTCGGAATGCGCCGGAACTCCAGCAGGGAGCACAGCACATGACGAACCGTCCGACCGAGGAGCAGTCCTCCCGCCGCTCCTTCCTGCGCGCCACCGGGGCCGTCGGCCTCGGGGTGGCCGCGCTGGGGGCCGCGGGTACCGGCCAGGCCGCCGCCGATGACGCGTCCGGTCCGCAGCCCTCCGCCGCGGAGCCCGCCGCCGCCGAGCGGCCGCCCGCCGGCACCCGGCCGCCGGTGCACACCGGCACCGGCCTCGACCGGCTGCCGCACCCGCTGGTCATCGGCCACCGCGGCGCCAGCGGCTACCGTCCCGAGCACACCCTCGGCTCGTACGAGCTGGCGCTGGAGCTGGGCGCCGACGTCATCGAGCAGGACCTGGTGCCGACCAAGGACGGCCAGCTGGTGGTCCGGCACGAGAACAACATCGCCGAGACCACCGACGTCGCCGACCACCCCGAGTTCGCGGGCCGCCGGACCACCAAGACGGTCGACGGGGTGGCGCTGACCGGCTGGTTCACCGAGGACTTCACCCTCGCCGAGCTGCGCACCCTGCGCGCCAAGGAGCGCCTGCCGCAGCAGCGCCAGCGCAACACCCTGTACGACGGCCGGTGGCCGATCCCGACGTTCCGCGAGGTCACCGAGTTCGCCGCCCGCCGCTCGCGCACCCTCGGCCGCGACGTGTGGCTGTACGTCGAGACCAAGCACCCCAGCTACTTCCGCTCGATCGGCCTCCCGCTGGAGGAGCGGCTCGCCGACGAGCTGCGCCGGGCGGGGCTGGCCGGCCGGCAGGGCCGGGCGATCCTGCAGTCCTTCGAGCCGAGCAGCCTCCAGCGCCTCGCCAAGCTGGTCGGCAACCCGCGGATCCAGCTGCTGAGCGGCCCCACCACCCAGCCGTACGACTTCGTGCTGGCCGGCGACAAGCGCACCGTCGCCGACCTGGTCACCCCGGACGGGCTGCGCTGGCTGGCCACCTTCTCGCACGGCCTGGGGCCGACCACCGAACTGATCGCCCCGACCGACCCGGCCACCGGCCGGCTCAAGCCGCCGACCACCCTGGTCGCGGACGCCCACCGGGCCGGGCTGGTGCTGCACCCGTGGACGGTCCGCAACGAGAACGGCTTCCTGCCCGCCGACTTCCGCCACGGCACCGACCCGGCGGCCTACGGCGACGCGATCGGCTGGGCGCGGCGGCTCTACGACCTCGGCGTGGACGGCTTCTTCACCGACAACTCCGACACCAGCGTGCTGGCCCGCGCGGACTTCTGGGCCGCCCACGGGGTGGGCTGACGCCGGGTCACGGCCGGCGCGTCCCCTCCGGGCCGCCGGCCGTCCCACGTTCCGGTGGCTCGCGTTCCACGTTCCGGTGGCTCGCGACCGGCCGAGGTATGCGGGCGGGGCGGCGGTGGAAGGTCCGTCGCAGCAGAACCCGACCGTCTCGCACCCGGAGGACGCCGATGCCCGCCGACCACCTGCCCGACCTGCCCCGCTACCCCGAGCGGCCTTCCGTCGCCCCGCCGCCGCTGCCACCACCGCCGCCACCGGCGGTGCTACCGCTGCCCGCCGTCCGGCCCGTCCCGACCGCCCGGGTCCGCCGTCCCGCCTTGCGGTTCTTCCGGCGGGCCGGGCGCTGGGCCCCTCGGTGGCCGGCCGCGGGCCGGGATCCGGGCGACTCCGCCCGGCATCCGGCCGCCGTCGGTCAGCGCCCGCCGCAACAGGAACTCGATCTGCGCGTTGGTGCTGCGCAGTTCGTCGGCGGCCCAGCGGGCGAGGGCGTCGTGGACGGCCGGGTCCAGCCGCAGCAGGATCTTCTTGCGCTCGGTCGCCACCTGACCACCTCGTCCACTGCTCGGCCTGCTACTCGGTCCGGTGCTCGATCCACTATTCGGTCCATCGCTCGGTCACTGGTACAGCGAGCCGGTGTTGACCACCGGCTGGGTGCCCCGGTCACCGCAGAGCACGACCAGCAGGTTGCTGACCATCGCGGCCTTGCGCTCCTCGTCCAGCTCGACCACGTTGTCCTCGGCGAGGCGGTCCAGCGCGAGGTTCACCATGCCGACCGCGCCCTCCACGATCAGGCGGCGGGCCGCGACGACGGCGCCGGCCTGCTGGCGCTGCAGCATGACCTGTGCCACCTCGGGAGCGTAGGCGAGGCGGGTGATCCGGGACTCGACGACCCGCACACCGGCGGAGGCGACCCGGGCATCGATCTCGGCGGACAGCGTGCGGGTGATCTCGTCGGCGCTGTCGCGCAGCGACATCTGGCCCTCGGTGTGCGCGTCGTAGGGGTAGCTGTTGGCGATGTGCCGGACGGCGGTCTCGGTCTGGATGGCCACGAACTCGACGAAGTCGTCCACCTCGTACAGGGCCTTCGCGGTGTCCTCGACCTGCCAGACGACCACGGCGGCGATCTGGATCGGGTTGCCGTCGGCGTCGTTGACCTTGGCGGTCTCGGTCTCGTGGTTGCGGATCCGGGTGGAGATCAGGCGGCGGTTGGTGAACGGGTTGAGCCAGGTCAGCCCGTCGGCCCGGACGGTGCCGCGGTAGCGGCCGAGCAGCTGGACCACCCGGGCCTGGCCCGGGGAGACGGCGGTGAGCCCGCGGGAGACCAGCACCCCGCCGACGAAGAGCAGCGGGCCGACGGAGACCAGGGTGGCGCCGAGCGCCGAGGGGTCGCCCGCCTGGGTGGCTATGCCCCAGACCGTGAGGCCCGCGCCACCGAAGATCAGCAGCAGGCTGAGGGCCAGCATCGGCAGCCCCGCCGCCCCGGTGATCACGCGTTCGGTGACCCTGGGCGCGGGCATCTCGACACCGAAGCCCTCGACGGCGGCGGGGTCGGCTTGCGGTACGGACATGGCGGTCTGCTCCTCGGGACGGTACGGCACGCAACTATCATAGTGATATCACTTAACCGGGGCGCCGGGAACTCCCCCGCCGCCCGGCGCGGGAACCGCCGAGGTGTGGCCCCACCGCGGCCCGCCGCAAGATGGTGGATGACGGCCGTCCGACCCACCGGCCGGTACCCGGCGCCAGGAGAGGCCCGTGCACATCCCCCTCGCCGTGCTGTTCGCCTTGCTGACCATGCTCAGCAACGCACTAGCGGTGGTGCTCCAGCGCAAGGCCGCGCAACGGGTACCGCTGCACGAGGGGCTCGGCCGGGGGCTGATGGCCGGACTGGTCCGCCAGCGGGTCTGGCTCGGGGGCATGCTGGCGGTCCTGGCCGCGGCCTGCTTCCAGGCGCTGGCACTGGGCAACGGGCCGCTCTCGGTGGTGCAGCCGATCTTCGTGCTCGAACTGCCGACCGCGCTGCTGCTGGGCAGCGTGATCCTGCGCCGCGGCCTGCCGCCGGACGCCTGGCGGGCGGCGGGTTTCGTCACGGTCGGCCTGGGCGTCGCGCTCGGGGCGGCCTCCCCCACCCCGGGCGACACCCAGGCACCGATGACCCGCTGGCTGGTCGCACTGGCCTGCTGTCTCGGCTCCGCCGCCGCCCTCACCGTCTCGGCGGCCCGGCGCCGCCCAGGCCCGGCCCGGGCCGCCGCCCTCGCCCTGGCCGCCGCGCTCTGCTACGCGCTGACGGCGGCGCTGCTGAAGTCGGCCGCCCAGACCTGGGAGACCCACGGCGCCGCGGGGTTCTTCACCGCCTGGCAGACGTACGGCTTCGCCGCGGTCGGCGTCACGGCGCTGTTCCTGCTGCAGCACGCACTCCAGTCCGGCCCGCTGACCTTCTCCCAGCCCGCCCTGATCCTCGGCGACGCCGGGACGAGCGTGGCGCTGGGCGTACTGCTGTACGACGAGCAGCTGCGCGGCGGCTGGTGGGTGGTGCCGGAGGTGATCGGGCTGATGCTGATCATGACCGGAATCGTGCTGCTCAGCCGCTCCGCCGCGGCCCGGGACCTGATCGGCCAGGAAGGCTCGGCCGAGCGGGCGTAGCACCCACGCGGAGGCCCCAGCCGCGGACGCCCCCGCCTCGACGCCCCTGCTGCGGACCACCCTGCCACGGACGACCCTGCGAAGATCCCTGCGAAGTCCCCGGCGGAGCGCCAGTGCGGCGACTCTCCGGCGGTTCGCGCCCGCCCGGGCCGGACATCGGCCGGGAGCAGCCCTTGACGCGGGCCCCGCCCGTTCCGCCGGTCCCACCCATCCCCCGCCGCACCCGCCCCCGTGCGCCCAGCGTCCGTCCTCCCGGCGTCCGTCCTCCCCGCGCCCGCCCACCCCGGGCGTCCGCCGTCCCGGCGCGCCCGGCCTCGGGCCGCCCCGGTCGGGCGAGTCCCGATCGCGCGGGGCCCTGACGGGGTGTGACTGTGGGGGGACGAGGCAGGGGACGGCTCTGCCGTGGACCCGGGTGGATTCGTGGACAGAAGGTACGTGGGCAGGGCCGCGGGGACGCGGGGCGGCCGCCGGCAGGCGCTGGCCGCGGTGGTGCTGGTGGTGGGGGCGTTCGGCGTGGTCGTGGCGTGCGGCTCCTCCGGCTCCGGCGGTTCGACGGCGAGCAGCTCGGCCTTCTCCCCGAACCCGTCGGGCTTCTCCGGCTCACCCCCGTCGGCCCTGTCCTCGTTGGCCTCCTCCGCCAAGTCCGAGGTGTCGTCCGCGGCCGCCTCGCTGTCGGCGGCCGCGTCCTCGTTCGCCGCCTCCGCCTCGGCGGAGGCGAGCCGGGGCCGGGCCGCGGCGGAGTCGGCGCTGGCCACCGCCGCCGGGCGCGGCAACGTCACCTCCGGCGTCACCATCACCGGCGTGCCGAAGGCCAGTTCCGGCGGGCTGAACGCCGCGGTGGTCACGGTGGTGAACACCACCTCCGCGCCGGCCTCGTACGCGGTGCGGGTCAACTTCTCGGACCCCTCCGGCAACGTGGTGGACACCAGTGTCCTCAGCTTCGAGAACGTCGCGCCGGGGGCGACGGCGAAGGAGACCGCGTTCAGCGTCAAGTCGCCCGACCAGGCGCTGGTGCCCACGGTGGCGCAGGCCGAGCGCTACTGAGCGGGGCCGAAGGGTGTCCGGATGCCCCGCAGGGGGCGCCCGGACACCCTTCGGCTACTGCCGAGTAGGGCTGTTTCGGCCGAGTTCATCTGATGCTCGACCGGTGTCTTGAAGGACGTGGATCAGCGCGAGTTGACTACACAACACCTCGTCGCCTGACGAGCCCCCGACAAGACTTCGCGGAGCATCTGATGCCCCAGTCCACGAGCCGCCGCACCCTGCGCCTGGCCGCCGCCGTCTGCACGGCAGCGGCGCTGCTCACCCCGCTG
This sequence comes from Kitasatospora sp. NEAU-CNBT7, assembly GCF_057220535.1. NCBI lineage: Bacteria > Bacillati > Actinomycetota > Actinomycetes > Kitasatosporales > Streptomycetaceae > Kitasatospora > Kitasatospora sp. NEAU-CNBT7. Next base: position 59,056 of record NZ_JBXQQB010000035.1, on the reverse strand, counting down.
GCCGCCGTCCCCGCCTCCGCGGCCACCGCCGCGAGCGCGCCCCTGACCGCTCCGCCGCTGAACGTGCTGACCTACAACACCTTCCTGATGAGCACCAGCCTGTACCCGAACTGGGGCCAGGACTACCGCGCCAAGGCCATCGCCGGGGCGGACTTCTTCCAGGGCCACGACGTGGTGGTGCTCCAGGAGGCGTTCGACAACGCGGCCTCCGATGCGCTCGCCGCCAAGGCCGCCGCGGCCTACCCGTACCAGACGCCGGTGGTCGGCCGCTCCAAGAGCGGGTGGGACGCCACCAGCGGCAGCTACAGCTCGACCACGCCCGAGGACGGCGGGGTGACGCTGCTCAGCAAGTGGCCGATCCTGCGCAAGGAGCAGTACATCTTCAAGGACGCGTGCGGCGCCGACTGGTGGTCGAACAAGGGCTTCGTGTACGCCGTCCTGAACGTCAACGGCCTGCGCACCCACGTGGTCGGCACCCACCTGCAGTCCACCGACACCGGCTGCTCCAGCGGCGAGCCCGCCACCGTCCGGGCCGCGCAGCTCACCGCGATGCGCGCGTCCTGGACGCCAAGCAGATCCCGGCGAACGAGCCGATCGTGCTGGCCGGCGACCTCAACATCAACTCGCACGACTCCGAGTACCCGGCCCTGCTGGCCAACGGCAACCTCGCGCCCGCCTCCCAGCGAACCGGCTGGACCAACTCCTTCGACACCGTCGACAACTCCATCGCGGCCTACCGCTACCCCGGTGAGCCCAAGGAGGACCTGGACTACGTGCTGTACCGGGCCGACCACGCCCGCCCGCAGCAGTACACCAACCAGGTGTACCGCTTCCACAGCACCCCGTGGACGGTCAGCAGCTGGGGCAAGAGCTACACCTACAACGACCTCTCCGACCACTACCCGGTGATCGCGGGCTGACCCGGCCCACCCCGGTCCCGGGCGGCGCGTCGTACAGGCGCCCGGGACCGATCCGGGGGAGGGTGGTCGTATGGCCTGTCCGCCGACGACCGCGGGAGGTGCGGCGGCGTGATCCTCCACCCCGGGTACCCCGTCGATCCCTGGTGCCTGCGCGAGACTTCGCTGGACCTCGACGTGCTGGCGCAGAGCGAGTCGCTGTTCGCCCTCTCCAACGGTCACCTGGGCTGGCGCGGCACCCTGGACGAGGGCGAGCCGTTCGGCCTGCCCGGCTGCTACCTCAACGGCGTCTTCGAGCAGGTGCCCGGCCGCGAAGACGGCAACGAAGACGGCGACGGCGGGCCCGGCGGGCCCGGCGAGCGGGTGCTCGACGTCCCGGACGGCCGCCTGGTGCGGCTGCTGGTCGACGACGAGCCGTTCGACCTGCGCTACGGCCGGCTGCACCGCCACCGGCGCACCCTCGACCTGCGCACCGGCGTGCTGGAGCGGGACGTCGAGTGGACCGCCCCCTCCGGCCGCACCGTCCGGATCACCACCTCCCGGCTGGTCTCCCTGAGCCAGCGGGCGGTCGGCGCGATCGGCTACCGGGTGGAACCCGTCGACGGCCCCGCCCGGATCGTGCTGCAGTCCGAACTGCTCGCCGCCGACGACGCCCTGGAGCCCGAGGACGCCGCCGCCGACGGCACCCGGCTGCACCTGCTGCACCGCACCCGGCGCAGCGGCCAGCGGATCGCCGTCGCCGCCGAGCACACCGTGGACGGGCCGCCCGGCACCGCCACCGCCGTCGAGTCCGCCCCCCGGCTGGCCCGGCTGACCGTGACCGCCGCGCTCCGGCCCGGCCAGGCACTGCGGCTGGAGAAGCTGGTCGCGCACGGCTGGTCCGCGGTCCGCTCCCGGCACGCCGTACGCAGCCAGGTGGACGCGGCCCTGGCCCGCGCCACGGCGACCGGACGGCAGGCGCTGGCCGAGGAGCAGCGGGCCGTGCTGGCCGGTTTCTGGGGCGGCGCCGACGTCGAGGTGGACGGGGACGCGGAGGTCCAGCAGGCCGTCCGGTTCGCACTGTTCCAGCTGTTCCAGGCGGGCGCCCGGGCCGAGCAGCGGGCCGTCGCCGCGAAGGGGCTGACCGGGCCCGGCCACGACGGGCACTGCTTCTGGGACACCGAGACCCACGTCCTGCCGGTGCTCACCTACACCGCGCCGCAGCTGGTCGCGCAGGCGCTGCGCTGGCGGCACGCCACCCTGCCCGCCGCGCGCCGCCGGGCCCGCCGGCTGGGGCTGGCCGGGGCCGCCTTCCCGTGCCGGACCATCGACGGCGAGGAGTGCGGCTCGCACTGGCCGGCCGGCGCGGCCGCGTTCCACGTCAACGCCGGCATCGCGGACGCGGTGGTGCACTACACGGCCGCCACCGACGACCTGGTGCTGGACCGCGAGGCCGGGCTCGAACTGCTGGTCCACACCGCCCGGCTGTGGCGCTCGCTCGGCCACCACGATCCGGCCGGGGTGTTCCACCTGGACGGGGTGAGCGGGCCGGACGAGTACGGCGGCACCGCCGACGACAACCTGTACACCAACCTGATGGCCCAGCAGAACCTGCGGGCCGCCGCCGACGCCGCCGAGCGCAACGCCGACCTGGCGGTGGCGCTCGGCGTCAGCGACGAGGAGACCGCCGCCTGGCGGGACGCCGCGCTGCACCTGGCGGTGCCGTTCGACGAGCGGCTCGGCGTGCACGAGCAGTCCGCGGGCTTCACCCGGCACCAGCGCTGGGACTTCGCCGCCACCGGGCCCGGCGGGTACCCGCTGCTGCGCCACCACCCGTACTTCCAGCTGCAGCGCCGGCAGGTGGTGCAGCAGCCGGACCTGGTGCTGGCGCTGTTCCGGCGCGGCGAGGCGTTCGGCCCGGAGCAGCGGGCCAGGGACTTCGCCTACTACGAGGAGCTGACCGTCCGGGACTCGCCGATCGCGGCCGGGGTCCAGGCGGTGCTGGCGGCCGAGACCGGGTACCCGGAGCTGGCGTACGACTACCTGGCCGAGACCGCGCTGCTGGACCTCGGCTCCACCGCCCACGACCTGCGCGACGGGCTGCGGCTGGCGGCGCTGGCCGGGACCTGGCTGGCGCTGGTGGCCGGGTTCGGCGGGCTGCGGCACCACGGCGACGTGCTGTCCTTCGCGCCGCGGCTGCCGCCGGGCCTGGCCCGGCTGGCGTTCACCGTCCAGTTCCAGCGGCGGACGCTGCGCGTGGAGGTGACCGCCGACCGAGCCGGGTACACCCTGCTGGAGGGCGCCGAGATCCAGCTGTGGCACCACGGCGAACCGCTGACCCTGACCCGGGACACGCCCGCGCACCGGCCCGTACCGGCGCTGCCCGGGCGGCCCGCCCCCACCCAGCCGGCCGGTCGCCGGCCCCGCAACCGGCGCCGGTCGGCGGACCGCGCCGGCAGACAGGAGTGACCCCAGATGCCCATCGCCACCGTCAACCCGGCCACCGGCGAGCTGTTGGAGGCCTTCACCCCGCTCGACCAGCAGGAGCTGGAGCTGCGCCTGGCCCGCGCCGCGGCCACCTTCGAGGGGTACCGCACGACCGGCTTCGCCGACCGGGCGGCGATGCTGCACCGGGCCGCCGACCTGCTGGACGAGGAGCAGGAGCGGATCGCCCGGACCATGACCACCGAGATGGGCAAGCCGATCGGCTCGGCCCGCGCCGAGGCCGCCAAGTGCGCCAAGGCGATGCGCTGGTACGCCGACCGGGCGCCCGCGCTGTTGGCGGACGAGCACCCCGCGCAGGCCGACGTGGCCGACTCCGGGGCGTCCTCGGTGTACGTGCGCTACCGGCCGCTCGGGGTGGTGCTGGCGGTGATGCCGTGGAACTTCCCGCTCTGGCAGGTGGTCAGGTTCGCGGCCCCCGCCCTGATGGCGGGCAACGTCGGGCTGCTCAAGCACGCCTCGAACGTGCCCCGCACCGCGCTGTTCCTGGAGGAGCTGTTCGTCCGGGCCGGGTTCCCGGAGGGCTGCTTCCAGACCCTGCTGATCGAGTCCGGCGCGGTGGAGGGCGTGGTCCGCGACCCGCGGGTGGCGGCGGTGACGCTGACCGGCAGCGAGGGCGCCGGGCGGGCGGTCGCGGCCGCCGCCGGGGACGAGGTGAAGAAGACGGTGCTGGAACTCGGCGGCAGCGACCCGTTCGTGGTGCTGCCCTCCGCCGACCTCGGGCAGGCCGTCGCCTGGGCGGTGACCGCCCGGGTGCAGAACAACGGCCAGTCCTGCATCGCGGCCAAGCGCTTCATCGTGCACACCGAGGTGTACGACGCGTTCGCCGCCGCCTTCACCGAGCGGATGGGGGCGCTGAAGGTCGGCGACCCGCAGCTGGAGGACACCGAGGTCGGACCGCTGGCGACCCACCAGGGCCGGGCCGACCTGGAGGAGCTGGTGCAGGACGCGGTCACGCTCGGCGCGGTCGCGGAGTGCGGCGGCGAGCGGCCGGCCGGTCTGGACGACGGCTGGTACTACCGGCCGACGGTGCTCAGCGGGGTGACGTCCGCGATGCGGATCCACCACGAGGAGGCGTTCGGCCCGGTCGCCACGCTGTACCGGGCCGGGAGCCTCGACGAGGCGCTGTCGCTGGCCAACGACACCCCGTTCGGGCTGAGTTCCAACGTGTGGACCGCCGACGCCGCCGAACGCGACCGCTGTGTACGCGACCTGCGGGCCGGCGGGGTGTTCTTCAACGGCATGACCGCCTCGCACCCCGCCTTCCCGTTCGGCGGTGTCAAGCGTTCCGGTTACGGCCGGGAGCTGTCGGCCCACGGCATCCGGGAGTTCTGCAACATCACCACCGTCTGGCTGGGGCGCTGAGCGCCCCGCTCACGCCACCGGGTACGGATGCGGCGGCTGCCCCAGCCTGGGGTGGCCGACCGCCCAGCCGGCCGTCAGCACCACCGTGGTCAGCCAGATCGCGCTCATCACGGCCAGCGCCACCGAGTTGTCCAGCTGCACCACGATCAGGGTGGCCCCGATCGCCAGGCCCCACCAGAACGCCAGCGCCAGCACCGGGGTGTGCCGCAGCGCCGTGGTGAACCGCTTGTGCAGCGGAGCGGGCTTGCGGTGTGTCGGGCCGTGGAGCTGTCCGAGGTCGTAGGTCGTAACCATGGCGCCCACCTCCTGGGTCTGCCGCACCTGGTCCGTGCGCCGTCCTGGTGACCACGATAGGTCCGCCCGGGTGATGCGGCGTGCCGAGCCGGGGGCCGGGCGGGTACCGCTCCCCCGTGGAGATCCACCCGATGCTGGCCACCGCGAGCGACCGGCGCGACTTCGACGGCGGCTGGCTGCTGGAACGCAAGCTCGACGGCATCCGGGCGCTCGCCCGGCGGGACGCCGGCGGGGTGCGGCTGCTGTCGCGCACCGGCAAGCCGATTGGCGAGCGCTACCCGGAGCTGGTCGAGGCGCTGGCCGCGCAGCCGGTCCCCGGGTTCACCGTCGACGGCGAGATCGTCGCGCTGTCCGGCGGGGCCACCGGCTTCGCCCGGCTTCAGCAGCGGATGCAGCTGCGCGACCCGCGGGCGGCGACGGCGGCAGGCGTCCAGGTCACCTACTTCCTGTTCGACCTGCTGGACCTGCTCGGCCACGACACCACCGCACTGCCCCTGACCGACCGCAAGGAACTGCTGCGGGAGTCGCTGGTCTACGGCGAGCGCCTGCGCTACACCGAGCACCGGCGGGCCGACGGCCCGGTCCCGCTCGCCGAGGCCTGCGCGCAGGGCTGGGAGGGGCTGATCGCCAAACGGGCCGACAGCCGGTACCTGCCGCGGCGCTCGGCCGACTGGCTGAAGCTCAAGTGCGAGGCCGGTCAGGAGCTGGTCGTCGGCGGCTTCACCGACCCGGCGGGCAGCCGCACCGGGTTCGGCGCGCTGCTGCTCGGCTACCACGAGGGCGGGCAGCTGCGGTACGCCGGGAAGGTCGGCACCGGCTTCGACACCCGCACGCTGCTGGCCCTGCGGGGCGCACTGGACGCGCTGGCGCAGCCGGACAGCCCGTTCGCCGCTCGGGTGCCGGAACGCCGCGCGCACTGGGTGGCGCCGCGGCTGGTGGTGCAGGTCGGCTTCACCGAGTGGACCAGGGACGGGCGGCTGCGCCAGCCCCGCTACCTCGGGCTGCGCCCCGACCGGCCGGCCGCGGAGGTGGTGCGGGAGTACCCGCTGCGGGGGTGACCCGTCCGACGGCGCCCGGGGTGCGCGGGTACCGGGGTCCGCCTAGGTTGCCGCTGGGGGGCGGTCCTACGAGAGGTGGAGACGTCCATGGCAGGGAAGTTCGAGATCTACCAGGATTCCGCGGGCAACCACAGGTTCCGGCTCAAGGCGAGCAACGGGTCCGTCGTGGTGACCGGCGACCCGGAGGAGTCGCTCGAGAAGTGCATGAAGAGCATCGAGTCGCTCCGCAAGCTGGCGCCGTACGCGCAGGTCCAGGAGGTTTCGCAGGCGCAGGCCCTGGCCTGAGCGCCCCGCTCGCCCGTACGGGTGCACCCGGGCCGGCCACCGTCGCGGTGGCCGGCCCGGTGGCGTGCCCGGGGCCGGCCGGCGGCCCGCAGCCGTGCATGGGATCTCCGCGAAAGCCTCACAGCCGGTACCTGTCGGGGCCCGCCGTGCCGTACGTAGGGTCCCTGACAGGTCGCGCACAAAATGCGCGGGCCTTGAGGCGACCCGGAAAGCTGACATGGACCACGGCAGCCCGAACTACTGCGTACCGTGCCGACGGCACCTGAACGGCGCGTTCTCCTGCCCCGGCTGCGGGGCCCCGGCGAGCGACTTCGTCCCGCTGCCGACGGCCGCGCCCGAGGCCGCGCTGCGGCCCGCCGGCCGCGCCAGGCGCCGTACCGGGCGGGGACGCCGGATCGTGCTGATCACGGCGGCGGGGCTGGTGATCGGCGGCGCCGGGGTGGTCGCGCTGGCCGCACCGCAGGACGACGGCGCCGCCCGGCCCGGGAGCGCCCCCACCGAGGAGCACCAGGCCCCGGTCATGCCCAGCCTGTCGCCGGTGGCGGTCTCCGCCCCGCCGAGCCCGTCCGCGACGGCCAGGGCGAGCCGCAGCGCCAGGCCGAGCGCGTCCGCGTCGGCGTCCACCGCCCCGGCCACCGCCACCCGGGGGCCGGCCTCCCCCACCGCGCCGGCGCCCGCGCCGGCGCCCGCGCCGACCACCGCCGCGCCGACCGGCCAGACCCCCACCACTCCGGCCCCCTCACCCACCCGGACCTGCAAGCCCATCCTGTTCTGGTGCAGCTGAGCGGCCGGTGCGGCTGAGCGGCCGCCGAGCAGTTCGGCCGGCACCGGGAGGCGGCTCGGCGCCGGGTCGGCGGGCTCCGCGAGGTAGCGGGCGGAACTCCTGGACCCGGAATGCCTCGTACCGCTCAGGCCGGTGCCCGTACCGGCGGCGCAGGCCGCCGGCGGCGGCGTCGCGCAGCCACCCGTCGAAGAGTCCGGCGTCCGTGCGCACCCCGCGCGGCCGGAGGCGGTCGGCCAGGACCCGGCGGCCCTCGCCGGCGGCGGGTCGGTCGTGGATCCTGCGCCGGGCGACGGTCCCGGGCGCTCCTCGGAGCGCGCGGCGGCGGCGTTCGGTTGCGGGCGTCCTCGCGCGGACCGCGCCGGGATGCGTGCGCGCACGCCGTGGTGTCCTGCATGCTGTCCGCAACGGACCGCGACGGGCGGTACCGCGACAGGGGGCGTGTGTGACAACGAGTCAGCCGGCCGGCGGCGACGGCCGTGACCTGCTCGCGGCGGCCGGTGTGCTGTTCACCGACGAGCGCGGGCGGCTGCTGGTGGTGCGGGTGTCGTACGCCGCCGAGCACCCGGTGGAGATCCCGGGCGGCGGCTGGGAGGAGGCGGACGGCTCGCCGCGCGAGACCGCCCGGCGCGAGATCGAGGAGGAGCTCGGCATCACCCCCCGGCTCGGGCCGCTCGCCTGCCTGGACTGGTCGCTGGACGGCGACCGCCCGCCGATCGCCGCGTTCCTCTACTGGGCGGACCCGCTGACCGCGGCGCAGCTGGCGGCGGTCCGGCTGGAGGAGCGGGAGCTGGGCTGGTACGGGTACCTGGCGCCGGAGCCGGCCGCGTCCGCGCTGCCGCCGCTGCTGTCGCGGCGGGTGACGGCCTGTCTGCGGGCGCCGCGGTCCGCCGGGCCGCTGGAGCTGGAGGTCGGGCACCCGGCCGGGCACACCAGGGCCCACCTCGCCCCGGCGCCGCCCGCGCCGTACACCGGCGTGGCCGCCCTGCCCGGGCCGGGCGCCGTACTGCGGCCGGCGCCCGCGCCGCCGATGGACCGGGAGACCTACCTGGCGACCCGGCCGAGGATCCGGGCGAAGGCGCGGATGCTGTTCACCGATCCCGAGGGGCGGATCCTGCTGGTCCGGCTGCGGCCGCGGGCGGGCGACCTCGGGCCGTACTGGGTGCTGCCCGGCGGCAGTGTGGAGGCGGACCGGGAGCTGCCCCGGCAGGCGGCCCGCCGGGAGATCATCGAGGAGCTGGGCTGGGAGTGCGAGGTGGGCCGCCTGCTGGCGCTGGACTGGGTGCCCGCCGAGGCGGACCGGCCGGGTGACCGGGCGCGGCTGGTGCACGTCTACGACGGCGGCACGCTCGCCGCCGGGCGGCTCGCCACCGCCCGGCTGCAGCCCGCCGAGCTGGCCGAGGCCCGGATGTTCACACCGGACGGGGCCCGCGAGGTGCTCCCCGCGCCGTCCTGGGCGCGGATCGCCGGGGCGCTGGCCGCCCGGGCCGGCGACGGCGGACCGGCCGAGCTGGTCCAGGGGGTGCCGGCCGCGCGCTGAGCGGCGGCCCCCGCGGCGGCCGCCCGGGGGCGGACAACGGACCCGGGTGACCGGGCGGCGAGGAGGCGGAGGCCATGGCGGCGGATCCGATCGAGGGCGCATTGTGCGGGCACCGGGTGGAGAGCGTCGAGGGCGGCTACCGGCTGAGGGTGGGCCTGACCGGCGGGCTGGCGGTGACGGTGGACAACGACTTCCGGCTGACCGGGCCGCACGAGGTCGAGCACTTCTACCCCGGCCTGACCATGGCCCCGGCCGGCGGCCTCGCCGCGCTGGTCGGCGCGGTGGTCACGGCCGTCCGGGTCAGCCAGGCCGGCCGCCTGGAGGTGGACTTCGACACCGGCCGGACGCTGGCCGTGCCGCCCGAACCCGGGCCCGGCGGGCCGGTCGTGGCCTGGCGGGTGAGCGGTCCGGGCGGTGCGCTGTTCACCTCGGTGCCGGGCGGCTATCTGAGCGGCTGAACCGCCGGTGACGGCCGGTGCGTTCCGGGTCCGGCGCCGCCGCGCCGTCATCCGAACAGGTGCGGGCCGACCGTCCCGGCTTCCCCCTGCCGCGCGGACAGGACAGGATGTCCGTCGACACCCACCGCCGCGCGGTCCCGACCGTGCGGTATCCCGACCGGAAGGCCGCCGTTTTGGCAACCGACTACGACGCCCCGCGCAACAACAACGAGGAATCGGACGACAGCATCGAGGAACTGAAGAGCCGGCGCAACGACAAGTCGACCGGGCAGGTCGACGCGGACTTCGAGGCGGTCGAGGGGCTGGAGCTGCCCGGCGCCGACCTGTCCGGCGAGGAGCTGGTCGTCCAGGTGCTGCCGGAGCAGCAGGACGAGTTCACCTGCGCCACCTGCTTCATGGTGCACCACCGCAGCCAGCTGGCGGGCAAGGACTCCCAGGGCCGGCCGATCTGCAAGGACTGCGCGTCCTGATCCGGCGCCCGCGAGGGCCGGGCCATGGTCGGTGTCCCTGATCATGGCCCCCGGGCCCGCTCCCCGGCGCCGCGCGGTCAGGGCCCGGGCGGCGGCGGGACGGCGGCCAGGACCTCCCGGGCCAGTGCCACCGGGTCCCCCGTGGGGGTGAGCGGGTAGCCGCCGTGCTGACGGGTCCAGGCGTCGTCCACGGCGAACCAGTCGACCGGCGCCGGGTCGCGGCCCGCCGTCAGCGCCGCGTCCAGGCCGGCGAAGTACCCGGCCCAGCGCGGGGCGTAGAGCGTGGACACCAGCCCCGACCACTCCCGGTTGGCGTAGTCGTGCACGCCTTCCTCGCTGGGCCCGCGCCCGGCCCAGGTGGTGAGGATGGTCCGGGCGTCGTACTCCAGCTGGTCCCGTTCGGCGTCGGTGGCGCCCCAGGAACGGGCGGCCGCCAGCCACGGGCCGAGCAGGAGGCGGGCGTCGGAGCCGGCCACCCGGTCCAGCAGCGCCGCGTCGGCCGCCCACTCGGCGGTCAGGCGGCGGAAGGCCGGCCGGTCCTTCGCCCGGTAGGCGCCGGCGATCAGCGGCAGCAGCGTGCGGCTGCGGTCGGCGAGCGTCTGGCGGGCCGTGTTGACCAGGTCGAAGCGGTAGGCGTCGGTGGCCTGCCGCCCGGGGGCGGCCTGGAGCAGTTCGGCGAGCGCGGTGCGGACGGTCTGCGGGCGGTAGCGAAGCGCGGGCGGGCTCCAGGTCGCGGCGGTGGCCGCCGCGAGGTCGGGGCGGGCCGCGAAGAGCCCGTCCTGCGGCTCGCTCCAGGTCCCCGGGGGCAGGCTGTACGGGCCGAGGCGCAGCTGTTCCCAGGCCGCGGCGGCGTGCGGGTCGGGGCCGCCGTAGCGCCGGGCGGCGTACCGGGCGAACCAGTCCCGCTGGTCGATCCCGTCGGGCTCCCAGGCGAGTTGGGTGAACAGGTCGAAGGCCGCCGGGTCGGTGCCGGTGCCCTCGGGCAGGTAGGCGATACCGCGCATGGCGCTGCCGGGGCGGTCGCGCCACTGCCGGAAGCGGGTGGTCCAGGTCGCGGTGTTGGCGCCGATGGCGGTGTGCCCGCCGAAGTTGTGGATGGTGCCGAAGGCGTACGGGGTGCCGGCCCAGCTGCTCTCGCGGTCCAGGCCGTCGTAGCGGTCGGACAGTCCGTCGACGACCAGCATCCGGGTCCGGTCCACGCCGTCGAGCAGGGCCGCGGTGGGGTTGTCCTGCCAGCCGAGGATCGCCCAGAGCGCTCCCGGGTGGGCCGTCTGCAGGGCGCGCTGGACGGCCCCGGCGGCGGCGCCGACGTCGACCCCGCCGGGGTTGCCGCCCTCGTGCAGCAGGTCCATCTTGTACATCGCGCTGTCGCCGAACTCGGCCCGCTGGGCGGCGTAGTAGGCGGCGGCCACGTCGGCGAACAGCGGGGTCCGCGGGTCGAGCCAGTCGGGCCGGGCAAAACCGACCCAGCTGCCCTGGGGGACGGTGACGGCGGTGGGGTTGCGGTCGGTGAAGCCCGGCGGGACGGTCCCGAAGTAGCCGGGCAGCACCGGGGTCATGCCGAGTTCCCGGAGCTGGTCGGCGATCCGCCGGCCGAGCGCGGCGCGGTCGGCGGCCAGGTGCGCGGGGACGGGCCCGCCGAAGCCGCTCATGTTCTGCAGCAGCCACCAGCTCTGGTGCGCGGGTGCGGGGATCCAGGCGCGCAGCTCGGCCTCGGTGTAGCCGAACCGGCGGAAGGTCTCGAGGTAGGGCTGCTCGGCGCCGGTCTGGACGAAGACCTCGTTGACGCCGTGCAGGGCCAGCACGTCGATCTCGTGCTGCCGGGCGGCGAAGTCGCGGTAGGCGCCGGAGTAGCCGTCGTCGGTGTCGTTGAGGGCGTAGCGGTGGGCGACGGCGGCGCTGCGGGTGACCGGCTGCGGCACGGCGGGCAGGGTGGCGGGGAGTGCGGCGAGGCTGTCGCCGGGCAGGCCGATGTCGATGCCCGCCACCTCGCGCAGGTACCAGCCGGCGCCGGCCAGCAGGGTGGCCGGGGAGGTCCCGCGGACCTCGACCGCGCCGGCCCGGCCGAGGACGGTGAAGGTGTCGGTGCCGGCGTCCCGGGCGACGGGGGTGAGGGTGAACTGGTCGGCGGCGGCCGCGGGCAGCAGCCGGTGGAGGCTGGCGACGGCCGCGGCGGGGTCGAAGGCGGGTTCCGCGCGGGCGGCCGCCGGGGCGGTGCTCAGGGTGGCGGCGGTCAGGGCCGTGGTTGCGGCCCAGGCCGCCCAGCGTCTCCTCATGGGGATCCCCTCGGCCGATCCGACGTCCCGGTCCGGCCGTCGGCAGGGCGGGCGTCTTCGCAGGTCACGGCCGCCGTGCCGGGGTCCGGCCGGTCCCATCGCAGCAGCGGCACCCGGGGCCGGTCAAGGACATCCGGGCCGCTGTCGGCCGATCGGGCCAACCGGGGACGGCCGGGCGGGAGGTGAGCCGCGTCACCCCGGCCGCGGTGGGCGGCCCTCGGCCGCCGGGGGCAATCACGGCCACGGGGAGCCGAGTTGACCGGCGGGGGGACGGTTCGGCCGGGCGGGCCGGCGGAAATCGGGTGTCGGCCGTGGAGCGCGGTTCGCTAGCGTGGCCGTGAAGATCCACAAGGGGAGCAGCAGATGGTGGTAGCAGTATCCGGTCCCACGCGCGGCGGGCGGCGGCGGACGGCCGGGCGGGGCCTGGTGGCGGCGGCGGTCCTGGCGGGTGCGGTGGCCTGTGCGGGCGACGGCACCGGCGGGTCGGCGTCGGCCTCGGGCAAGGCACCGGAGGTCTTCGGTGCGGCCGGCTACCGGGGCCTGACGCCGGGCCAGTCGAAGGACGCGGCGCTGGCGAGCGGTGCGTTGCAGGCCGCGCCGGTGTCGACGCTCGGCGGCTGCACGGACTTCTCGTACCAGGGCGGGCCCGCGCCGGACCCGGCCCGGATGGCGGCGGAGACCGCTGCCGAGACCAAGTCGAAGGACCTGAACGCCAAGGCCGACGAGGCCGGCGCCAAGGCCGAGCAGGGCAAGGCCGGCCCGGGTGCCTCGGCCCGGGAGTACGCGGACGACGCCGGCCGGCAGGCCGAGGCGGCCCGGCTGTACGCCGACGCGACGCAGGCCATCGTCGACGAGATGAAGGTCCGTGAGGCCCGCGACGCGGCGTTCGCGGCGGCGGGCGGCGCGTCCTTCGGGAAGGACGGCCTGCGGGAGCTGGCCGCGCCGGCCGGGGCCCGTACGGCCGAGGGCGTCGGCGCGGGCTCCACGCTGGAGGAGCTGAAGCAGGCGTACGGCTCGCGCGGTCTGGAGCTGCGCAAGGACGGCCGGTACCAGGTGTCGGCCCAGGGCCCGGCGGGCTGGATGCTGGAGTTCACCGTCGCGGACGGCAAGGTCGGCTCGGTGACGCTGGTCAACCGCGACCTGAAGTGCGTCTGAGCGGACCCCCGGCACTCCCGGCGCCGCCGCCGGGGATCCCTGCGTGACCGAATCGTCCCTCTCTGCGGGAACCTGTCCGCCCGTTCCGGCGTGTATACGGCTGGAACCGGCAAGAGGGGTGTCATTCGGGTGGAACGGAACAACAGGGTCCTGGCGGTGGCGCTGCTCGGCGGCGCGCTGGTGCTGACCACGGCGTGCGGCGGCGGCAGCGGAAGCGGATCGGGCGGGGCGGCGGCGTCCGAGCAGAAGACCTCGGCGGCGGCGGTGACCATCGAGCCGGGCAACGGCGCGACGGACGTCAAGCCGACCGGCGCGCTCAAGGTTGCGGTGGCGAACGGCAAGCTGACCGAGGTGAAGGTCACCGGACCGGACGGCAAGGAGGTCCCCGGGGCGATAGCCGCCGACGGCCTGGGCTGGGTGCCGTCGGCCGGACTCGCGGTGTCGACCGCGTACCGGGTGAGCGCCAAGGCCACCGACGCCAAGGGCCTGGCGGCCACTGCGGAGAGCAGCTTCACCACGCTGACGCCCAAGGCGGGCGCGGGCCCGCAGGACAACATCGCCGACGGCCAGACCTACGGCACCGGCATGATCGTCTCACTGACCTTCAAGAAGGCCGTGAAGGACCGGGCGGCGGTGGAGCAGGCCGTCAGCTTCGAGACCTCCGACGGCAGCGTGGTCAAGGGCCACTGGTTCAACGACACCCGGATCGACTTCCGGCCGCAGACGTTCTGGAAGTCCCAGACCAAGGTGGTCGCGCACTACCGCCTCAAGAGCGTGGAGACCGCGCCCGGCGTGTACGGCGAGGTCGACAGCGACCAGACCTTCACCATCGGCCGTTCGCGGATCAGCACCGCGGACGCCGCCTCCCACCAGATGGTGGTCGAGGAGGAGGGCAAGCCCGCGGAGACCATCCCGATCAGCGCCGGCGCCTCCTCCCCCGCCTCGCAGAACACCTTCAACGGCACCATGGTGATCATGGCGAAGGAGGGCACCACCGTGATGGACTCCTCCACCGTCGTCAACCACGAGGGCCCCGACTACAAGGTCAAGATGCCGCACGCGCTGCGGCTCACCCCGACCGGCACCTACGTCCACGGCAAGTACGCGCCGGACAACCCGTTCGGCAGCCGCAACACCAGCCACGGCTGCGTGGGCCTGCAGGACGGCTCCGCGGAGGACGGCGACGACGGCTCGGTGGCGGGCCGGTTCTACGCCGCCTCGCTGATCGGCGACGTGGTGACGGTGAAGAACTCGGTCGGCCAGCAGGTCGACCCGGCCAACGGCCTCAGCGGCTGGAACATCGCCTGGGACAAGTGGTGACCACCCGCCCGGATCCGGCACGGCCGGCCCCGGCGGGCCTACCGTGGCGGTAGCACCCCGCGCCCGCACGTCGAGAGGCAGCACGATGCACGAGAGCCACAGCATGGTCTTCGTGACCTTCGGATCCACCGAGGCCGCCCGCCGGGCGTACCACGAGATCAAGGAGGTGCACGGCGTCCGGCAGGCCGCCGTGATGGAGCGGTCGGCCGAGGGCCTGCTGGACGTACCGGAGAGCTGGGTGCGCGGCGCGGGCACGGCGACGGTGCTCAGCGGTGTGGTCGGCGGGCTGGTCGGGCTGATCGGCGGGCCGATCGGGGTGTTCCTCGGCTGGGGCGCGGGCACCGCACTGGGCGGCGGCGCGGAGTACAAGCGGCTCAGCGACTCGGCCGAGGGCCTGCTGGTCTTCAGCCGTGGCCTGGCCGACAGCACCAGCATGCTGATCGCCGAGCTGACCGAGACCTCGCCCGACGCGGTGGACGCCATCGCCGCCCGGCACGGCGGCCGGCTGGTGCGCCGCCCCGCCGACGAGGTGGAGGCCGAGGTGCGGGCGGCCCAGGAGGAGGCCGAGGAGTCGCTGCGGGCGGAGCACGACCGGCAGGACTGACGGCCGGGCCGACGGCCGAGCGGTCAGCGGCGGCCGCGGCTCACCACGCCACGTCCGAGAGCCGGACGAACCGCTGGCCCGCGTCGAGCAGCTCCGGCAGCGCCGCGGCCACCCCGCGGGCGGTGCCGCTGCCGGGGTGGTTCATGTGCGCCAGCACGATCGAGCCGGGCCCGGCCGCGGCGACCGTGCGCCGGACCTGTTCGGCGCCGAACGTGGCGCCGCCGTCGCCGTTGACGGTGAAGCCGGCGATCCGCGCTCCCAGCGCGGTCACCACCTGCGCGGCCACGTCGTCGTAGTAGGCGGTGCCGGAGCGGAAGAACGCGGGCGGGCGGCCGAGCAGTTCGGTGAGCCCTTCCTGGTTGCCGGCCACCTCGTCGTAGACCTCGCCGACGTCACGGGTGCCCGCGATGTCGTACGCCGAGCGGCCGGTCACCGACAGCGGCCGGTGCCGGGTGCCGTGGTTGCCGATCTCGAACAGCCGGTCGGCGGCGAGGTCCCGGAAGAGCTCGGGATTGGCCTCCACCCAGCGGGAGTTGAGGAACAGCGTGGCGGGCACCTGCCGGGCCCGGAGAGTGTCGATCAGCGCCTCGTCGTACCCCGATCCGCCGGGGCCGCCGCACGCGTCGAAGGTCAGCGCGATGGCCCGTTCGCCCTCGGGCAGCTCGGTGACGGCGCCCGGCGGGTCGAAGCCCCAGCTGCGCGGCGACTCGCCGGACAGGCGCTCGACCAGCTCGGCGCGGCCGGGCAGGACCGCCGGGACGGCCCGGGCCGCCTGCTCCGCGGCCTGCGCGGCGGAGGGCGCGGCGGACGGTCCCGTCGACGGCTCCGGGGCCGGCGCCGCCGCGGGGGCCGGGGCCGGCGGCGCGGCGGGGGCCGGGGCCGGCGGCGCGGACGGCTGTGGCCGCGGCGCCGCGGAACGGCGGGAGATCCCGCACCCGGAGACGGCGCTGCCGGCCAGCGCGGCCAGTACCACCCGACGAGCCAACGACATGCGGACCTCCGTGCCACCGGGACGACAGCGTTCTGACCCACCGTAGGCACGAGCAGCCCGATCGAGCCCGGGAAGGGTCGCCCCCGCACCGCCGTTCGGGTTCCGGTCGACCGCCCGCCGCCGCGGGCGGCCCGGTCCCCGTCCGGCACGGCGTCAGGCGGCCCCGTCCGCCGCGGAGCGGCCGTGTGCCGCTCCGGGAGCCGGCGGAACGCGCGGGCGCGCAGGCCGCCCGCACGGCTGTCGCCGGGCCGGTCCGGTCCGGTCCACCGGGCACGCCCCCCGTGCTGCCCGTCAACGCGTCCACGGGCGGCGGCCGGCGCCCGGCGCCGCGGGCCGCGCGGGTCACCCGGGGGGTGTCGGCAGCCGGACGATCGCCACCATCGCGGCGTCGTCGCCGAGGCGGCCGCCGGTGTGCGCCGCCAGGTCCTGGCAGAGCAGCCGCAGCAGCTGCCCGGGGTCGTCGGCCGGCCAGCCGGCCAGCCGTTCGGCGAGCGGGTAGAAGCGCCCGCCCGCGTCCCGGGCCTCCACCACGCCGTCGGTGTACAGCAGCACGGTGTCGCCGGGCTCGAACGGGAAGGACTCCAGGCCCAGCCCCCGCTCGGCCATGGCCGCCAGGCCCAGCGGCGGGGCCGGCTGCCGCGCCTCCAGCGCGACCACCCGGCCGCCGCGCAACAGCAGCGGCGGCGGGTGGCCGCAGTCGACCAGGCTCAGTACGGGCCTGCCGTCCGGGATGTCGATCAGCACCGCGGTGGTGAAGGACTCCTGCCGCTCCGGGTCGTCCCCGGTCTCCTCCACGTCGCCGGAGACGGTGCTGTCCAGGAAGTCGACCAGCCGGGTCAGTTCGACCCGGCGGTGGGCGGCGGCCCGGAACGCGCCGAGCACCAGGGCGGCGTCCCCGATCGCCCCGAGCCCCTTGCCCCGGACGTCGCCCACGATGAACCGGGTCGCCCGGCCGGAGCGCACCGCCGCGTACAGGTCGCCGCCGATCTGCGCCTCGGCCTCGGCCGCCACGTAGACCGAGGCGATCCGCAGCGGCCCCATCCGGGGCGGGATCGGGCGCAGCACCACCTGCTGCGCGGCCTCGGCGACCGAGCGCAGCTGGGTCATCTCCTTCTCGTGCTGCTCGCGCAGGTACGCGAAGAGCGTCACCAGCGCGGAGATCACGGCGAGCGCGGTGATCTGGACGGTGTGGTTGAGGTCGAGCAGGGTGGTCCGGGCGGCGGCGACCGTCGCCTGGGCGAGGACGGCGAGCGCGCCGATGAAGCCGGTGGTCCTGGGGCCGGCGAAGGAGGCGGTGATCGCGGGCGCGGCGACCAGGAACGGCCCGAGGTGGACCTCCGGCGGGGCGAGGATGTCGCCGACGCAGACCAGCACGATCAGGAGCAGCGGGATGACGACCAAGGCCCGCGAGGCCCGGCCGGGCCTGCGGATCGCCTCGGCACGTGCCCGGATGTCCATGTCTCCTGGATACACCCCGCCCTGGGGAGGCGCTGGCGAAGGGAGCCGCGGGGGGCGTCCCGGGCGCGCCGCGAGCGGTGCTCACCCGGTCGGCGCAGGCGCGGCCCGAGGTCCACCGGTTCGGCCGTATCGACCTCCCGGTCGGGGGAGGGCGTTGGTAGGAAGATGCCAAGAGACCGATTTGTCGGTCTTGTCGTGCCTTCGCAAGGAGGAGGCGTCCCATGGCTTCGACACCGACGACCACCGAGGCGACATCCCGATCCACCGGCCCGCCGGCCGGGGACGAGGAGCCGGTGGTCCACATCCTCTGGATCAACGCGGGGCTGAGCTGTGACGGTGACTCCGTCTCGCTCACCGCGGCGACCCAGCCCTCCATCGAGGAGATCGTCCTCGGCGTGCTGCCCGGCCTGCCGAAGATCGCCGTCCACTGGCCGCTGATCGACTTCGAGTGCGGTCCGGTGCAGGGCGCGGACAACTTCGTGGAGTGGTTCTTCAAGGCCGACCGCGGCGAGCTGGAGCCCTTCGTGCTGGTGGTCGAGGGGTCCATCCCGAACGAGTCCATCAAGGCCGAGGGCTACTGGTGCGGTTTCGGCGACAACCCGGAGACCGGCCAGCCGATCACCACCAGCGAGTGGGTGGACCGGCTCGCCCCCAAGGCCACCGGGGTGATCGCGATCGGCACCTGCGCGACGTACGGCGGCATCCACGCGATGGCGGGCAACCCGACCGGCGCGATGGGCCTGCCCGACTACCTGGGCTGGGACTGGAAGTCCAAGGCCGGGCTGCCGATCGTCTGCGTGCCGGGCTGCCCGATCCAGCCGGACAACTTCTCCGAGACGCTGGTCTACCTGCTCCACCAGCTGGCCGGCGCCGCGCCGATGATCCCGCTGGACGACAAGCTCCGCCCGACCTGGCTGTTCGGCGCGACCGTGCACGAGGGCTGCGACCGGGCCGGCTACTACGAGCAGGGGCAGTTCGCCTCGGAGTACGGCACGCCGGAGTGCCTGGTGCGGATCGGCTGCTGGGGCCCGGTGGTGAAGTGCAACGTCCCCAAGCGCGGCTGGATCAACGGGGTGGGCGGCTGTCCGAACGTGGGCGGCATCTGCATCGCCTGCACCATGCCCGGCTTCCCGGACAAGTTCATGCCGTTCATGGACGAGCCGCCGGGCGCCAAGGTGTCCAGCTCCGCGAGCGCCGCGTACGGCTCGGTGATCCGCCGGCTGCGCTCGATCACCTCGCACACGGTGGACCAGGAACCGAAGTGGCGGCACACCGGCCGCAAGCTCGCCACGGGCTACAAGCCGCCCTGGTGACCGCCGGCCGCCCGGTCCGGGGCCGCGCCCGCCCGCTGCGGCGGCCGCGGCCCCGCTCCGGTCGGCCGGCCCGCTCCCCGCAGAACTCTGCGCGGACCCCCGCAAGACCCGCGGGCGGTCCGCAGACCCCTCCGCAGACCTTCAGAAGGGCACGACACACGCCATGACGACAACAGCCCCGCGGCCGGGCGGCAACGACGGCCTGGTGGAGATGAGCTGGGACCCGATCACCCGGATCGTGGGCAGCCTCGGCATCCACACCAAGATCGACTTCAAGCAGAAGAAGGTCGCCGAGTGCTACAGCACCTCGTCGGTCTTCCGCGGCTACAGCGTGTTCATGCGCGGCAAGGACCCGCGCGACGCGCACTTCATCACCAGCCGGATCTGCGGCATCTGCGGCGACAACCACGCCACCTGCTCGGTGTACGCGCAGAACATGGCGTACGGGGTGAAGCCGCCGCACCTGGGCGAGTGGATCATCAACCTCGGCGAGGCCGCCGAGTACATGTTCGACCACAACATCTTCCAGGAGAACCTGGTCGGGGTCGACTACTGCGAGAAGATGGTCCGCGAGACCAACCCCGGGGTGCTGGAGAAGGCCGAGCGCACCGAGGCGCCGCACGCCGCCGAGCACGGCTACAAGACCATCGCCGACATCATGCGCTCGCTCAACCCGATCGAGGGCGAGTTCTACCGCGAGGCGCTCCAGGTCTCCCGCTACACCCGGGAGATGTTCTGCCTGATGGAGGGCCGCCACGTGCACCCCTCCACGCTCTACCCGGGCGGCGTCGGCACGGTGGCCACGGTGCAGCTGTTCACCGACTACCTGAGCCGGCTGATGCGCTACGTCGAGTTCATGAAGCGGGTGGTGCCGCTCCACGACGACCTGTTCGACTTCTTCTACGAGGCGCTGCCGGGCTACGAGGAGGTCGGCCGGCGCCGGATCCTGCTCGGCTGCTGGGGTTCGCTCAACGACCCGGACCACTGCGACTTCACGTACCGCAACATGACCGACTGGGGCCGGCGGATGTTCGTCACCCCGGGCGTGGTGGTCGACGGCAAGCTGGTCACCAACGACCTCACCCAGATCAACCTCGGCATCCGGATCCTGCTCGGCTCCTCGTACTACCAGGACTGGGAGGGCAAGGAGCAGTTCGTCACCCACGACCCGCTCGGCAACCCGGTCGACCCGCGCCACCCGTGGAACCAGCACACCATCCCGCAGCCGCAGAAGCGCAACTTCGACGACAAGTACAGCTGGGTGATGTCCCCGCGCTGGTTCGACGGCAAGGACCACCTGGCGCTGGACACCGGCGGCGGCCCGATCGCCCGGCTGTGGTCGACCGCGCTCTCCGGCCTGGTCGACATCGGCTACATCAAGGCCACCGGGCACAGCGTGGTGATCAACCTGCCGCGGACCCTGACCAAGCCGGAGACCACCTTCGAGTGGAAGATCCCGAAGTGGTCCAACGCGCTGGAGCGCAACCGGGCCCGCACCTACTTCCAGGCCTACGCCGCGGCCGCCGCGCTGCACTTCGCCGAGAAGGCGCTGGCCGAGGTCCGCGCCGGGCGCACCCAGACCTGGGAGAAGTTCGAGGTGCCGGACGAGTCGATCGGCTGCGGCTTCACCGAGGCGGTGCGCGGCGTCCTGTCGCACCACATGGTGATCCGCGACGGCAAGATCGCCAACTACCACCCGTACCCGCCGACCCCGTGGAACGCCAGCGTCCGGGACAGCTACGGCACCCCCGGGCCGTACGAGGACGCGGTGCAGAACACCCCGATCTTCGAGGAGAACTCCCCGGAGAACTTCAAGGGCATCGACATCATGCGGGCGGTGCGCAGCTTCGACCCCTGTCTGCCCTGCGGTGTCCACATGTACCTGGGCGACGGCAAGTCCCTGCAGAAGATGCACGTGCCGACCGGCCTGAGCGGGATGACCGGGTGAGCGCGCCGACCGGGGAGGCGGCCGGGCGGCGGGTCGAGGAGATCCTCGACCGCCTCGCCGCCGAAGGCGACCCGAAGGCGGCGGCCGCCGCCGAGGAGCTCGTCCGGGTGCTGATGGACTTCTACGGCGCGGGCCTGGCCCGGGCGGTGGAACTGCTGTCGGCGGGCGCGCACGACCCCGACCGGCCGGCCGCCGGACCGCTGGCGGAGCTGCTGGACGATCAGCTGGTCGCGGGGCTGCTGGTGCTGCACGACCTGCACCCCGAGGACACCGTCGGCCGGCTCGAGCGGGCGGTGCGGCAGGTGCCCGGGGCGGCGCTGGCCTCCTTCGACCCCGCCTCCGGTGTGCTGCGGGTCCGGGTGGAGAACTCCGGCTCCGGCTGCGGGTGTTCGGGCGGCGCGGACGGCGGGCGCGCGGCGGTGGCCGAGCTGGTCGCGGTGTTCGCGCCGGAGGTGACCGCCGTCGAGCTGGAACCGGCCGGGCCCAAGGAGCCCGCCCTGCTGCAGATCGGGCTCCGGCCGGGGCTGCAGCCCGCGGAGGCCCGGTGAGCGCGCCCGCCCGCGGACTGCGCCGCTTCCGGGCGCCCGCACCGCCGCAGCCCGAGCGCTGCGAGCTGTGCGCCGCCGTGCTGGCGGAGCGTCACCGGCACCTGGTCCGCACCGGGAGCCGGACCCTGACCTGCGCCTGCGTGCCCTGCGCCCTGCTGTTCGAGCAGCCGGGCGCGGGGCGGGGCGACTACCGGGCGGTCCCCGACCGGTACCTCGCCGACCCGGGCCACGAGCTGGACGCGGCGGCCTGGGAGCGGCTGCAGATCCCGGTCGGCACCGCGTTCTTCTTCCGCAACGCCGAGCTGGACCGGCTGGTGGCGCTCTACCCCAGCCCCGCCGGGGCCACCGAGAGCGAGCTGGACCCGGCGGCCTGGCAGGCCGTCCTGGGCTCCAGCCCGCTGGCGGCGCTGCTGCAGCCGGACGTCGAGGCGCTGCTGGTGCACCGGTCCGAGGAGCGCAGCGAGTGCTTCCTGGTACCGGTCGACGTCTGCTACGAGCTGGTCGGCCGGATGCGGCTGACCTGGCAGGGCTTCGACGGCGGGGCCGAGGCGCGGGCCGAGCTCGCCGCCTTCTTCGACAGCGTCCGGGCCCGCGCCCGGGCCGTACGGACCGAGGAGCCGGTGTGACCGAACTGGGTTTCCGCTGCACCGGGGTACGGGCCGACCCGTACGCGGCCGGGCCGACCCTGGTGTTCCGGCTGCGGATCACCGCGTCCGGGGGCGCCCGGGTGCACGCCCTGGCGCTGCGCTGCCAGCTGCGGATCGAACCCGCCCGGCGGCGCTACGAGGCCGGGGAGCAGGCCGCGCTGGCGGACCTGTTCGGCGAGCCGGCCCGCTGGGGCAGCTCACTCAACCCGGTGCAGTTCGCGCAGGTCTCGCTGACCGTGCCGGGCTTCACCGGGGAGACCGAGGCCGAGCTGGCCGTGCCGTGCAGCTACGACCTCGACCTCGCGGCGACCCGCTACTTCGACGCGCTGGCCGGGGGCGAGGCTCCGCTGCTGCTGCTGTTCTCCGGCACCGCGTTCACCGGCGAGGGCGGCTTCCGGGTCGAGCCGGTGCCCTGGGACCGGGAGGCCCGGTGCGGCCTGCCCGCCGAGGTCTGGCGGGAGATGGTCGACCAGCACTTCCCCGGCTGCGGGTGGATCCGGCTGCCGCGCGAGGACCTGGCGGCGCTGCTGGCCTACCGCTCCCGCAACGCGCTGCCGTCCTGGGAGGCGACCGTCCGGTCGCTGCTGGCCGCGCAGGCCGTCCCCGCCGTCGAAGGGAGTGTGCTGTGACCGCCACCGCCGAGGTCGACTCCGCGCCGTTCGAGGTCGCGCGGCGGATCGCCGACGCCGTGCTGTTCGAGGGGTACGTGCTGTACCCGTACCGGGCGTCGGCGGCCAAGAACCGGCTGCGCTGGCAGTTCGGCGTGCTGGTGCCGCCGGCCTTCGAGGAGGTCGGCGGCGAGCACTCCTGGCAGCGCACCGAGCTGCTGCTGGAGCCCAAGGCGGGCGCGCGGCTCACCGTCGAGCTGCGCTTCCTGCACGCGGTGCGGCGCACCGTCCAGGAGCTGCGGCCGGACGGTTCCACGCCGACCGTCGCCGCGCTGGAGCTGCCCGACCGGGTGCTGGTGCCCTGGGACGAGGGCGTCGAGGAGCGGGTCCGGCTGTCCTTCCCGGTGTCCGAGCTGCTGGGCGAGGGCGTGACCGTGCCGTTCAACCGGCCGGCCGCGACCGAGACCGAGCTGGTGTCGGCGGACGGCCGCCCGGTGGGCCGGCTCAGCCGGCGCCGGGAACGGCTGGAGGGGGCGCTGCGGCTGGCGGCGGCCGACCTGCCGGGCCCCTACCCGCTGCTGCGGCTGACCGCCGAGGTGCTCAACACCAGCGCTTGGGAGCCGGCCGCCGGCTCGGCCGACCGCGAGGCGGCGCTACCCAGATCGCTGGTCGCCGCCCACCTGCTGCTGGGCCTGGACAGCGGGTCCTTCCTGTCGATGACCGACCCGCCGCAGTGGGCCGCGGGCGCCGTCGCCGACTGCCGCAACCTGCGGACCTGGCCGGTGCTGGCGGGTGCGGACGGGCGGGCCGACGTGGTGCTCTCCTCGCCGATCATCCTGGAGGACCACCCGAAGATCGCACCGGAGAGCCCGGGCGGCTTCTACGACGCCACCGAGATCGACGAGATCCTCGCCCTGCGCACCGCCGCGCTGACCGACGAGGAGAAGCGCGAGGCCCGCGGCACCGACGAGCGGGCCGGCGCGGTGATCGACCTGGCGGACTCGCTGCCGCCCGAGGTGATGGACCGGCTGCACGGCGCCGTCCGCGCGCTGCGCGAGGTCACCGGTGACGGCACCGGCCCCGACACCCCGTGGTGGGACCCGGGCGGCGACCGGTCGGTCGACCCCGGCACCGACCGCGTCCTGATCGACGGCCAGCACGTCGGCGCCGGCAGCCGGGTGGTGCTGCGGCCCGGACGGCGCCGCACCGACGCCCAGGACCTGTTCCTGCAGGGCCGCACCGCACTGGTAGAGGCCGTCCTGCACGACGTCGACGGCACCGTGCACCTCGCCGTCACGGTGGAGGGCGACCCCGGCGCCGACCTGTGGCGAGAGCAGGGCCGGTTCCTGTACTTCCAGCCGGACGAGGTCGCACCCGCCCCGGAGGTGGCACCGTGAGCGCAGCCGTACCGAAGGGCCGGGTGCTGGTCGCCGGGGTCGGGAACATCTTCCTCGGCGACGACGGCTTCGGAGTCGAGGTGGTCCGGCGGCTGTCCGCGCTGGCCCTGCCCGACCACGTCGAACTGGTGGACACCGGCGTCCGCGGCGTCCACCTCGCCTACCAGCTGCTCGAGGGCTACCGCACCGTGGTGCTGGTGGACGCCACCGCCCGCGGCTGCGAGCCCGGCACGGTCTACCTGATCGAGGCCCGGCTGCCGGAGCCGGAGGAGCGGCCCGCTGTCATGGACGGGCACCGGATGACCCCGGACGCGGTGCTCGCCGTCCTCGGCACGCTCACCTCCGGGCTCGGCCGCAGCGGGCCCGAGCGGGTGCTGGTGGTCGGGTGCGAGCCGCAGTCCCTGGAGGAGGGGATGGGGCTCAGCCCGGTGGTCGAGGCCTCCGTCGACGAGGCCGTCCAGGTCGTGCTCGGCCTGGTGGAGGAGGCCGGCCGGCCGGCGGCCGCGCTGGGAACCCGATGAGAGAGGAATGCCCGACCATGAGCAAGTTCCTGTTCCGTGCGGCGGCGCTGGCCACCGTGGTCGCCGTCGTCAAGCTGACCCTGCCGGACATCAAGCGCTATCTGCGGATCCAGCAGATGTGAGCCGCGTCCCGCTGGGGCAAACGGAGTAGCCCGGCCCGGGGGCCCGAGTGGCGCGGGGGGAGGACAGGGCAACAGAAAAGTAAGGGTCCCCGCAG